>JAGNQL010000091.1 GCA_017989135.1 Burkholderiales bacterium
TGTGGAACGATCCTGCGACGGGCGTGATGCGCCATGCGGATGCTGGTTACGAAATCGCGAAACAAATCGCCCGCCAATGGGGCTTGAATTTGCCCATGGTTTCGGCTTAATTTTTCGCAACGAACAGGGCACACTGTGACCATTTTCACGCTCAATCCCGGCGCGCTCACGTTGGAAGATTTGTTGGTTCTGCACACCGGTGGCGTTGCGGTTGCGCTGCACCCGTCGGCACGTGAGGTAATCCGTGCCAGCCACCAAGTGGTTGCCGATGCTGCTGCTGGCGACGCGCCTGTCTACGGCGTCAATACCGGCTTCGGAAAGCTCGCCAACAAGCGTATCAGCGCGACTGATCTTGATACTCTGCAGCTCAATCTAATTCGCTCGCACTCAGTTGGTGTGGGCGAGCCATTGGCACCGGCCGTCGTTCGTCTGATGCTGGCGCTCAAAGCCGCAAGCCTGGCGCGCGGATACTCGGGCGTGCGTGACGTCGTTGTCGACACGTTGATCGCCGTCTACAACGCCGGTCTCGTGCCGTGCGTACCGAGTCAAGGCTCTGTCGGAGCTTCTGGGGACTTAGCGCCGCTTTCGCACATGACGCTCGCATTGTTGGGCGAAGGCGAAATGCTTGACCCACAGGGGCAACGCATTCCTGCCGGGCCTGCATTGCAGCAGGCGGGCATCGCGCCGCTGAGACTTGCGGCCAAAGAAGGGCTCGCGCTCATTAATGGCACGCAGACTTCAACGGCGCTGGCGATACACGCGTTGTTGACATTCGAACCGGTGCTTGAATCTGCACTCGTGATTGGGGCTTTGACGGTTGACGCGGCGCGCGGAAGCGATGGCCCGTTTGATCCGCGCATTCATGCCGTACGCGGGCAACCCGGGCAAATTGATGTGGCTAAGTATTACCGCGCGTTGCTCGCTGGCAGCGACATCCGACAGTCGCACACGGAGGGCGATGATCGGGTTCAGGATCCGTATTGCTTGCGCTGTCAGCCGCAAGTCATTGGCGCATGCCTTGATCAGTTGCGGCATGCCGCATTGGTGCTGCTGCGCGAAGCCAATGCGGTGACTGACAATCCGTTAGTGTTCGCAGATACGCAAGAGATGATTTCTGGCGGAAATTTCCACGCGGAACCTGTCGCACTGGCGGCCGATGCGATGGCCGTTGCGATCGCTGAGGTGGGGGCAATTGCCGAGAGGCGCGTTGCCATGCTCATTGACGGCAGCGTGTCGCGCTTGCCGCCGTTCTTGACGGCCGACGCGGGTCTCAATTCGGGCTTCATGATTGCCCATGTTACCGCGGCATCGCTTGCCAGTGAAAATAAATCACTCGCGCATCCCGCAAGCGTGGACAGCCTGCCGACATCTGCGAACCAAGAAGATCACGTCTCGATGGCGACCTTCGCCGCGCGGCGTTTGCAGGCAATGATTTCGAACACGGCGCACATATTGGGCATCGAACTGTTGGCGGCGGCGCAGGGGATTGAGTTTTTGCGTCCTCTGAAGTCGTCGAACGCGCTAGAAGAGGCACACGCTTTGCTACGTGTTCAATGTCGTTCAATCGATCACGATCGCTACATGGCGCCCGAGATCGAACGTGCGACACTTCTCGTGCGCAACGGCGCACTCTCGAAAGTGTTTCGATCGTTGCCTGCGCAATCCGAATTACCGGCCCTGTGGATCCCCGTTTGACCGCGTTTCATTTTTTTTAACTAGAGGAACTGATCATGAAGAAAACCCTTGTTGCATTTGCTGTCGGCTCAATCGCTGCGGCCGCCGTACCGGCCATGGCGCAGGAAACGAAGGTCGCTATCGGCATATCTGGTTGGACCGGCTTCGCGCCTCTAACCTTGGCCAAGGAGGCCGGGCTCTTCAAAAAGCACGGCCTTGACGTTTCCATTAAGAAAATACCGCAGAAAGATCGCCATCTCGCGATCGCATCGGGCGACGTGCAGTGCGCCGCGACGACGGTTGAAACTTGGATTGGATGGAATGCCGCAGGCGTTGCGACCACGCAAATCTTTCAGCTCGACAAAAGCTTTGGTGCGGACGGCATGGTGGTTAAACCAGCCATTTCGAAAATTGCGGACCTAAAGGGCAAGACGGTTGCAGCCAGCGCACCGGGTACTTCGCCGTATTTCGCGCTCGCTTGGATGCTCAAGAAGAATGGCATGTCGGTGAAGGACGTGAAAGTCGTGAACCTTGAACCGCAAGCGGCGGCCAACGCGATGATTGCGGGCAATGCCGATATTGACGCGGGTATGACGTACGAGCCATACCTTTCGTCGGTCCGCGCGAAACCAGAAGCAGGAAAAATCATCGCGACCACGCTCGACTACCCGATGGTGATGGACACGTTCGGCTGCACGCCGAAATTCTTGGCCGAGAATCCGAAAGCTGCACAAGCCCTAGCCAACGGCTACTTCGACGCGCTTGCCATGATCCAGTCGGACCCAAAAAAGAGTTATGAAATCATGGGCGCAGACGTGAAGCAAACAGGCGAAGCGTTCGCCAAGAGCGCTTCCTTCTTGCGCTGGCAAGACAAAGCCGCCAACCAAAAATTCTTCTCCGGCGAGCATGCTCAGTTCAGCAAGGAAGCCGCAGATTTGTTGCTTGAAGCCGGCATCATCAAATCCATTCCGGATTTGTCGAAACTCGCCGATACGCGCTTCATCAAGTAAGCAGCGAACGCGATGCGCCCGCTCACTCCCGTAACGCCGAGCGTGCGCGTCGCGCTTGGCATTTCGTTCTTCGTTGTGTTCGTTGCGGTTTGGGCGATAGCGACATTCGGTGGCTTCGTCTCTAAAACGTTTCTCGCCGATCCGGTCATGATGGTTAAAAGCGGTTACACGCTTTTGACGGAGATGGGATTTCTAAACGACATCGGCATGACCGTGTGGCGCGTGTTCGGGGGCTTTGTCCTCGCGGCTTTGCTTGCGTTGCCGTTGGGTGTGATGATGGGAGCGTACAAGCCGATAGAGGCTTTTTTCGAGCCATTCATTTCGTTCGCGCGCTACTTGCCAGCGTCGGCATTCATTCCTTTGCTGATTTTGTGGGTTGGAATAGGTGAGGCGCAGAAACTCGCGGTTATCTTCATAGGCACTTTCTTTCACGCGGTGATCATGATCGCGGTCGTCGTGGGTAATACGCGACGCGATTTGGTCGAGGCGGCATACACGTTAGGCGCGACCGATGCGAGCTTGGTTAAGCGCGTGCTGATCCCCGGCGCCGCGCCTGAGATTGCGGAAATTCTGCGCATGATTCTTGGTTGGGCTTGGACCTACGTCATCGTCGCGGAGCTGATCGGTGCCTCAAGCGGCATCGGGCACATGATTACAGACAGTCAGTCGCTCCTCGCTACGGATCAAATCATATTCGGCATCATCGTCATCGGGTTGATTGGACTCACGAGCGACATGCTGTTTAAGTTCGCCAATCGGAAATGCTTCCCGTGGGCTGCTCTAGGGAAATGACCGCATGAACATTCTTTCTGTTCGCGGCGTTTCGCGCACTTTCTCGTCCGAGGGCCGCGCGCCGACCGTGGCGCTTCAAGCGACAGATTTAGACGTCGCCGAAAACGATTTCATTACGATTCTGGGACCATCTGGATGCGGCAAAAGCACACTGCTGCGGATCGTCGCGGGCCTCGATCAGCAGTCCTCGGGTGAGGTATTGCTTGACGGCAAGCGCATCACTGGCCCCGGTCCAGATCGCGGCATGGTGTTTCAGAGCTACACGTTATTTCCGTGGCTCACGGTGCTCGAGAACGTGTGCTTTGGCCTGCGTGAGCGCAATCTGCCGCGTGCGGAGCAACTTGACGTTGCCAACGCCTTCATTCAAAAAGTCGGCTTGCGCGGATTTGAGAGTCACTTTCCGAAGCAGCTTTCCGGGGGCATGCAGCAGCGCACAGCGCTGGCGCGTGCGCTCGCGAACAATCCGCGCATGCTGCTCATGGACGAGCCCTTTGGCGCGCTCGATCATCAGACGCGCGAACTTATGCAGGAGCTTCTGCTCGGCATTTGGGAGGCCGAGCGCAAGACGGTGCTATTCGTGACGCACGACATCGACGAGGCGGTGTTCATGGGCAGCCGCGTCATGGTCATGAGTGCGCGGCCGGGGCGGATCAAGCTCGACCGTGCTGTGCCTATGCCGCACCCGCGCAGCTACTCAGTGAAGACGACGCCGACGTTTATGGACATCAAGGCAGAGCTCACTGAGCAGGTTCGGATGGAAGTCATCGCCGCGCAGCGCGCGAATGGGTAGGGTGCCCGTACTTTTGCTTAGAACGTGCCCGGATATTCGCCGCCGTCCATCAGAATATTTTGGCCGGTGATGAAACTAGCGTGTTGACTGCACAAAAACGCGCAGGTTGCTCCGAATTCGTCGATGGTGCCCATGCGTTTCGTGGGATTTTTGCTGAGCCGCGCGGCGGCGACATCAGCAATAGGTTTGTCGTCGCGCTTGGCCCAATTGGCGAGCATCGTGTTCATGCGATCTGTGTCGAAGGGGCCGGGGAGGAGGCCGTTAATCGTGACGTTTCGGCTCGCCACTTTCTGTTGGCGCGCCAGACCAGCGACAAAGCCTGTGAGGCCGCTGCGCGCACCGTTCGACAAGCCTAGCGTGTCGATCGGCGCTTTGACTGCGCCCGACGTGATGTTCACGATGCGGCCAAATCCGCGTTCGCACATGCCGTCGATCACGGCTTTCATGAGTTCGATCGGCGTCAGCATGTTCGCGTCGACCGCCTTGATCCAATCGTCGCGTGTCCAGTTCCGGAAATCGCCAGGAGGTGGCCCACCCGCGTTGTTGACCAAAATGTCGAAGTACGGTGCGGTAGCCAGCGCGGCCGCGCGACCTTCCGCTGTGGTGATGTCGCCCGCGACTGCGATGACCTTCACAGCAGGGTTCGCGGCGCGCAGCTCAGCGGCGGTCGTTTCTAGGGCCTCGGCGCCGCGTGCGGTGATGACGACGTTAACGCCTTCCGCAACCAACGCGCGTGCGCAGCCTTTACCCAAACCTTTGCTCGCGGCGCACACCAGTGCCCATTTGCCTTCTATGCCTAGTTTCATTGCTTAGCTTCTTTCGGTTTCTTGTGACGCAGAGTTGACCATGCGCGCGCCGCATACGGCGCGGCAGCATCGTCAATAACTTTATGTATGCAACGACCGCCAGGCCGTCGATACAGCTGATTTTTCTCTATTATCGAGTATTCACAAAAAGTGGCTGAAACGACCGCCTGGAAGTCGTTTTCCGTAGAAAGTTGTATAAGCGTGTTTCGGTTGTAGCGGTCGCGAGGTGACTCATGCGACCGGCTCGCTCGTCGATGTGAGCAGCGCAGAAAAAATGGCACCCGGAGGTGCCATTTTCTCCGCCGCGCGACGCGGCAAACCTTTGGATTACGAACCCCCGCCGGAGATTTTCGCGAAGCGCGCTTCGGGGCGGTCGTCCGAGCGGTGCACCGTCGTCACTTCTTTTTTCATCGCCCAAGGACGAACTTGGTGGTGCAGCGTGACGTAGTACGACTCTTCCTTGGTGCGTTCGAGCGCGCGGCGGATAAGCGCATTGCGCTTGGTCACGTCCGGCTCGGTTTTGAGTTGGTCGATGATAGCGTCTAGACGAGTGTCGTTGATGCGCCCGAGGTTGAAGTTACCATCCGCGCCGGTAGTTTTGGTGCGCACGAGCGACTGCAACGAGTACAGCGCGTCATAGGTTGCCACGCCCCAACCCAACATATAAACACTAGTGTCGAAGTTTTGAATCTTGGCGATGTACGGTGAAAAGTTCATCGAGTTGAGCTTTGGCTTGAGGCCAATTTTGGCCCACATCGCGACCACCGCTTGGCACACTTTCTCATCGTTTACGTAGCGATTGTTCGGGCAGTCGAGCGTCAGCTCAAAGCCATTGGGATAGCCCGCATCGGCCAGCAGCTTCTTCGCTTTAACGACGTTAAATTCGGCCTTGTCGATGTCGTTACTGTGGCCGTTTACGCCCGGAGCGACCATGATGCCCGCTGGCACCGAGAGGCCGCGCATGATTGATTTTTTGATTGCTTCGCGATCAATCGCCAGCGAAAGTGCTTCACGAACCCGCTTGTCCTTGAACGGGTTTTTACCCTTCACGTTGGTGTATTTGGCCTCGTCGCTCCACTGATCCATTCCAAGGAACATCGTGCGCACTTCGAGCCCTTCAACCACCTTCAGCTTGGGCTCTTTCTTTAGGCGCTCAACGTCTTGTGGCGGAACTTCCGTCACCAGATCAACGTCGCCGGCGATGAGCGCGGAAATGCGCGTGGCGTCGGCCTTAATAGGAAGGTATGTGTAGCTCGTGACGTTGCCGTCCTTCTTGCCCCACCAGTTCGGGTTGTCGGTGAACTCAATTTTTTGCTCTGGTGCCCAGCTCTTCCACACGTACGGGCCGGTGCCCATGGCGTTGCGAGACGCATACGTGTCCTCTTTGGCCTTGAAATCTTGAATGTTCGTAGCCTTGTTTTTCTCAGCCCACGACTTACTCATTATGCGGAAGTCAATAATGTTACGAAGCAAGATTGGGTTCGGTGCAGGCATGATGAAATCAACTGTGTAGTCGTCGATTTTCTTCACGTCACTCACACCGGCGATGTAGATCTGCATCGTGCCTTGCGGCTGCTTGATGCGATTAAAACTAAACACGACGTCGTCAGCGGTGAAGTTCGTGCCGTCGTGAAACTTGACGCCTTTGCGTAATTCGAACCGTACTTGTGTTGGCGAAATGTAGGTCCACTTGGTGGCCAACGCAGGCTCGACTTCATGCTTTGCGTTGTAGCGCGTAAGTCCCTCGTACGTGTGCATGAGGATTGCGTTAGTCGTCGCGTGGTTCTGCGAGTGTGGATCGGCGGTCAGAATGTCGTTTTGCGCGGCACCTTTGAGGCTCGCAGCATTTGCCAGCGTTGCCGTCAAGCCAACGGCCAGCGCAACAGCAAATCCGAGTCGTTTCAAACTAAACATATATTTCTCCAAAAGTTAACCTTGTTAATTTACTGTAAGTCGTCGCCGCCGCGTTCACGATTCGCTCAGGGTTATCCCGAAAAATGAAATCGAAAAGCGGATAAACTCATTTGCGTCAACAAAAAAAGGGGAGGTGCCCGATGCAGATTGGCATCATCAAGGAAACCGCCAGCGGCGAAACGCGCGTTGCAGCGACGCCTGAAACCGTAAAAAAGATGGCCGCAATTCCGGGCATCAGCGTTGTCATCGAGTCAGGAGCGGGAAATGCCTCGAGCTTGCTCGACGACGCGTATGCCGCCGCAGGGGCGACCATCGTATCCACCGCACAAGCAGTGCTTGCTGCCAGCGACATTCTGTTCAAAGTGCGCGGCCCTAACGAATCCGAGTTGGCTTCGATTAAGTCTGGCGCGAGCGTCGTGGGTTTACTCAACCCCTTCAACTCGGAAGGCATCGCGGCCATCAAGGCGCGCGGCGTCAATGGCTTTTCGATGGACAAAGCGCCGCGCACGACGCGCGCGCAGAGTATGGACGTGCTCTCTTCTCAAGCGAATATCGCCGGTTACAAGGCGGTGATTCTTGCGGCGAACCATTACCCGAAATTTTTCCCGATGCTGATGACGGCGGCGGGCACCGTGAAAGCGGCACGCGTCGTGATCCTCGGCGTCGGGGTGGCCGGCCTGCAAGCCATTGCAACCGCCAAGCGCCTCGGCGCGGTCATCGAAGCTTCAGACGTTCGTCCGTCAGTAAAGGAACAGGTCGAATCGCTCGGCGCGAAATTCATTGACGTTCCTTATGAAACCGATGAGGAGCGCGAAGCAGCGGTTGGCGTGGGCGGCTATGCCAAGCCGATGCCGGAAAGTTGGATGGCGCGGCAGCGAGCAGAAGTCGCAAAAAAAGTCGCGCTCGCCGATGTGGTCATAACCACGGCACTGATTCCCGGTCGCCCAGCGCCGGTGCTGGTCACCGAAGAGATGGTTAAAGCGATGAAACCGGGCTCGGTCATCATTGACTTGGCCGCAGAGCAGGGCGGCAATTGCCCGTTAACGGTTAAAGATGAAGTCGTGGTTAAGCACGGCGTCACGCTCGTTGGCCACACCAATCTCGCGGCGTTGTTGCCGCAGGACGCCAGCGCGCTCTACTCGCGCAATTTGCTGGATTTCTTGAAATTGCTGGTCGATTTCAAAACTGGTGCATTCAGTATCAATCTTGAGGACGACATCGTTGCGGCCACACTCGTCACGGGAGACAAGAAATGAGCGGCGTAGACCATATCGTTATCAACCTCATAATTTTCGTGCTCGCCATTTACGTCGGCTATCACGTCGTCTGGAACGTCACGCCTGCGCTGCATACGCCACTCATGGCCGTGACCAACGCCATCTCGGCCATCATCATTGTGGGCGCGATGCTCGCGGCGGCATTGACTGAAACCACCCTCGGAAAAACGATGGGCGTATTGGCGGTGGCGCTGGCTGCGGTGAACGTGTTCGGTGGCTTTTTAGTCACCAAGCGCATGCTTGAAATGTTTAAGAAGAAAGAGAAAAAAGATGTGAAGATGGAGGCCGCCAAATGAGCATGAACCTCGTCGTTCTTCTCTATCTCGTTGCGTCGGTTTTCTTCATTCAGGCGCTAAAAGGGCTCTCGCATCCCACCACGTCGATTAAGGGCAATCGCTTCGGCATGCTCGGCATGGCCATCGCGGCCGTCACGACTTGCGCGCTGATCTACAAATTGGCCAACGATTCCGCAGCTGGTTTGACCTATGTTTTGCTCGGACTGGTTGTGGGCGGTGGTCTTGGCGCGGTAATGGCCAAACGCGTCGAAATGACCAAGATGCCAGAACTGGTTGCGTTCATGCACAGCATGATCGGCTTGGCCGCCGTGTTTATTGCCGTCGCAGCAGTGGTCGAGCCCTGGGCCTTCGGAATTACTGCCAAGAATGGCGCGATTCCAGGCGGCAACCGGATTGAGCTTGCGCTCGGCGCGTTCATCGGTGCGATCACATTTACCGGATCGGTGATTGCTTTTGGCAAGCTTTCGGGCAAGTACAAATTCCGCTTGTTTCAAGGCGCGCCGGTAACGTTTAAAGGCCAACACGCGGTTAACGCTGTGCTCGGTTTGGCCGTACTATTTTTCATATTCGGCTTCTGGCACTCACAGTCGTTTACCGATTTCTTGTTGATCATCGTGTTGGGTTTTTTGCTCGGTGTACTCATCATCATTCCGATTGGCGGCGCGGATATGCCAGTGGTGGTGTCGATGCTCAACAGCTATTCGGGCTGGGCTGCGGCGGGCATTGGGTTTTCGCTCAACAACCCAATGCTGATCATCGCGGGCTCACTCGTTGGATCGTCCGGCGCGATTCTTTCGTACATCATGTGTAAAGCGATGAACCGCTCGTTCATCAGCGTGATTCTGGGCGGCTTCGGCGGCGAGACTGGCGCGGCAACCGGTGCAAAAGAACAGCGCCCGGTCAAGAGCGGCAGCGCGGACGACGCGGCGTTCATGTTGTCGAACGCCGACAGCGTGGTGATCGTTCCGGGTTACGGTTTAGCCGTGGCGCGCGCGCAGCATGCCGTGAAAGAGTTGGCACAAAAACTCATCGCAAAAGGCATCGACGTGAAGTACGCGATCCATCCAGTTGCAGGCCGTATGCCGGGCCACATGAACGTGCTGCTCGCGGAAGCCGAAGTGCCGTACGACCAAGTGCACGAGATGGAAGACATCAACTCTGATTTCGCGCAAACTGACGTCGTGCTGGTTCTGGGCGCGAATGATGTGGTGAACCCACTCGCGCTCGAAAAAGGCAGTCCGATTTACGGCATGCCAATTTTGGAAGCGTACAAAGCGCGCACGATTATCGTGAACAAACGTTCAATGGCTGCGGGTTATGCGGGGCTCGACAACGAACTCTTCTACATGGATAAAACCATGATGGTGTTCGGGGACGCCAAGGGCGTTGTTGAGGCGATGTTGAAAGCGGTCGAGTAAATCGAATTCGCAGGCGTGACGTGAGTCGCGCCTTCTTTATTCCGTGTAACGCTACGCTGGCGTTGCCAAGCGCGGCCAAGTCCGCGCCTACAATCCAAGCATGCCGCTGCGTCACAACCTTCTTGCTCTCGCCATCGCCACAATTTGGGGCTTGACCTTTGTTTCGATCAAGATTGGATTGCAAACGGTGCCTCCGTTCGCGCTCTGTGCCTGGCGCTTTTTTCTAGCTGCGGTTCCCCTCGTTTTCTTTGTTGGAAAGCCACAAGTTGCGTGGCGTTGGCTCGTTGTTTACGCGCTGTTTATCGCCGTGGGGCAGTTCTCAGTCATGT
>JAGNQL010000307.1 GCA_017989135.1 Burkholderiales bacterium
TCATCATGCTGCCGTTGGTGGCACTGATGGGCATTGGCCCGCTGGCGCGTTGGAAAGAAGACGAGAGCCAATCGGTGCTCCGGCGCATGCTCGTTCCGGGCGTTGCTGCAGTGCTCGCGTTTGTGCTTTGCGCCACGCTCGCGCCGCGCTTCTCGGCGATGGCGTGCGTGAGTTTCGCGTTTGCAGCGTGGCTTGCGTGCGGGATTGTGGATGGTTATCGCGACCGTCTTCGCCACGCGTCTGGCCTTACCAGCACGGCGGCAAAGTGGAAACAAATTCCCATCGCGTATCACGGCATGCAGATCGCGCACCTAGGTGTGGTCGCGTTTATTTTGGGCGTGACCGCTGTTAAATCCTTCGAACAAGAATACGACATCGCATTGAGCGTTGGACAGTCGAAATCTGTTGCAGGGGTGGACATCAAGTTCCTCGGCGTGAGTGACGTCCCCGGCCCGAACTACAACGCGAAAGTGGGCAAATTCTCGGTGAGCAAGGAAGGCGTTGAGCTGCGCACGCTCAAACCTGAGCGCCGTTTCTACGCATCGAATCGCGCGATGCCGATGACCGAAGCCGCGATTGATCGCGGACTCCGCCGCGACATCTACGTCTCGCTGGGCGACGATCTCGGCGGCGGTTCGTGGACGGTGCGTGTGCACTACAAGCCACTGGTGAATTGGATTTGGTTGGGCTGCGTGATCATGGCGCTGGGCGGCTTGCTCGGCGCGCTTGATCCCCGCTATCGCCGCGCGCGGCAAACCGCCGCGCTGAAGGCCAACAATGTTGTGGGGGCCGACTGATGAACACGTCAAATGCGATGAGTCTTGACCCTCTTGGGCGAGCGCTGTCGCTTGCCGCTGCACTTCTCACCGCGACTCTTGTGTTTGCGCAAACACCAGCGCCAACGGACGCGGCCCTTGAGGCGCGCGTCAAAGCGTTGACCAGCGAACTGCGCTGTCTCGTTTGTCAAAACCAAACCGTTGCCGACAGCACCTCTCCCGTCGCAAACGACCTGCGCGATCAAGTGCGCACGCAGCTGGCCGCAGGTAAGAGCGAAGATGAAGTGAAGAATTACATGACCGACCGCTTCGGTGATTTTGTGCTCTACAAACCGCGATTCAAAGCGACCACCTTCGCACTCTGGGCTGGCCCATTCATTGCGCTGGCCTTTGCCGGCGCGCTGCTCGTGCGCCGTCTACGCAAGACTTCCGCCGCTCATCAGGCCACTGTGCTAACGGACGTTGATCGCGCCCGCGCCCGCGCACTGCTGCAAGACGATGCCAACGCTAACGAGACTAAGAAATAATGAATCCCGCCATTGCATTTATCGTCATCGCGGCAATTCTCACCGCGCTTGTTGTGTGGACGCTGCTGCGGCCGCTGCTTAAGCGTCGCGCTCTCGATTCAAACAGCACAATCAACACCAACGTTCAGGCACTTCGCATTGAGCTTGCGGAAGCGCGGCGCGACCACGCGATGGGCCTGCTCTCCGATGCGTCGCTGCCGGAAGCTGAGCGCGAGTTGGAAGCGCGTGTGTTGCACGAAGCCGAAGGTGAGGCGGTCGTGCAAACGCCGCGCTACAAAGGAACGGCAATCGCGCTCGGCGTGCTGCTGCCGATTTTCGCAATCGTGGGCTATGCGGCGGTGGGCTCGCCTGCGGGCGTGATCGTCGACTCGTCACATCCGGCGCTGCCCGCGCAAGCTACCGCTACGGCGACCGGTGGTACAGCCAACGCCGCCAGCGCCGACGAGCAAATGGATCAGCTATTCCGCATGGCCGAAGAGCGCCTCAACAAAGAGCCCAACGATGCTAAGGGCTGGCTATTGCTCGCGCGCGCGAAGTCGTCCGTCGGACGTTTCGCCGACGCACTCAAGGCCTACGAAAAGGCCGCTGCGCTATTGCCGAACGAGGCCGATGTGTGGGCCGACTACGCCGACGCTGCGGCAGGTTTGTCGCAAGGCGACATGAAAGGCAAACCTTTGGATCTCATCAACAAATCTCTCGCGCTGGACCCGAAAAATCCGAAGGCGCTGCTGCTTCGCGGAACGTACGAAATTCAATCCGGCGAACTCGCCGCTGCTGAGAAAACTTTCACGCTCGCAAAATCGGTGTCTGAGCCAAACTCCGGCTTCACGCAAATCGCCGACAACGCCCTGCAAGACATTCGCTCGCGCACGAGTGGTACGGGCGCAGCCGCGCCCGCGGCCCCCGCCGCGCCAACGAATGCCGCCGCCAGCAACGCAGGCGCGCCGCTGGCAACGCTCGCGCTCACCCTGAGCCCTGAAGCCCGGAAAGCCGCCGAAGCCAACACCGCAGCAGCAGTGTTTCTCATCGTGCGCGCAGCGGGTGCCGAACGCGGCCCGCCGCTCGCGGCCAAAAAGCTCACTGCTGGTGAATTGGATAAACCGGTCACCCTGACCGCCAACGACGGCATGATCGGCGGCGCAGGCCTTAAACCAGGGGCCGACGTCACGATCCAAGCACGTCTTTCGCTCGCAGGCCAACCGATGGCTGCAGCTGGTGATTGGCAAAGTGCGCGCATCAACGCGAAACTTCCCGCCACAGAGCTAAAACTCGCTATCTCGGAAAGCGTGAAACCCTAACAGCTTTTATGCCAGATCGACTGCCCAGCGGTCGTTAGCGCGACTTTTTTCGTACAGTCGAGATATCTAGTATGGTGGATTCCACATCAAAGTGCGCAGGCGGAGTGCAAGAGCGATGCTAACTCTCGGGGAGTCAGCCAGTCGAGCGATTTACGCGGCCGGTCATTGATCAAATCCTCAACGTATTGCACGTATTCAGA
>JAGNQL010000308.1 GCA_017989135.1 Burkholderiales bacterium
GCCTGAAGATGGCCAGATTTCTGCGGCCGAGCGCGCGCGCATCTTGCAGCACGTGCCGCTCAATCGCGAAGGCGGCTCGGCGCAAATCGCAGAGGCTGTGAAGTACCTCATCTGCGACGCGAGCTTCGTCACTGGGCAGACGATCAACGTAGACGGCGGGCGCAGCATCGCGATTTGACGGGGCAACGAGCTACGTACGCGACAGCAGCCGCCTAATGCCATACACTAGGTTGAAATGCACCGCCGACAACCGAGACGGGTCGAAATGGCGCATGGGAGACAACGTAGCGCCACCGAACGCAATTGCACGCCGACGATCTTAATCGCGGCACAGTTGTGCAGCCTGACTAAGCACGGCGCTGGCTGCGATGGGCTGATAGTTAATGCCTCGGAATGCATCGGACTTGATGACATACCTCATTGACTACTCAGGTTTCGCGGTTCAAGTTGATTTGAATTGCAGGAGAAAAATTGATGCTTCAAACCGATACCGATCCGACCTTGATGCGGCCGCCGCGTGTGCGTACGGCGCAGCCACCTGTCAGCGGACCTGAAAGTTCAACGGCGACGGTTTCAGCGTTGAGCCCAGCGTTAGCTCGTTTTGGCCACGCCTGCTTTGTTGCGCTTGATAGTGCGCTTTCGCGGCATCAGCTCAGCATGCTCGAGTGGCAAGCGATGAACGCTATCTTGGTGTTGGGGGAGCCAACCATCGCGCAAATTTCGCGTCGGCTGTACCGCTCGCCGTCACAGGCTACCGTCTTGCTCAATCGTTTGGCCAGCCGCGGATGGGTTAGAGAGATCGATGCGCGCCCGTCAAAGTACGCGCTTACCGAACGCTCGATGGAGGTACTGCCTTACCCGCCGTCGCTTAGCAGCGCACTAGAGCAGCGGGTAAATCATGTGCTGGGTGAAGAGCAGCAAGCGCTGCTGTCACAATTGTTGTGGAAAGTGCTCGAGGCCTAGCCTTAGCCCCTCGGGTGACAAAAAAAGGAGCCTCGCGCTCCTTTTTCGTTTCCGGACTCATGGTCGCGTCAATTGGGCGCGACGTAATCGGCACTTACGGGTCTCCACATGTGCAGTTTGTCGAGATACGACTGTGCTGTCTTCACTGCGCGCGCTTCTCGGCCAAAAGTCTGAAATCCTAAAGTTGAATACAAGCGCACAGCATTCAGGTTGTCAGCAGTCACGGTAAGGTTCACGAGTTCCACAGCGTCCATTTTTCGGGCCTGTGCAAGCGCTTCTTCAAGCAACCTTCGCCCAATTCCACGGCCCGCATAATCTTTCAGGACATACATCGCCGTGAGCTGCACTTTATGTCGTTCCCGACGACGCTGAAAGCTTTCTAGTCTCACGGTACCGATTAACGTACCGCCGATGTCATACGCTCCAAGCGTCACGGTCGTGGGATCTTGCAGGCGCCTCGTCCACCAATCCACGGGCTTGCCTGCGCGCTCTTCAAATGTTGACGTAAACGCCGTGTCGTGCTCGCTGTACGCGCGCAGCATCAGCGCACGGTAGAGTCCGCCGTCACTTTGCGCCAAGCGCTTTATTGAGATACCTACGTCCGTTTCACTCATAACTGTTCCTATTCGCCAGCCACAGGCTGCGGATGATGCGCCAACCGCTCGGCTCTCGCAACTTCACGTTCGCGCGCACCGCGATTTTCGCGTGCGAACAGGGTGTACGCCGTAGGAACGACGAACAAAGTGAGCAACGTGCCCAGCGTCATCCCGCCGACAATCACCCAACCGATCACTTGACGACTCTCAGCGCCTGCACCGACCGCTCGCGCCAGCGGAATCGCACCAAGCACCATCGCGCCTGTTGTCATCAAGATTGGTCGCAAACGCAGTTCTGCCGCCTCGACCACGGCGTCACGCACGCTTCGTCCTTGATCGCGCAACTGGTTGGTAAATTCAACGAGCAGAATGCCGTGCTTGGTGATCAAACCAACCAACGTGATGAGCCCGATCTGCGAGTAAATATTGAGCGTATTGCCCGTGAGGTGCAACGCGAGCAGCGCACCGGTCATCGACAGGGGCACCGTCAGCATGATGATTAGAGGATCGACGAAACTCTCGAACTGCGCGGCAAGCACAAGATAGATGAAGCCCAGCGCCAACAGGAACACGAAGTAAATATCACTCGACGAATCGCGGAACTCGCGCGATTGTCCCGTCAAATCAGTTTGCACTGTGGGAGGCAACACGCGTTTTGCCGTCGCGTCCATGAACGCTAAGGCTTCACCTTGCGTATATCCGGGCGCGAGATTGGCATTCACTGTGGCCGACCGTACGCGCTGGAAGTGACCAATACCGCGCGGACTCACTCCCTCGCGGACGGTGACCAAATTCGACAGTGGCACCATGTCGCCAGTGCGACTGCGCACGTTAATTTCGCTGATGCGCTCCGGTGTGTCGCGGCCATCGCGCGCGACTTGCACAATCACGTCATATCGCTCACCGTCTTGCTTAAAGCGCGTCACCAGGCGGCCGCCCAACATCGTCTCCAACGTGCGGCCCACGACATCCACGTTCGCACCCACGTCAATCACTTTATCGCGATTCACCCGCACACGCAGCTCCGGCGTGTTCATCCGCAAGTCGGTGTCGATGTTTTGAAAGCCGGGGTTCTTTTGCATTTCGGCTTGCATCGCCCGAACGAAACTTTGCATCTGCTCGTATGGCACGGCCGCGAGCACCACAAATTCGATCGGCTTCGCGCGGGGGCTTTGCCCCAATGAGCCGGGCTGCGACGGGAAAGCTTGAACCCCGGCAATGCCTTGAAA
>JAGNQL010000309.1 GCA_017989135.1 Burkholderiales bacterium
GAAGTGGCTCATACGGCATCGGTTGACCGTCGCGGCCGAGGCGCACGGGGCGCCCGCCACCGGCGTCGCCTTCCAGGCGAAGGGCACCATCGCCACGCTCCTTGCGGCCACGACCACCACGACGATTTCGATTGCGGTTGCGACCGTTGCCCGGGCCGCGCTCGCCACCATTGTTGGCGGGCGCGTTGTTACCGATGTTTTCAACGCCGGATGCGTCCGCCACCACGGGCGCAGCGTTTTCCGAAGCTTCGAATGCAGGAGCTGAACCTGCGCCTACGTCACCTGAAACGCCGCCGTCCGCGGCTGCAGTCGGCACGAGGCGAGGCTTACGCGGCACACGTGGCTGACCGGGGCCGCGCACGATGATTTCTACCGTGGGCTTCGGGGCGACCACGAGCATCTCCCCTGCTTCAGGAGATTTGCCTGATCGGGGCGTGCGACCTGTACCGGGCGCCTTGGCGGCGCGTGGAGCGCGACCGGCGGGCTTGTCGCCGCGACCTTGCGCTTTTGGTTTCTTGCCGAATGATGGATCAACGTTGCCGTTGACGTCGCCCGGTTCATGATCGTCGTGAGCGTTGTGGTCGTCGCCGCCGGGGTTGTCTTGCATTGTGGTCATTTTCTTAGTGGACAGTCGGCGATGGCGGTAAGGTGGGGGTCACGGGGGATTCGGGGTCGGAGTCTGCGTCGCCGTCAGCGGCAAAGAGCGCAGCGTCGACACTTTCTGGAAGCGCGCGGAGCACAGGCTCCACATAGGTTTCGTCGGCGAACAACGCCGCGTCTTCTGCGGCCTCAGCGGCGTTCGCGGCATCGGCAGCTTCGATCGCGGCTTCGCTGCGCGTATCGATGCGACCCTGCTCCGGGTAAATCGGCTCTTGCGGCACTTCGGGCAACTCGAGCGCGGGGTTGGCATCGAGCTCAGCCAGCGGTGGCAATTCGGACAAAGAACGCAGGCTCAAATCGTTCAGAAACGCCTTGGTCGTGGCGAACAGCGCTGGGCGACCCGGTGTGTCTTTATGGCCAATGACTTCGATCCAGCCGCGGTCTTCGAGCGCCTTGAGGATGTTGGCTGAAACCGCCACTCCGCGAATCGCCTCAACTTCCCCGCGTGTCGCGGGCTGGCGATAGGCAATGATGGCGAGCGTTTCCATCACAGCGCGTGAGTATTTCGGCGGTTTTTCCGGCGTGAGGCGGTCGATATTCGGCTGCATTTCAACGCGCGTTTGAAAGCGGTAGCCGGAGGCGACTTGCATCAGCTCGATGCTGCCGCGTTCTTTCCACTCGGCGGTTAAGTCGGCAAGCAACAGGCGCACCGTCTCGGTGGGCACTGGCGGGTCAAAAACCTTGACTATTTCGTCAAGCGGCAACGGCTCGTGGCTGGCCAATAAAACCGTTTCGAGTACGCGTTTAGCGTGGGTGAGTTCGTCCAATGAAGGCTCTACTATTTATCAGGTAAGGGCAACGGTAAACGCCGTTGCGTACGTCCCAATAAGCCGCGAAGACAATAAAGCAGAGAAAAGCGAAGGACTGCTACGCTGCTTCGTCGTTCGCCACATCAGTGCTCTGGGTGGGTGTGGCCGCAACCATCACTCCGCCGTCACCGGCGAGATGCACATAAATGGGCTTAAAGGGTTCTGTTTGCGCAACCGAGATCAATCGTTCGCGCGCTAACTCCAGAATCGCGAGGAAAGTAACAACGACCAAGGGTACGGTGGCTGTTTCCTCGAACAGTTGGGCGAATTCTACATGCACTCCGGGTTTTAGCTTGCGAAGTAGGTAACTCATGCGCGCACGCACCGAAAGCTCATCCCGCGAGATGAGATGCATTTTGTTGAGCTTCGCCCGCGCAAGAATCCAGCTCCAAGCCTTGCGCAAGTCATCCGGTTCAACATCTGGCAAGCGCGTGCTGGCCTGCTTTTCGAAGATCACGTGAACGATCGCGAAATCGCGTTCAGCCTGCGGAAGATCATCTAATCCCGCCGCCGCAAGCTTCATTTGCTCGTATTCCAGCAGGCGCTTGACCAACTCAGCGCGCGGGTCGATTTCTTCGGCTTCCACCGTGGGCGGACGCGGCAGCAACATGCGAGACTTAATCTCGATCAGCATCGCCGCCATCAACAAATATTCGGCCGCCAGCTCAAAGCGCTGCGTCGACTTCATTTTTTCGACGTAATCCAAATACTGCCGCGTGAGCGCGGCCATCGGAATGTCCAGGATGTTCAGATTTTGCTTGCGGATGAGATAGAGCAGCAAGTCAAGCGGCCCTTCAAATGCGTCCAGAAAAATCTCCAACGCCTCTGGCGGAATGTAGAGATCTTTCGGCATTTCCGACATTGGCTGGCCATAAATTTTGGCCAGCGAATGTTCTGCAACTACGGCAGCGGTAGCAGCGGGATCAGGCAACGAAGCTACGGCAGTTTCCATCAAGCAATTAATCAGTCAAAAAAATGGTGCGGCACAGTGCATCCAATAAAAAATCATGCAGCGATCGATTTACGAATGATCGTTGGCCCAACGCGGGCCTCCACAGCATGTTGCACGTCTTTGCGCAAACCCAACAAGAACGCCACCTCAGCCGCCACGAAAATCGGCCCAATGATGAGGCCCATGATGTCGTCCACAAACGCAGGCTTTTTGCCCTCGTAGAAGTGCCCAACAAACTGAAATATCCAGCCCACTACGAAGAGCCCAACGCCCCAAGTGAGCCACGTCGATGTCGTCTCCCCCGAAAGCCATTGACCCAAACGCAAACAGCCGACTAGAAAAAAAATAATCG
>JAGNQL010000310.1 GCA_017989135.1 Burkholderiales bacterium
AGCAAGCTCTACGGTCGCTTGAAGTTGCACGAATTTGGCTTCGCCCATCCCATGCACCGCGCAGAACTCGTCACGTGACGCGTTGATGACCGATGACACCGAACCGAAGCGCTGCAATAATTCACGCGCCAATTCGACTGCGCTTTTTCCCGTCACGCCGATGCGCAAGAAAATCGCCAAGAGCTCGGCGTCGGTTAACGCCTCCGCGCCACGCTCGAGTAATTTTTCGCGCGGACGATCATCCGCTGGCCAGTCTTTGATGCTCACAATATGCGCCTTCCGCCGCAGCCAAAGGCGGCTGCGCAGCGCATATTATGTGTTTATTTACAGTATTTGCAAGTGGTAAAAATTCTTAGGCTGCAACGCGCCGCCAGTTGCTCACCGCGACGCGTACTTCCCCAATTCCTGCTTCGCGATCGCCGCGCGATGCACTTCGTCCGGGCCGTCGGCGAAGCGCAGCGTACGTGCACCGGCGTAGGCGCCCGCCAACGGGAAATCGTCCGATACGCCACCGCCGCCATGTGCCTGAATCGCCCAATCGATCACTTGGCAAGCGACGTTCGGTGCGACGACTTTGATCATCGCGATGTTTTGCTTCGCCACTTTGTTGCCGGCCACGTCCATCATCCAGGCGGCGTTGAGTGTGAGTAGGCGCGCTTGATCGATCATGCAACGCGACTCGGCGATGCGCTCGTGCCACACGCTTTGCGCAGCCACCGGCTTGCCGAACGCGACACGCGTCGTCAGGCGTTTGCACATCAATTCCAGCGCCCGCTCGGACAGACCGATCAAGCGCATGCAGTGGTGAATTCGTCCCGGACCCAGCCGGCCCTGCGCGATCTCGAAGCCACGGCCTTCGCCGAGCAACATATTGGCTGCGGGCACGCGCACGTTCTCAAACGTCATCTCGCAATGACCGTGTGGCGCGTCGTCGTAACCAAACACATTGAGCGGGCGAATCACTGTGACGCCCGGCGTGTTTGCAGGCACGAGAATCATCGATTGTTGCGCGTGCTTAGGTGCGCTCGGATCGCTCTTGCCCATCACAATATAGACGGCGCAGCGCGGATCGCCCGCGCCTGAAATCCACCACTTGCGACCGTTGATGACGTAGTCGTCGCCGTCGCGAATGATGGAAGTCTCGATGTTGGTCGCATCACTGGACGCGACCGCAGGCTCCGTCATTGCAAACGCAGAACGAATTTCACCTGCGAGCAAGCGCGGCAGCCACTCCGCCTTCTTCTCGGCGCTGGCGTATTGGATGATGGTTTCCATGTTGCCCGTGTCTGGGGCGGAACAGTTGAACACTTCTGAAGCCCACGGAATGCGGCCCATGATTTCCGCCAGCGGCGCGTATTCCATGTTGTTGAGCCCCGCGCCGTATTCGGCGTGCGGGCAAAACAGGTTCCAAAGACCTTGCGCCTTGGCGATGGGCTTGAGTTCTTCGATGATGCGCGTTGGTGTCCAGCGCTTTCCGGCTTTCGTGTTCTCGGCAATGTCTTGCTCGAAGCGATGCTCATTCGGATAAATGTGCTCATCAAAAAACTTGAGCAACTGCGCTTGGTAGTGCTTGACCTTGTCTGAGTGCTGAAAGTCCATGTCGATGTCTCCCTAGTATGTCGTCGATTTTTATGATGGGCCAGATTGTGAGGCCGGTTGAGCTGCCCGCATTGCGCCACCGCAACAACAGTGCTGTCAACGCTCCGCAATGGGTCTCGCTGGTTTAGCTAACGAATTTGCTGTGCCACCGCCCACGCTTGTTCGGCAATTGGCCTTGCGGCCTTGCCCATCGCCACGGCTTGTGCGCTCGACGCCGTGCCGTCAACCACGCGCTTACGAATGCCCTGCAAAATGCCCGCCATGCGGAACATATTGAAGGCCATATAGAAATCAAAGTGCTCGATGCCGTTCGCGCGACCGGTACGCTCGCAGTAGCGCGCGATGTAGTCTTTAACCGACGGAATGCCGGTGCCGGTCAGATCGCTTCCACCGAGGCCACGGCCCGCGCCCGCGGGCAGGTACCACGTCATGCAGTGATATGCGAAGTCCGCCAGCGGATGCCCCACCGTGGAGAGTTCCCAATCGAGCACCGCCAAAATGCGCGGCTCGGTGGGGTGAAAAATCACATTATCGAGCCGGTAATCGCCGTGCACGATGCTCGTTTCTTCGCCCGGCGGAATGTGCGCTGGCAGCCACTCAATCAGCGCATCCATCGCCGGGATCGATTCCGTTTCTGAGGCGCGATATTGCTTCGTCCAGCGCGCGATCTGGCGCGCGAGATAACCCTCGTGTTTGCCGTAGTCCGACAAACCGGCGGCCACGAAATCGACCTGATGTAGCGCCGCCATCACACGATTCATCTCGTCGAATATTTCCGCACGTTGCGCTGGTGTCATGCCCGGAAGCTGTGGCTCCCAAAACACGCGACCTTCTACAAAATCCATCACGTAAAACGCGCGACCGATGACCGATTCGTCCTCGCACAGGGCATGCATCGCGGCCACCGGCACGGACGTACCCGCGAGGCCACGCATGACCCGAAACTCACGCTCAATGGCGTGGGCCGAAGGCAGCAATTTTGCTGCGGGGCCTGGCTTGGCGCGCATCACATAGGTTTTGCTGGGCGTGATGAGTTTGAACGTCGGGTTAGATTGTCCGCCCTTGAATTGCTCAACCGTGAGCGGCCCGACGAAACCCGCAACGTGCACTCGCAGGTAGGCCTCAAGCGCCGCAACATCAAAGCGATGCTGCTCTGCGACTTCTTTGGTAC
>JAGNQL010000092.1 GCA_017989135.1 Burkholderiales bacterium
AACAACACGACGACAAGTGAGAACCGAACTTCGACCAGCAGAGTTTGCATGCGCGCCCAAGTACTCATGCCCAGTGAAGAAAACCAGTCGCGTAGATCAACATGCGCATCTTCAACCGTTTGCCGAGTAAGCGCGGCGATGATGGGCGTGATGAGTATCGTCTGCGCGAAAATCATGCCCACCGGCGTGAACAACCAACCCAAAGCGCCCAACGGTCCACTGCGCGAAAGCAATAAGTAAACAGCCAACCCGATCACCACGGGCGGCAAGCCAAGCGCTGCGTTGAGACACACGACAAACGGCGACCGAAGCCGGCTACGCGTCAACGCAACCCATGCACCCAACGGAAAACCAATGACCGCAGCGACCAGTGTGGCGGTAGCGCTTACAGCGATAGACAGCCGCGTGATTTCGCCGAGCGTACTATCCCCCGCGAGCAACAGTTGCAACGCGGCGGCAGCTGAATCGCCGATCAAACTCACTTTGCGAGTGGGGCAGTTTGTGTCGAAGCCGACAAGCCTGAGGGTGCGGCAAGCGGCATAACGAGCACAGTCGCTGTTGCAGCATCCATTTCAGAGAGACGCAGTTCATACCGCTCACCGGCGACGACGTCAAAGCCCATGTTCTTGCCGACGCCCGGACAGCCCAACCAACGGTCGGAGCGGTTTGGCGGCATCGCTGCTTGGTCTTTGATGCGAACGACGTCAACCCACGCGCGGCGGTCAATAAACGCTTCAATGCGCCCACTCGCCTTCGCCACAAAGCTCAACGCGCCTCCAAAGGCATCACCATCCTTTCGCTTCGCTTCGCGTCCAAAGCCAAGCGATGCCTGCGGCAACAGCTTTACCTGCAAGCGCTGTCCGAGAGAAAAATCCGGTGCGTTTGCTTCGCCTTTGGCTCCGCTGGAAGCATTGATGGCCAATGGGGCTCCCGTCCACGCCGCGTAAGCCTCCGATAAAGGCGGCGTCAGGTTTTCACACTTTGCACTCGGTGGCGAGAAGCCAAATCCCGCCATCACCTTTTGCGCGCGCTGTGACAACACGAAGCGAAGAAACTCACGTGCAGCGTCCGATGCGGCAACTGACAGACCAATCGCGTAGGCGCTTGACACGTCTATCGACGCCGGCACTTTTGCCATCGTGATGTCTGGATTGATTTTTTGTGCGCTAGCCGCGTTGGTGCAATAGGTCACGAACACATCAGCTTGCTTCTCAGTGAGCAGCTTCGCGTAAGGTGAAACGGTGTCGGCTTGATTGATTTCGGCACCGACAAGTTTTTTAGCTTTCCGTTCGAGTGCCGAAAAGGCGCCCGGTCGCTCATTGTCAATTTTCTTGAACATTTCCCATGTGTAGTCCCCTGCAGGATCGGCTCCTGGCGTAGAAACACCTAATATGAGATCAGGCGAGAGAAGCATGTCGATAACAGTCTCGGTAGAAACCTTGACGCCGGGTCGCGCGGCCACGCACATCGCGTTGCTGGCGAAAACATTTGATGACCGAAGCTTGCCTTCCTTTAGCAAGCGATCAGTGTGAATTGGTGATGCAGAAGCAAAGATATCCAACGCTTCGCCAGCGGCGATACGCTCGCGCAGCTTGCCGGAAGGGCCAAACAAAAACTTGAAGGCTGGTTGACCGCCCGAAGCAGAAGTCCTGCTGCTGCTTCGCTCTGCAAGGTAGGCGTCCGCCATCGCGGTCATCGACTCACGTAAGCTTCCGGCAGCATAGACAGTGATCGTCGTAGTGCCCGCTACCGAATCGGTCGTGGCGGCCCACACGGATTGACCGGCAACCGAGCTTGCCGTGAGCATCGCGCAGATGACCCGCAAAACTATCGCTCCAATTTTCATAGTTGCGCTGCATCACATCAGAAAGGAGCGTGCATTTTGGCTCTTTATTAGGTTGACTAATTAATATGTATTTAGTTTCCTATTAAGTTGCAGCGTTTAAACTTCGTTATGGCAAAACATGTATCCCCGCAGATCTCATTTTCGTCGGCCGCGGAATTGACGCTTGGCAAACACAAGCTCAATCTTGCAGAGCTAAAGCGCGTTCTGCGCATCGTTGCCGATACGCAATCAATCGCAGACACAGCTGCGATGTTAGGGGTGACCTACCGAACGCTTTGGGGCCGCCTGTTGAGCTATGACGACGCGACGGCGTGCAAACTTGTGGGTAAAGCGCGTGGACGCGGCACCACGCTGACCGGCAAGGGGCGAGCGCTGCTCGCCGCATTGGAAAAACACGACGAACTTTTCGCGCCCCCTGCCCTTGATCGAATCAATGCGCTAGCAACAGACCTTCGCCTTGCGTTACAGGATCAACCGCTACTTCGTCTGCGCGCCAGTCACGATTACGCCATCGCGCGTGCGATGATGCACACAAGTACCGATGCCGCAGCAGCACCGTCGCTAGTCGCCGAAAGCGCTGTAGCGGCCCCGATGTCTTCCATGATTTTCTTGGAGAACGCTGGCAGTGTGGATTGCGTGCGCGCACTGCTTCGCGGCGACGCGGATCTTGCGGGTTATCACCACATATCGGGACACTCGCCCGTCACCACGTCGGACGCTACCGACACGCTTTGGCAGCGGATCGAAGACAGCGAAGATTATTGGAGCATCGCGCTGATTCAGCGGGAACAAGGCCTGATCATCTCACCGAGCAAGCGCACCTCCATTACATCAATAGCGGATCTGACGAGACCTGATGTGCGCTTTATCAACCGTCAACGTGGCTCCGGTACACGCCTGCTGTTGGACGCGCTGCTGGCGCAAGGCAAAGTCATGCCGTCGAGCATCAATGGCTACGATCAAGAAGAATTCACCCATCAGGCAATAGCGGCGACAATTGCAGCCGATGCGGCGGACGTGGGGCCGGGCTTACGCGCTGCGTCGGCGCAGTTCAAGCTGCACTTCGTACCGCTCGCCACCGAAACGTATCGCTTGGCGGGACGCATCGAAACACGCAAGCATCCCGCTGTAGTCGCATTGATCAACGCGGTACGAACGCAAGCGTCGCAACTCCCAGGCTACGCACCAAGCTAGGGTGCAGTAGCGCTCACGCCTTGTTTGCAGCTTTTGTCGAGGTGGCTTTTTTCCGCGATCGCGCGGGGAATTTCCACTGCGCCCCGAAACCCTCAGCCACGAGCGCGGCACCGTACAGCACCAGCGCCCAAATAACGAACAGCGTCACGATCAGCACGGGAAACGCGATAAACGCGCCGTAGAGTGACTTCAGTTGCTGCATTTGCGCAAAGTAGTGCGTGATGACATAGCGCGACAACTCGATCAACGCGGTGATAAGCGTCGCAACGAAAAGCGGTGACCGCCACGATGGCGAGTGCGTCGGCCCCCAGCGATACAAAAGCGCCAGCGCCGCGATCAGGGGCACTCCAATTTCGATAGGATCAAACGTGCTCTGCAAAATCTTTCGCATCGAAGGCATCAGATTGGTGAGAAAGCCTTCAACAAAGCGAATCAGCCAATACAGCGCGCCGACCACCACAGGCACGGCGATCAGCAGGACGACAACGCCACGCACATAGCCCCACACGCTGCGTTTGGGCGAGCCCCAGATGCGATCCACCGCCGAATCCAAAGCGAGCGCCTTGAGCAGCAAATCGCCCACGATGATGACCACACCCGTTTGTCCGAGTCCGCGCGCGTTGGCGCGAAGCTTATCGACGACGGCCACGACTTGTTTAGCCGTTTCAGGAAACAAATTGGTGAACAAGAAATCGCGAAACGCTGCATCAGCGGCTTTAATAATGCCGCTTTGCTGTGACAACCAAAACAACACGCCAAGCACCGGCAACAATGCCAGTAGCGACAGAAAGGCGAGATAACCCGAGAAGATGAAACCGTCGCCTTTGATGAAGCGACGAAGCGCGCGCCAGAGTGTCAAAACTGCGTCCCGCTAAACGTGTTCGCCACCATTGACGTGAATCTCTGCGCCGTTGATGTACGAGCTCGGCGACGTGCACAAAAAGTAAATCAGTTGCGCGACTTCGGAAGGTGTGCCCAACCGTTTCATCGGGATTTCTTTTTCGACCAACTCAGCGGTGCCCGGCGACAAAATAGACGTGTCGATTTCACCCGGCGCGATCGCGTTGCAACGCACGCCATGCGGGCCAAAGTCATGCGCCATTTCACGCGTGAGCGAGGCCAGCGCGGCCTTCGAAGTTGCGTACGCCACACCCGCAAACGGATGCACCTTGCTGCCAGCAATCGAGGTGACATTCACCACGCTGCCTTGCGCCGCTTTAAGTTCATCAAAAAGCCCGCGCGCGAGCAAAGCCGTCGCGAATAGATTCACGTTAAACACGTTTTGCCAAGTGGCCAAATCGGTCGCCAACACGCCCATGCGCTTACCGCCCGGAAGCTTGGGCGAGATACCCGCGTTGTTCACGAGCGCAAACAATTTGCCACCCGATTCAGGCTCAGCCACCTTCTCGCGAATCTGCGCAATGGTGCTGTCGTAATGCTCGATGTCGTTCAGGTCCGCCTGAATATGGTCTTTCTGACCCTGCGGCCACGGACAAATTTTGTCGAACGGCTGGCGCGACACCGTGATCACTCGCCACTCGGCGGCGTGGAAATGTTTAACCGTAGCGTGGCCGATACCGCGCGAGGCACCGGTGAGAAGGAGCGTTTTTTTTATAGTGGCCATAGCGCGATTGTAGGCGCGCGACGTGGTTCCGAGTGTGAATCGGAAGGAAGCAGGATCGCGTGATGCTTCTGCCGAATCGACAGTCATACAAACTGCGATGGCTTTTCGGTGCTAACCGCTAAGCCGTAGACGTTTCCGGCCAAAAATAAACAAAGTCGAGAATTCAAAAAAACACGCTGCAACCACTGTCGATTAGACGTTCTATGCAAAAAGCTGGTAGTTCAATGCTCGAACCGATGGTACTAACTGAGCCGTGGGTGAGGCGCCGACGATGGCGCATACGCAGACGGCGCGCCGCTGTTCGGTCCGGTATGGCTGCGTCGAGGGCCGTCTCGACGACCCCGTAGTGGCGCCTGCAAGCCGCAGAGCTCTGGGAGGGAGCCACATTCGGGCGAGTTCCCCAAGGGGTCGCCAAGGAACGATACCGCTAACGGCGCCACGCCGGGGGACGGGAAGCCGCCGCCCATCGACTCAGTGTGGAGCTCGTCTTCTGTGCGAAATAGATGCGCCACTTCTTTGGTACTTGTCCGACACGTGCAGCATGCCGAAGGCGTGTCCAAATGATGAAATTGTTAGGTTGCGTCTCGCATGTACTTGGCGAAGACAAATTCGACGGTCAAATGCTCCTCCCGAAAAACAACTCTGCGTCCTGTATCAAGAATGCGAACGCAGCTGTCAGGGAACCTTGATCGTTGACGTTTCGAACATTGGACTCGAACGCTAGAAGCGCCGGGTCGGCCGAAGGCGCGTCGAGCTTCACCGTTTTCTGGTTGTCCTTGCGTCGCGCATCCAAATCGGAGAAATACGCTCGTAACTCTGGCGCTGAAATTTCCCGTTTGGCCAATTGGTAGATTAGTGGCAGGAGTCCTTGCGACGAAAGCAATGTGTCCTTTCGTTGAAAAGCTACCGCCAGTTTCTCAATTACTTCCTTCGCGCGATAGGCTGCGTCGTAGTAGGGCTCCGGGTCATCCGTCTGCGCTCCGTCCTTTACAAACTGGTCAAGGTTCTTTTTCTTCAAATCGACAAAGTCACCCTTGAATTCGATGATCAAGAACTTCGCCGCAGCGTTGTAATCCTGACCTCGTTCGATTGAGAATCTAGTAATTTCTTTGAAGAAGCTTCGATCAGCTAAGTTTCGAATCAAGTCAGGAACTATACCGGCCATGGCATTGCGCAACTCCGCCCCTGTCAGTGCCTTGCTTTTGTTGAGCCGGACGAAGAGATCCTTTATTTTCTCAGCATCGTCAGTAATCACACTCATTACATCGAGATTGAACTCTTCAAAAATTTCAGAGATTTCAGGATGCTTCGATCGCAGTTCAGAGTATTTCATGCCTCCGAGGTCGAGGTCCGGCCTAGTGAAAAGCTTAAAGTCGCCATTTAGGCGCAACTCATCATCAAAGAACTGAAAAATGGATTCGAGTCTTTGCCGTCCATCAATCACCGCGTAAGGCAAGTTCTTTGTGTTTAGCGCCGTGTTCAGAATGGTGAAGTCGGCAATGTAGATCTTCGGAAGGTCAAACTCGTTGAGAATTGAGTCGATCAGAAAGGCCTTATCTCTGTCGCCCCAAAGATTTCCTTTACGCTGGTACGTCGGATTGAAGTCAATCTTTGCTGACTGTTTGTGCCACCAACTTAGCGTTCGGGTTGCGTGCGATTGAACTTTGAACATGTCAGACCTCGTAACCGAATTGCCGCTTTGTTTCTTTCGCGAGGCCTTCAAGATCTGGGTAGATGACCGAGTCTGAAATCCCCATCCAAACCAGCTTGTCAAGTAACGCGCCAATCATTGCAGCTGGGATGATTATCTTTGCAAGTGTATTCTGGGGAAAGTTATGCGAGGTGTAGATATCCTCCATTGCCGAGAGTGATTTTCCAAAAAGAGTGAACGATCCGCGTTGCGCAACAATTCTTGGACTGTTATGAATTCCAAGTATTGCCACCGGCATTTCATTTATCAGTCGCGCGTCGGAGCCGATGGCGTAGCTCTGATTGACCATTGTGTCAGATGGTGACAATGCCGCGCCCAAATAAGATTGATGACGAAATACAGTTTGGTTCCACTTCGCAGCTGATAGCGTCCAGACTGCTGCATCAGTAACGTAGTTTCCGGTCGAATCTTTCTTTGCAGAGCTTAGGGCGAAGAAAAGCGCTATGAGAGGGTTTTCCGTCCAATCTAGGAGTCTCGTGGGAACACCGTAATGCTGCATCAAAAATAGCAACTCCCACGAGTCGCGAACTTGGGAGGATAGATACGGCACTGAGCGTTCTTTGTAACGGGTCAGTAATCTGTTTTCCATCTCGAATAGGCTGTCAGTTGTGGTGACAGCAGCGTGGCGGTGTAAAGATGGGGTGAGTCGGTAATTGGCATTTCCCACTCCGCGGAACCAAAGCGAGGTCAGGGCACCCGGCGTACCTTGATCGACCTTGGCAACGTAGTCTTGGAAAGATGCAATCGGAGTGGGTGTGAGAACTGGCATCGTTAGTATTTTCTGGCTACTTTACGTCATGAGATGTGGTGCAGAAATGCACATGAAACACTAGTATGCATGACACCGACCCCACTGCCAAAGCTTAGATTCTTGGAAGGTGACGCCTAGTCATGCGAGGCGTGACCAAAATTGCTCGTACGAAGCACGGACAACTTGTTTTCGACGGACTTCCTCGGTTGCAGACGTCACACGGCAACGTTTCATGCGCGCGTGTGGCATTGGGTCTAACTAGATAGCACGGGTATAACAACGGCCGCATGAGAGCCGCCGCGATTCAGTGTCACTCCTGGCGAAAACTCTTCGCATTCGCGGCAAAAATTTGCCTGCCATGATGACTTGAACTCGCGGGCTGAACGCGAATGCGCTTCGACGGGCTCAGCGCGAACCGTGACCGTCTCCGCCACCCCATCCCATCCTATCGAGAAACGACGGCCCGCTACAGCCGCATCTCCAACCGCAACGCCGTCGAAAGCGCGGTTTTACCCGCACTGACGATTGTTTGTCGCTGACCAGCATCGATGGTAGACGTGGTCGTGATCGAATCAATCGGACCGAGGTTCGAGAACGAGAGCCGCAGCTTCGTCGTCGGGTTGATGGTCCACAGCGCGAACGCGTCGAAGACGCGCTTGGTGCTGAGCTTTTGGTACTGGTCAGCGGTGAGCTGCGTTTCGTAGCCTGGCACCCACGCGAAGTTGCCGCCAATGGTGATCGGCGCGGCGGCGAGCTTGTAGTCGAAGCCGATGTTGGCTGTGCCGTTCGGCTGAGAATCGATGCGATTCTTCGGTCCCGGAACTTCGGCGACGTGAGAGTCGAACACGCTGAAGTTCACGCGAAAGCTCACAGCAGGCGCATCGTCCATCAGCTCACGCAATTGGAACTTCGCATCGAACTCAACGCCACGCGTGACCGCGTCGCTGATGTTTTGTGGACGGCTGACGTAGCGCGGTACCGGTGCCCACGAAACGGTTTCGAGCGAAGAAACGCTGCGGATCAAATTCTTGATCCGGCGCTCGAAGAGGTTCACCGACGCGATGCCGCCGGACTTGAAGTAGTGCTCAAACGCGAAGTCGATGCCGTGCGCGGTCTCGGGTTTGAGGTCGGGATTTCCAGCGCGGTCCGGCGTGATTGCGGTGTTGCTTCCGGGCACCGGAAACAACGTGTTGAGCGACGGACGCGTGCCAAGTTGGCCAACGTTGGGTGGACGATAACTCTGCGTCACGCTCAGGCGCAACTGATCGCGGCCCGGCGCAGCGAAGCGCCACACAAGATGCCCCAATGGAGAGAGCACTTTTGACTCATTGACGAAGCTATCGCTCGCGTTCGCGCTCTCCGTGCGAATGGTCTCATAGCGCAATCCAACATTGGCAGACCAGTTAGGCGCAGGGTCAAATTCGTCTTGCAAGTACATCGCAATGCGCCGCGTTTTCACATTAAACGCTGTGCCCAATTCGGCGAGCTGCTGCACTCCATTCAACGTCGTGATGGAATCTTCGCGCCAATTCACGCCTTCCACTTCGAGGCCAGCCGTGGTCGCATGCGACGGGTCGCCCCAGTTGCGCACAACCTTCGCGTTGGCGTTCCACGAGCGATCACGGGTGTTGTTGTCGACGATTTGCAGCAATGACGTGTCACCGTTCGCGGCAAATTGCGACGAGACACTGTGGCTGTCGCTTTGGTAGCCGCCGCCTCCCGCGCGGAGTTCATAACGCGTTTGCGCATCGAATCGCTTGTTCAAGTTCGCGTTCAAGCGCACCATGTCGAAGGTGCCCGCAGACGTGCCGCTGCGAGTGGCGTAGGGTGCGGGCTCGGTGCCGAACAGTTGCGTCAGGGTGCCGGAACTCGAATTATTGAATTCGTTGTGCACGGTGAAGCCTTGCAGCCCAAACTGTTCACCGTTTCCAAGGCGCCATTGCAAACGGCCGCCTGCATGCACACTTTTTCGATCCGTCTCGGATTGCCCGAACGAGTTTTGCTCGGTCAGGTGCGCCCCCGTGAGCGCGTCGTCGTAGGTTGTCGTGCTGTAGCTGTCGGTCAATTGCCGAGTGCGAGCGACCGAGATGTTGGCGGTATAGGTGCCAGTCGCGCCCAACGTGTCGTTGCGCGACCAAGAGAACGTCGGCGAGTAGACGCCACGATCGAGTACGAGACTCGGCCGAAAATCGTTGTTTGTTTGCCGCAGCGGTTCGCGCAGAATGATGTTGATCGTTCCAGCAATCGCACGCGTCCCAGTTTCAGCCGTTGGTGCACGGAAAATTTCGATGCGTTCCACCTGTTCCGGAGTGATCGATTCCATCGAGAATCCGGGTGGAATCCGTTGCCCATCGAGCAAAATTTGCGTGAAGCCACCACCCATGCCACGCATGGCGATCGGTCCGCCGCGACCAGGCCGACCACCTTGCGTGACACCGGGCAAACGGCGCATCACGTCGCCAAGATTGCTGTCGCCGTATTGTTCAATTTCTTCGCGGGAGATGACAATTTTCGCGGCAGTGGAATTACGGCGCTCCTCGGTCGCTTGGTTCTTGCCGGTAATTTCGATCGCGTCCACGCGTTGCGGTCGTGCGCTCGCGGGGCGATCCTTGTCCGGCGTAGCGGCAGGCTCGGTGCTGGTCGCCGCTGGCGCTGCGGGCGCTGCCGGGACTGCCGGAGAGGGAACTGCGTCTTGGGCCACGGCGTAGCTTGCGAGCGAACCCGCGACTGCTACGGCAAGGAGAGCATTTCGACGCGGAAAGGTTTTTGAGTTCATAAGGGAGATTCTAAAGACGCGCGAAGGGGCGAAGCGCTCGCGCTGCACAATCGACGGTAACCAGATGTAACGCCGCAGGCGTGAACCCGACCGTTGCAGAAATCAGTCGGGCGCGCCCAGCACCAAGGTAATCGTGATCGGCGACGTGGTGAAGTCGTACGCGCGTTGTATGACTTTGAAAAACACCGGAGGTTCATCGAGTGTCACCCGCATTAAGTCACCCACCTGCGGCCTCGTCATT
>JAGNQL010000311.1 GCA_017989135.1 Burkholderiales bacterium
GCGCTCTTGTAAGCGATTGCGTTCGCGCAGGACCTGATTGGTCACGCCAAGCGTCCAGCCTGCGAGAGCGACCGCGCCGACGCACGCGATCAGCTGCGCCACGAGCAAGGCGCGCGTGCTGGTCACAAAGGTGCTGAGCAAGGACTTCGCCATGCGCGCTCAGCCCCCCGCGCGCCGGATGGAGAACAGGCGCTGCGCCGCCACGAGGGCGCAGAGCACGCTCACTACGAGCATGCCGAACATGGCCAGCTGAAAATCGTCGGGTCGCATTACGCCGTTGAAAGCGGCGGTGAGCGCGACCGAAAACGCGACCAGGGCCAGCGTCACCGCCGCCAGCAGCAAACGTGGCGCGCCGACGATATTCGGCTGCGCATTGCGCAGAGCGCGATGATCAATGGGTTCCAGCGGACGGTTTTCGCGCACGAGCCGCGCAAGCGATGCCTCGAGCAAACCCCATTCGGCTTTGCCGCTGTGCAAGTCCGCCGTTTTCAGTTCTTCGAACGGAGCGGGCAGGCGCATATCGTCGAGCCGCATTTGAAGCAGACGTTCTTCGTCAAGCGCTTGCGCCGATTGCGCCAGCACAGAGGAAGAGTTGCGCGCGTTGTCGCTCCACACGGTCACGATTGCGCGCGCATCGGCGAATTGACGCTCCACCTCGTCGATGTTCGCTTGACCATCGCGCGTGTCCCACCACACCGAGTAGCCGAGCGAACTCAAGCGCTCAGCAATCGGCTGCACGCGATCGCGGTCGAGCCGCGAACAGGAGATGAAGACGTCCGCCAAATTCTTTGCCGTCCCCGCTGCCCCCAGCGAGCCGCATGTTAACGCCAGGAAAGGTGAGGTGGCGAGGGAAAAGGGCGCCGACAAGGCAAAGTGCGCGTTTCTGATTTTCTTTCGCTCAGTAAGGGTAACGGGAACACACCATGCGCTTTTGGATTTTCGCCGCCGCGTTGGTTTTTGCCGCGTGCACAGGCTCGCCGAGCAACGGGCAGCAGTCACAGAACGGTGGGGTTGAGCAGGGCCCGTCGAATTCGAATTTTACCGCAGCGTTCGAAGGGCAAACGCGCGCGCCGGAAGCTGTAAGCGGCGTGCGCATCAATGCGCAGGAAATCGCGAGCGGTCTCAATCATCCGTGGGCAATCGTGTTTTTGCCGGATGGCCGCATGCTCGTGACCGAGCGCGCAGGCAGGCTGCGCGTCATCACGCGCGATGGCGACATTTCACCGCCCGTCAGTGGCGTGCCAGCGGTGGATGCGCGAGGGCAGGGTGGTTTACTTGACGTAGTGCTCAGTCCGAATTTCGCGACTGATCGGTTGATCTATTTGAGTTACGCAGAAGCGCGTGAGGGCGGCAACGGCACGTCTGTCGCGCGTGGACGCCTCAGCGATGACGCTCGCGGCCTCACCGATGTGCAAGTGATCTTCCGGCAAATGCCGGCGTGGCAATCGCGCGGACACTTCGGCTCGCGGCTTGTGTTCGATCGCGAAGGCCGTCTCTACGTGACGCTCGGCGAACGCCAGGGCGCGGACTCGCGGCCGCTGGCGCAGGACATCTCAAACACGATCGGCAAAGTTGTGCGGATCAATGCCGATGGCAGCGTCCCGGCGGACAATCCGTTCGTGGGCACGGCAAATGCCGATCCGCACGTCTGGTCTTATGGGCATCGCAATGTGCAGGGCGCAGATCTCAATCCGGATACAGGCGAAGTCTGGACGATCGAGCACGGTCCACGTGGCGGTGATGAACTCAACATTCCGCGCGCGGGCCAAAACTATGGCTGGCCGATTATCGGCTATGGCATCGATTACAATGGCCAGCGGATGCACCAAGCCTCCGCGCGTGAAGGTATGGAGCAGCCGATTTATTACTGGGATCCAGTGATCGCGCCGGGCGACATGGATTTTTATCGCGGCTCACTGTTTCCGTGGCGCGGCGACCTTCTGATTGCTGGCTTGGATTCCGAAGCGCTCGTGCGGCTCGATATCAATGGTGAGCGTGTGACGGGCGAAGAGCGCTTCGCTCTCGGCGTCGGCCGCATCCGCGACCTCGCCGAAAGCGAAGACGGCGCACTCTGGATCATCACCGACGAGGGTAACGGTCGCATATTGCGACTGACGCCGCAGACTTAGCCGCTGCTCTGATCCGTGCGATTGATCGAGGCGATGCGTTGCGCAAATGCTGGATCGCGTTGCGCTTGCGCGGCGATCGCGTTGTAGGTGGCGCCGTCAAGACTGTTGCGCGTTAGAATGGCGCGGATTTGCTCCGTCGCCGTTGCTTGCTGCTCCGGCGTTGCTGACGTTAGCGTACGGCTAATTGGATCGATCTCAATTGCGGCGCGGGCGAACGAACGCAATTGCTCATCTGTGTAAGTGGCCGGCGTGGTTGGAGGCGTTGGCGCTGGCGTTGCCTGCGCTTGTTGCGCTGGCGCCGGCGTAGTCGTCGGTGCCGGTGTGGTTGTTTGCGCTGGCGCAGGTGTCGTCGTACGCGCGGTTGCAACGGGCGGGCTCGTTAAAGCCGCGGTTTGGGTTTCGTTGCGTGCGGTTTGATTGCCCGCGCATGCCGCTGCCAATGTGGCGACCGCCGCTGCCGCGAGCATTTGGAACTTTGTCATTCTCGTGATGCTCCTTGGTGTTGCCCCGAAGCCACCAAATCTACGCATCAACGCGATTTTCGTTCCGAGACGGAACGTGCATGGGAACTTGTCAGAGAGTCTTCGCCGCGTCGAGCAGACGATCGACGAGCG
>JAGNQL010000312.1 GCA_017989135.1 Burkholderiales bacterium
GTTTGCAGTGCGTCGAATCCTTCGGTAAACGGGTTGGACGCGGTACCGCCGTCTGATTTCTTTTCACTCATAGCAACTCCTTAAAGCCAATGTAGCCAACGCGCATCGCACATGCAATGGCTTGCCCCACGATTTCCGATGATTCTGCGCATGGAGGGTACAGAAGTAACATGCTGCACCGCCACGTAAACTGGCTTCAACAACCGCAGTTCGCATGTACATCATCGCTATCGCTTGGGTTTATGTGGTCGTAATGATCGCCGTGGTTTCTGACTCATGGCTGAAAGGCATCGTCCGCTTCGTATTTTTGGGCGTGATACCGATCGGAATGTTGATGTGGCTCACGGTGCGACGACGTCGGGGGCGGATGGCGCGAGAAGCTGAGAAGGCGCAATCGCAAGCAGTTGGAGATTCAACTGCGAAACAATCTGAACCGTAGGGCGGGCGGGAGCCGCGGTCGCAAACCAACTGCGATCAATGCCCCGCGTGCAGCATCAAATGCGTGGCGCTGACCGAGGCGACCCCTAGGCCGATCATCAGCATTTGCTGCACCGTGTCCGACAGCGAAAACTGCCGATGCAACGACGGAATCAAGTCAGCGACTGCCACATACAACATGGACGCCGCAGCGAACGCGAGCACCGGCGTGACGTAAGCCTCAGCGTGCGCGAGCGCGAAAAACGCGATCACACCGCCGACGACCATCGATAGGCTCGAGATGAAGTTGTATAGAAACGCCTTCTTGCGCGAATAGCCGGAATGCAGCAGCACGAAAAAGTCGCTCACTTCCTGCGGCACCTCGTGCGCAATGATCGCCAGCGAGGTGACAACCCCTAAATTGAAGTCCGCCAAAAAAGCAGCGGCAATCACCACGCCATCGGTGGCGTTGTGCAGCGAATCGCCAATCAGCACCATCAAGCCAGAGCGGCCGCCATCGTGTGCGTGGCTGTGGCCGTGATGATGACCGTGATGCGCGTGCTTGGCGTCCGCGCCGTGTTCATTGCCGTTTTTCGGATGCGGCGTGAGGTCGCCGTGCGAATGGCGCCAGATAACGAGTTTTTCAAGGAAAAAGAAGAACAACACGCCAGCGAGCACCCAACCCATGAGCGACGCTGGAGCGACCCCCTCGGATAGTGCATGCGGGAGTATGTCGAGAAAGACAACGCCCAGCATCGCGCCTACGGCAAACGCGACCCAGCGCTCGATCGACGCGAGCTTGAAGTAGAGAGCGATTGCCGCAACGGCTGCGGAGGCCAGACCGCCGATAACGGCGGCAACGATGATGGCGAGAAGAGTCAAACTGGCGCCTTTGGGCGAAGAATGTGCATGAGGGTATGGCGCGAAACGAATTTCCGTTTCGCAACTCAATTGCATTTTAGCCGTTTTTCTCCGCAGTTAACCGGCTCCGCGCGAAGCGGCCCACACTAACCGCGCTAAGGCGCGTCCATGCCCTTCTGTTTCATCATCGCACGCGTTTCCGGCGTAAGAAACGCCGCAAGCAGGGCGCGGGCGGCCGAAGCATCACGCGCCGTTGCGCTCATGCCACCCGCGTACACAGTGAAATTTTGCACCTCGGCGGGAATCTGTCCGACCAATATCGCGCCGGGCACGGCAAGTATTTCGCTCACCTGATGCACCGCCAGATCCGCCTCGCCGGTGACCAATTTTTGCGCCACCAAACCACCGGGCACGAGCACGGCTTTGGGTTTCACCCGATCTGCGATGCCCATTTTGTCGAGCAGCTGCGAGAAGTAAATGCCGCTGGAACCGCCCGCCGCCGGGTCAATGTAGGCCACCGCTCGAGCGTTCACTAGTGCCTCGCGAAACGCTGCAACCGTGCTGATGTCGGGCAACGGCGCGCCGCGTTTAACCGCGACACCGACGCCGACTTTGGCGAGTCGCTGCGTCGAGCCGTCGGCAAATTTCCCGTTCTTGACCAATGGTTCAAGCGCCGCTGGTGAGAGCACCGCGAGATCAAACGCTTCGCCGCTAGCAATGCGTTTACTAAGTCCACCGACGGTGTCGTTCTCGACCGTGACTTGGTGTCCGGTTTGCTTCTCAAAATCAGGAACTACTGCTAGGACGACCGGCTTAAAGGCTCCGGCTGTGAGAACTTTAATTTCAGCAGCGGCGGACACGCTGCTGGCGAGTGCCATGGCGGCGAAGCTGCACCCCACCGAGGCAAAGAATTTCGAAGTTTGCAGGCAAAACGTACTCACGATGCACCTAACGCTTACGTGCTGCACGCTTGACCGTGCGCCCGCGGGTAGCCGCAACGGCTGCTTCGGCGGTGTCGGTCATGGTTTTGCTGGCGCTTTCGCTCATTTTGTTAAACGAGGCGTAGGCGTCGCGCTGCATTTCCATCGTCTTGATCGACATTTCTAGCCCTGACAGCGACAGTTTCATCCAAGCTTCGACCGCACGCAAATCCTGAATACGCTTATCGATTTCGACGGGATCCAGCGCTTTCATCATTTGCTGGGGGTCAAACGCATTACTGCCCCCCGCGCCTGCCATCCCCGTCATACCCATCATTCCGGCGAAAGGGTTCATGGCAGTGGGACTACTCATCATTTTTTGCATCGACTCGGCCCAGGCGGACCAAGGCTCGTTACCTGCACTCTTTGACATGATGCACTCCTGTGATGTGGGTTCGGTTCACTGCTAGACTGCTACTCAGTCTAATCGTGATTGTCGGTACCGCGTGGGAAAAATAATTTTCTGGATTGTAGTTTTCTTCTT
>JAGNQL010000313.1 GCA_017989135.1 Burkholderiales bacterium
CCGCTGGCGTCGACACGCTCTTGACCGGGCCGCTGCCGACGCCGGCGATCGCGTATCTCACGCGCGCGCTTAGAGCGCAGGCCGGGCTGGTTATTTCGGCCTCGCACAATCCGTTTCCCGACAACGGCATCAAATTTTTCAATGCACAGGGCGACAAGCTTTCCGACGAAGCCGAACTCGCGATTGAAGTCGAGATCGATCAAGGATTGCGATGTGTCTCGTCCGGTGAGCTTGGCAAGGCCAAGCGCGTGAATGACGCCGCTGGCCGCTACGTCGAATTTTGCAAGCGCGCGTTTCCGGCGGATTTAACGTTGCGCGGCTTGAAGATTGTCGTGGACTGCGCGCATGGCGCGGGGTACCAAGTCGGCCCAGCGGTGTTTCACGAATTGGGCGCCGATGTGGTGAGCTTAGGCGCGTCGCCCGATGGCATGAACATCAACAAAGGCGTGGGCGCAACGCATCCGGAATATCTCGCCGAAATGGTGGTGAAAAACGGCGCGGATTTGGGCGTCGCGCTTGATGGCGATGCCGACCGTTTGCTGATGGTGGACGCGGCAGGCAAGACCTACGATGGCGATCAGTTGGTCTACATCATCGCCTCGCACCGCGCCTCGAAAAACGAGCTCGGCGGCGGCGTCGTAGGCACGCAAATGACGAACTACGGTCTAGAGCAAGCCTTCGCTCGGCGCGGCATGCCGTTTGCGCGCGCGAAGGTGGGCGACCGGTACGTGCTCGAAATATTGCGTGAGAAAAACTGGCTGATCGGTGGCGAAAACTCGGGCCATATTTTGTGTCTTGATCGTCACTCCACGGGCGACGCAATCATCGCCGCGCTTGAAGTTCTGCGTGCGTTGGTCGAGGGCAATATGTCGCTCGCCGAAGCCGCTGCCGATGTCACACTATTGCCGCAAGAACTTATCAATGTGCGCATCGACAAAGCGTCGCCTTGGGCGGACAAGCCGGCGGTGAAAGCGGTGCTCGCTGAGTGGGAAGCCAAGCTCGTCGGGCATGGCCGCATCTTGCTGCGACCATCAGGCACTGAGCCCGTGGTGCGCGTGATGGTTGAGGCCGAAGACGGCGCGATGGCAAAAGCCGGCGCGGCGGCGATTGCCGAAGCAGTGGCGGCGTGATGCTGCAAGCGGCCATGCGATGAAGCTGCCGTACTCGCACTTAGATCTCATCGCGCTAGCTATCTTCGCGCTGTGCTGGTTTGGGTATGACTGGTTTGCGACACATCGTAGCGGCAAACGCGCAAGTCTGCTCACGGTGATGAACGCCGCACGAGATCGTTGGTTCGAGCAGACGTTGACGCGCGAGAATCGCATCGTCGACTCAGCGCTGCTGACAAACCTTATGAATAGCGCAACGTTTTTTTCATCGACTACGGTCATCGCGCTCGGTGGTTTGCTGGCGCTGTTCGGTTCGGTAGAAAAGAGCGCCGAAATATTCGAAGCGCTCCCGTTCGCGCAGCGTTCAAGCCAACAGTTGATCGAGGCGAAAGTGGTGCTGATGATTTTGCTTTTCATCTATGCGCTGGTGAAATTTACGTGGTCCGTGCGGCAGTTTAATTTCGTAACGACACTCATCGGCTCGCTCGCACCGCGTGACGAATTGAGTGACGACGATCGCTCGGCGGCGCGTCGCGCGGGCGGCATTTTGAAACTGGCGGGCGAAAATTTCGGGCAAGGCATGCGTGCGTACTATTTCGCCGTCGCGGCGATGTTTTGGTTCGTGCAGCCGTTGTTTTTCATCGCGGCAACGGTCGTTGTGACCGTCATGCTCTATCGCATGGAGTTTCATTCGCGCACGTTGGATGTGCTCTCGGGCGAGGCTTAGCGGGTCAGGACCGCGGCCCGCTACGTGGGAGTATGCGTGCGCGCGAGAGGTGTCGGGCTTCAATATTGTTCGCTTAAGCGCTTTGTAGGCACGGACTCGTCCGCGCTTGCCCTTAGCATCGAGCGACGCCACGAGTTGTTGGCTTTCCTGTTAGTGAACAGTTTTGGGTCTGGTTTACAGCTTTTTAGCGCTAACGACCGCCGGACGGCGAGAAAAGCGCATTTTATTGTGAAGTCGATAATGAGCCAATTTGAGCGGAAACCCGCAATAAAGAAGTCGTTCGAGCAAAAAGCTATCGAATTTCTCAAGATGCTTGTATTGCTCTGCGCGGTGCAGACGGCGTGGGCTCAGACCCCGGCCGTTTCACCGGGACCCGCCGCGGTCGGTGGTTCGGCAGCCAACCTCGACGGCACAAAACCCACCCGCCCAAAAATTGGCCTCGCTCTCTCTGGTGGCGGCGCACGCGGCATGGCACATGTGGGGGTGCTCAAGGAATTGGAGGCGGCGCGGATTCCGATTGATTTCGTCGCCGGCACCAGCATGGGTTCGATCATCGGCGGGCTCTACGCCAGCGGCATGACGCCCGCCCAACTCGAAAAGCGAATCCTCGCCATGAACTGGGACGTTGTGCTCGCTGACCGTCCGCCACGCGAGGAACTGTCACTTCGGCGCAAGGCAGACGACTTGAAGCTCTCGCTGCCGATTGAGTTTGGCATGCGCGACGGCGAACTGCGCGGCCCGCGTGCGGCGGTCGGCTCCACCGGATTGGAGAGCATGCTCAAGCGACTCACCGATGGCGTGCCTAACAGCATCGCATTCGATCAACTGCCGATTCCGTTTCGTGCGGTGGCGACGGACTTGGTGACGGGCGAAGCAGTCGTGTTTGACCGTGGTGAACTCTCCGC
>JAGNQL010000093.1 GCA_017989135.1 Burkholderiales bacterium
ATTGATCGATAAAAATTCAGAAATCACGCCGCCGAAACAGTTTCGCGTGGCGGCGTTTTATTCGATCAGCAACTGCGAACCCGGACTGCGCGGTGTGTCGCTCGGCAATTTTTTGATCAAACGCGTTGCCGAAGAATTAAAACGCGAGCTGCTGCAACTGAAAACATTTTGTACGCTGTCGCCGATTCCAGGATTCATGAATTGGCTCACACGCGTGGACAATTCGCTTGCGTACGAAGGGCTCAAACCTGCGCCACGCAAGCGTCTTGACGAAGCGCTCTCGACGTTGCGAAAGGCAACTGATAACGACCTCAATGCGCTCTCGCGTGAAGCGACGCTCAACGCGCTCACCAAGGATGCGCATGAAGCTTTGCTCGCGCTCGCGAGCGCGTATCTCATTCACGAATCGCCACGCGCGGGTGGTGACCCCGTTGCGCGGTTTCACTTGGACAACGGCGCAAAGCTGGAGCGCATCAATGCGCGCGCCAATGTGTCGGCGAAAGGCCTCAAACAGTCCGCCGGGCTCATGGTGAATTACCTGTATGACCTTGAGCGCGTTGAACAATCACACGAAGATTTTGTCAACGGCACGGTGACGCACGCGCGCGCCGTGAGCGGATTGATTTAGGGCATACGACACCGACAAAAAGTAACATTCAAAAAACAGGAGGACACTCAATGCAACACCAACTCACTCACGCGTGTACAGCGCGCCGCAATGTTTCCAAAATCGCGCTCTCGCTGATCGCCGCCGCGCTCTGCGCACCGATCACCGCGTTCGCTGAGCCGGGATGGCCGAATAAGCCTGTGACCATCGTCGTGCCGTTCCCGGCAGGCGGCGGCACCGACGCGTTTGCGCGCCCGCTCACAGCGAACCTCAGCAAGAGCACAGGCAAACAATTCATCATCGACAACCGTGGCGGTGCGGGCGGCACGCTCGGGGCGGGCATCGCCGCGAAGGCCGCGCCGGACGGCTACACGTTCTTTATGGGCGCGGTTCATCACGCCATCGCACCGTCGATGTACGCGAAGCTTGATTACGACATTGAGAAGAGTTTTGTGCCTGTGGCGCTGGTCTCGTCGGTGCCGCAGGTGATCGTAGTGAACCCGCAAAAAGTGCCCGCGAATGATTTGAAAGGCTTCATCGAAGCCGCGAAAAAAGCCGACGGCAAAATGAATTTCGGCTCTGCGGGCAACGGCTCGTCGCATCACCTGGCGGGTGAGTTGTTCAACGGCATCGCAGGCACCAAGATCGCGCACGTTCCGTACAAAGGCGCGGGCCCGGCGCTCACCGATTTGATGGGCGGGCAAATCGACGTGATGTTCGACGGCATGGGTTCAAGTGCGGGCCACATCAAAGGCGGACGCATCAAAGCCATCGCCGTGGCAAGCGAAAAACGCGCGCCGGGTTTCCCAAATATTCCAACGACGGGCGAGTCGGGACTGAACTACAAAGTGTCGACGTGGTACGGCCTCTGGGCGCCAAAGGGCACGCCGCCAGACGTGATCGCGAAGCTCCAAGCAGAACTCAAGAAAGCCTACAACTCGGATGAGCTGAAGACGATTTGGAACGGACTCGGTGCAGAGGTGCCCGATAGTTACGGCGACGCATTCGGCAAGTTTGTCACCAGCGAAATTAAGCGCTGGGGCGAAGTGGCGAAGGCTTCTGGCGCGAAGATGGATTGATGCGTCGCCGACAACGCTTGCACCGTAGGGCGGACTTCAATCCACCGAACTTAAGCGGTTCGCAAGTGATTTTTTGACACAGATTTCACTGATGAGTTAGTTGATTTACACAGATTTTTACGAACCAGCCTCTGGCGAAACGTGTTCTATCAATCTGTGTTCATCCGTGTAAATCCGTGGCAAAAATTGTTCGCCTGGCTTAAGTTCGGTGGATTGGGGCGGGCTTTGCCCGCCGATTGTTTACGAGGCGGGCAATGCCCGCCCTACGGAATCGATTCGAAATCACATGAACAAAAATCTCTTCGCAGCGATCCGCGCTGCATTCCCTGCGGACCTGACCGCGGTAGCGATCGAAGCCGCCGACAGCGCGACAGGCGCAACGCTCAAGCACTACAGTTGGGCCGACATTGATACACAGTCGGCGCGGGTAGCGAATTTGCTTTCGAGCCTTTCGTTGCCTGCAGGCAGCCGCGTCGCTGTGCAAACTGAAAAGAGCGTCGAAGCACTCATGCTCTACTTGGGTGTACTGCGCGCAGGCTATGCATTTCTTCCGCTAAACACCGCGTATCAAGCCGGCGAAATCGAGTACTTCATCGGCAACGCAGAGCCCGCCGTCGTGGTGTGTGCGCCCAAATCGCTCGCGTGGATTCAACCGATTGCGGACGCGGCGAAAGTGGCGCGCGTTTACACATTGGACGACGCGGGCAATGGCACGTTGACGGATGCCGTGGCGACGCAAAGCGACCACCATGAAATCGCGCAGTGCGGCGCAGACGATCTCGCGGCGATTCTGTACACGAGCGGTACGACGGGGCGCAGCAAGGGCGCAATGCTCTCGCACAACAACCTGCTCTCGAATGCGCTCACGCTCAAAGACTATTGGGGCTGGTCGGCGAACGACGTATTGATTCACGCGCTGCCGATCTTTCACGTACACGGTTTGTTTGTGGCATCGCATTGCGCCTTGCTCTCTGGCGCGAAGATGATTTGGTTCTCGAAGTTTGATCCGACGGCTGTCATCAAACGCATGCCGGAGGCAACGGTATTCATGGGCGTGCCCACGCTGTATGTGCGCCTTTTGGCAAACGCCGAACCTGCGCGTTTGACGAGCGAAGTCAGCAAAAACATGCGCCTCTTCGTGGCGGGTTCCGCGCCGTTGTTGATCGAGACGTTCAACGAATTCCGTGAGCGCACCGGCCACACAATTCTCGAACGCTACGGCATGAGCGAGACATGCATGTTGACGTCTAATCCATACGACGCGAAGGTTGGCGAACGACGCGGCGGCACCGTCGGATTTCCATTGCCACAAGTTCAAGTGCGCGTGTCGGATGACAAAGGCGGACAGTGCCCCGTCGGCGAAATCGGTGGCATCGAAGTCAACGGCCCGAATGTGTTCGGCGGCTACTGGCGCATGCCCGAAAAGAACAAAGAAGAATTTACCGCCGACGGTTGGTTCAAGACCGGCGACGTGGGCAAGTTTGATGAGCGCGGCTACGTGACTATCGTGGGCCGCAGCAAAGACTTGATCATCAGCGGCGGCTACAACGTGTATCCGGCCGAGATCGAGGGCTACATCAATGACATGGCGGGCGTGGCCGAATCGGCCGTAGTAGGCGTGCCGCATCCAGACTTCGGCGAAGCAGTGGTGGCTGTGGTTGTGTGCAAAAGCGGCGCGGTCGTCGAAGGCGACGCCGTGGCCGCAACGCTCAAGGGCCAAATCGCAAACTTCAAAGTGCCCAAGCGCGTGTTTGTCGTGAACGATTTACCGCGCAACGCGATGGGCAAAGTGCAAAAGAATCTGCTGCGGCAAGAGCACGCGAAGTTGTTTGTTTAGCGCGGCGCCGAAGGCCGCTCGGCACGGCGTGAACGCGGGCGGTGCGTGCCTACTGTTTGGGAGCGATGCTGGTCGCTCCTTCGAAGCGCTCTATACGCCGTTCAATGTCGGGGTGCGTGCTTAGAAATTCGGGAATCGAGGGCAACTTCGTCCTGACTTTTGCCGGAGGCTCTTTCGCGGCGTCGCTGTGATCGTGATTGTGCTCACCTGCGCCGCGATGGTCACGCATACGGCGGAATAGTTCGGCTAACGATTTAGTGTCGAGTTTTTGTGCTCGCATTATTTCGATGGCGGTGTCGTCGGCCTGCGTTTCGAAGTCGCGCGAATATTTGAGCTGTGTCATCAATATCGCGGCGTTGGCGATGCTGGTGAAATCACCGAAATACCAGGCAGCCACCGCAGACACCATCGCCGTGCGTAACAAATTGCGCAGCCCGTGGCGGTGCACCACGTGACCAAATTCATGCGCGAACACGCCCACGAGCGCGTCGTCGTTAGGCGCGGCTTTTACGATGCCGTCCAAAAACACAATCGAGCCACCGGGCAGCGCGAAAGCGTTCGGCGTGTCGCCCATTTTGAAGAAATACACATTCACGGCGGGCGCGTTGGACTGCGAGGCGACGGCCGCTTTGAAAGCGTTGCGCAGTTGTTCTTGCCGTTCCGGTGTAAGGGTACTCGGCTCGAGCGAGTCTTGTCGCTGCATTTGACCCATGACGACGTCGTCGAGCGATTGCATCCACGAGGCGGGCACAAATCGCGCGAGATAATCCGACGCAAACGGCAAGCCCCAAACGTAGCCCGCCACCGCTGCGATCACGCTCAACACGAGCGAGACGATCACCATGCGCCAGCTATGTTGCCAGCGCGTGACCGGCGCGTCGTGCAGGCCTGCCGCAGCGAGCACACGGCCAAGCTGCGCACCGTCATCGACTTCCAACACGTCGCCGCCGGGCAGGGTAATACGACGCGTGGCGTGCGTAAAACGCTCAGACACATTAAGCGTGCGAACCGCGATTTGACGCGTCTCCATGTCGCTGTCAACCGAGAGGAGCACTGCCCCCGTTTCGGGTGACGCGACGAGCGTCACGGGCCGCGCGATGGCCGCACCTGTCGCCGCATAAAGTCGTGCGCTTACACGCGGGGCTTGCGACTTCTGATTCATCGGAATGCCTGGAGGACGAAGAAACGACGAGGGGCGGCGATCAAATTACAGCGCAATATCAATGTCCATCAAATCCGACACTTCGGAACCGACGGCTTTTTGGTTGGCTTCACGCAGCACCGCGATCATTGTGTCCGCGCTGCCGGTCCACGCCATCGCCTCAATGCGCATGCGCGCGAGCTTCACAACGGCGAATGGACGATACAGCCCCAGCGTGATGACCGTGAGAAACGTTTGGCCCAGCCATGTGAGCATGAATTTCGGGACGGGCACGTCGGACTTAAATCGCTTGCCCGCGAGCGAGGTGCCGCGCCAAATGGTGTTTTGTAGCATCGCGACCACTAGCGGCGCGACCGCGAGCATCGCGAGGTAAATACTACCGACCAAAATGCCGGTGATGATCATCTTTCCGACCGGTAGGTTCCCGCCCTTGGCTAGGCTCATCATGTCGAGGCCTACCGTAAAACCCAACACGACGGCGGCTACCGCACCAAGCGCCATCATGAAACCAAGCGCGACTAGGTAGACGACGTAATACTGACCCGCGCCGATGTGCAGCGCGAACGGACTCGCGCCGGCATGTGCGCCTTCGGTGTAGTAGCGACGCATGCGGTATTGGATGTATGGCCCAACCGCGTAGAACCCCAACATCGTGATGATCAACAAAATGCTGCCGACGACCGGAAATTTCCACATCGCCAAACCGCTAATCGCTCCTGCGGCGATGAGCACACCAATCGGGATGAGTAACGCGGCGTACGCGCCCTTCACAGTTCCCAGAAACGCGAAGCGCAGGTTTCGATAGCTCGTGTTGGCCATGTGAAAGCGCAGCGAGCGCTGCAATAGCCACGGCAGCCCGGCAAGGTAGAGCGCAAGCACAACAAAGTTGAGGATCGGCACCTGCAAGCCGGCGATCAGCGCCACGGCAATGATCCGGCCTTTCAAAATCGCGATCGGCGAGCCATGAAAATCAAAGCTCGAACCGGCAAACCGGGTGTTGTTATAGAAGTAGCGCAAGCGGCGCACTTTCGCCCACGCCGAGTAGATGCCGAGCGTCACAATCGTGAGCAACACGTTCACGATCCAGATCTTGAAATATTCCGATCCGCTACCCGTGAACTCGAAACGCTGCACGGGTGACGGCGCGTTGGCGCGCATCGGAATCGGCGTGGAGGGCGGTGGTGGCGCCGCGGCGGCTTGCTCGCTCGCGGTGGCGGCCAGCGGCACCAGTTCAAGCGCGGACGGGGTAGGCGGAGGCGTGCGGCCCGCGTTGGGCGCTATGGGTTCGTTCATGGTGGCAGGCTGCCCCGACGGGGCCGCATTCAGTGAGTCGAAATCAGCCTGTCATTCTGCCCCACGTTATGGCATTTGCATACGATGAACTTTAGTTTTACGAAAAATCTTTGCTTAACAAACTTTTGCTTGCGCGAACTACGCGCGTGACTCACTGACGTTAGATGCCCAGAAAATGTTTCGCCGAGATGATTTGCGTCAAACGAGGTCTGCTGATCGTCACTAAACCGCACCGATGCAGGCGTATGATGAATTCCAAGTTCCACCGGCGATATGTCGCCGACTTGTTCGACAAGAAAGTTCGGGCAACTCAGTAGTTCAAAACCTCTTAGGGTGCTGGACGCCGCCTGCGGCGACCTCGCAACCGACGCGGCGCTCGCTCAAACCCCGCACGCGGGCGAGGTCAGAGTGCACAAAGGGTGAGTTATGCGTGCCCAAGTTGCCACCTTCGAGCTTGGGATCGTTTTGCATCATCCAATATGAAACCCATTTGAAATACGCCTCGGCTAGCGATCATGAATAAGACAGTCCTCGCGGCGTTGGCTTGTTGCGTCGCGCTCTTAACCGCGCCCGCATCAGCGCAATCGATCATGCAGGAGCCCGATTTTTCTTGGACATACGGTTCATGCCCCGGAGCGGACGCAGGGTTCTATTACTTAGACGGCTCAACCAACATTGTTCCGTGGCGTGATGGATACGTCGTTGCGGGGCAGTTTGAGTTTTGGTTCGATGGCAAAGTCTTCTGCAATTTGATGCGACTAGATGAGAGGATGCAGCCGGACGCCTCGTGGACACCGCCGCTGATCGGCTTAGCGCATGTATTGGCCATTGACCGCGACGGGGCTCTGCTCGTTGGCGGCAATTTCAAACTTGGCGAGCAATCGAATTTAGTCAAGTTTCGGCCCAATGGCACGCTTGACGACCGATGGAAGCCGACGGTAGCGGGTAAGGTCTTTAGTATCGCGGCAGGCGCCGATGGCTTGCTATTCATCGGCGGAGCATTCAGTACCGTCAATGGTGCTCCGCGCAAGTCGCTGGCTAAATTTCGCGCAGACGGCACACTCGACCCCGAATGGGGTACCGCTGCGACAGGACCCAATTTTTCGCCAATCGCTATCGGATGGGGCCAAGATGGCGTGTTCGGAATGTTCGATGCTGGCGTAGATGGCATCATTTCAACGTGGAAAGCCCCAAATTCCTCCGACCCTGGCCCCGTTAGGCTCGCGCGCGACGGAGCTGGCGAGCAACTCCCGTTACCAGCCGGGTTGACATACACCGACAGCAGGCCTTGGCGCGACGCCGCGACCGGGACGATCTACGCGACGCCGTATCTTCCGCCAGTCACGACTCAAAGCGTCAACATGCTCATGCGCCTGCTGCCGGGTTCGATGGAAGTGGATCCCAGTTGGGGAACAAAAGGCTATCAAGCATCCCCCTTTGCCTATTGGGAGGTTGCCATGTTTGACCGCGTTGTCGGCGTGACGCCGGGATACGTATACGCGTGCCGCCAAGTCGCGCGGGCTGGACTTCGGTTGATGCGCTTCGACCAAGCAACGGGCCAACCAGATAGCAATTGGTTGGCGACTCTGCCTTGCGTGGATCGCTTTGCGATCGCCCCAAACACAAATTCAGAACGGCTTCTCGGTTGGAACCCAAATTACTCAATGCTTGCCGCGTTCAGCACGAAAACACTCACCAACGAGCCACGTACAGTCGTCGAGTATTACTCGCGCGTCGCGAAGCGCTTTTTCATCACTTCACGACCGAATGAGCAAGCGGCGCTTGATGCGATGCCAACGACGTTCGTTCGCACCGGCATGCAGTTCGCCGCGTTGAATGCTTTGGTGCAGGACTCGCAAGACTTGCGTATGCCAATTTGTCGGTTCTATGCGCCATCGTCGCGCGGTGCGAGCAATACGCATTTTTACGGCAGCGGTAGCGATTGTCAGACTCTCAAGCGCTATTCCTTGGCGGTGTTTGAGGGCTACGATTTTCGTGCCGGCGTCCCCGTATCGGGCGCGTGCGCGAGGCCAACACCGACGCCTGTCTATCGCCTGTTCAATGATCTGGTGGCGAGCAACAACGCGAATCATCGCTATGTAGTCTCCGACGCCCGCCGCGACGAAATGGTCAGCGCGGGCTGGAAAGACGAAGGGCTCGCTTTTTGCGCAAGTGACGCGACTGACTCGGGGCCGTTATCAGGAATCGTGCAGTGACGTCGTCGTGTTTACCCAACCGCGTTGCGCCGCAAGCGTCGACGACTATGCGCCCACCATCTTTGAATCCGCACTACTAAACTCACACGAAATCATGAGCACGATACGTACTTTTGCGACTGCGTTGTTGGTCGGAGCCCTCGGCGGCGGAGCGAGCGTCTCTCACGCACAGCCAACACCACTGACGCCGAGCGCAGCGACATTTGCGCCGGCCTCGCCGGAGGAATTTGAGCCGGTGAGTGTCGTCGTCGATTTTTCGGCGTCGTACTGTGTCGCGGCGACGACGCCACTGTTTTCGTCGGTAAAGCTCGATGGCGCGACGTTGACGCTCTTGCTCTCGCATTTGAAGGGTGGCGGGCCATGCGCGTATCGCGACGCTCGTTTCAGATTGGTGGGCTTCCATCAGGCTCGTACACCGTGAAGATTGGTATTACCGGCTCATACACAGCCAACTACCCGAGCGGGACTCGCGAATCGGTGCCGGTCGAATTGGGGATGTATGCATTGACCGTTCGTGCGGTGGGAACGAAGGTACCAGTCCACACATGGGTGTATGAAGACGCGCCTTCTCAAAATTTTCCAAGCATGAGCCTCGGCTACTACTGGCCGAGCGCTGTCTCGTCGAACTACGCGTTGGTGAGCAGCACCTCAGAACCCGAGTTTTATACGTGGGACTTCCGTTCTGCTCGACCTGCCAACACCACGCCGTTGTATATCTTGAGCTATCCCGCGCCGCTGTCGGGCGCGTTCGCTACCGCGTCATTAGATGAAGCCAAGCGGCTCATTAGCGACGGGTTCGCGGGGCGGTTAGACGCGGACACACTTCGCGTTATGCCGGTAAGGAATGGTGTCTGCCCGCTGGGCAGCGCCACGGTTTATCGCTTGTTCAACCCTTCCGTCATCGCGCATCGTTACGTCACCAGCGCGGATATGTACTCTGCGCTTGGGAGCAACGGTTGGGTGGGTGAAGGTGCGGTGTTCTGCGGCGCCCAGAAGTAATTCGCATCGAATCAGATCGTTGCCCGGAGCTGCCAATACTTTTCGTTGAAGCGAGTTGTAGGCGCGGACTCGGCCGCGCTTCCCCGTGGTGCCGAGCGACGCCGAGCCGTCGCCTACCGTTTACGCGAACAGTATTCCCGTATGTGCAGAGCATGGGGTGTCGATTGGGTGGCCACGGGTTAATGCCGTAGGCGCGCGCTTCTAGAAGTTGAAACGCAATCCGGCCGTAACGAGGTTGTAGTTCAGGCTGCCGTTGGCTTTGGTGTCGGTCGTCGTCCACGCGAAATCGCGGCCTACGTCGTTGACGCGCTGGTAGTCAAGCGTAGCGGCCATGTTTGGCGCGAATTGCCATGCCGCGCCTACGCCTACGTGCAGGCGTGACTGGCGAGTGCTGGGGGCGTTGAATCCGTCGGAGTCGCGGTAGCGCAGGCTGGTTTGCATGACGCCGAGACGACCGTTAACGCTGATCGTTGGACTCACTGGTAGTCGACCCACGAGGTCAAGCGATACGCCGGATGTTTTGAATTCGCCGGTCACGTTGGCGTTGTAGGTGGAGGCGAACACTTCGTATTTGGAGCGGCGGCTGCCGAAATCGGTGTAGCCCAGTTCCACTGCGAGCTGCGGCGTGAACTGATAGCCCGCATACAGGTGACCACCGAAGCGCGCGCCGTTGTTGATCGAGGCGCTATTGACCTTAAAGAACAGCGGATCAACCAGTGGTTTGGCGTTGGGCACCCGGTAGCGGGAGTGGCAATCGGTGAGTGAGCCGTCGACGTCTCAGCCAGGGGAGTACGTGGCTTTGGTCGGTGCTGG
>JAGNQL010000314.1 GCA_017989135.1 Burkholderiales bacterium
GTGCTCTACAACGCGCAGCCCGCCGAAGAAATTGATTTGCTGCCGTTCACGGAGGAAGAGCTGGTGCTCGTCACCGCACGCGCGCCGGGCCTCGCGGAAGACCCACCGCCGGGGCCGATTGCGCTCAAGGCGCTCGCAGCTGTGCCACTGGTGATCCCAAGCCGCCCGAACGCAATTCGCATGCATGTCGAGTCCGCCATGGCGGGCATCGGCTGCCGCCCAAGTATCGCGTTAGAGATCGACGGCGTGTCGGCCATTCTGGATCTGGTTGCCGACGGCGCGGGCAGCGCGCTCCTGTCGCGGAACGCAGTTGCTAGTTCGATAAAACCGTCTGCGTTTTCAGTCCGTGCAGTGTGTGATCCGCGACTGCGGACACGACTCTCGATTGCGACGAGCGCGCTGCGACCAACGACGCTAACGCAGAAAGCAACGATGACGCTGCTCTCGAAAATGATCTGTGATTTGATTCCACCGGCGGCCGAAACGTAGCTTCGAGGGAGCGGCGAGCGCGACGGGACCGAGGGTGGTCGGGGATCAAACGCGTGAGCCCGAACTTGCTTCGGCGCGGTGACGCTCCGTTGACTGGCTGCCGACGTGGAACTGACTTTTACAGCTTTTCCGCCCCAGCGACTACCCAGTGGCGGTTTAGCGCTGTTTTCTCGCTATGTTGAGTATGCCTAAAAAGTCGCTGTAATCGCCGCCAGGCAGTCGTTCAGCACGAAAAGCTATTACATAATCGCGCTCCGCAGGAGGCCCTCACGCAGGTACCACGCAGCCGCATATCCGACTACAACTCATGCCAGTTCGTTATAACTGCTAGCCGTCGCGAGCACTTCCGTTTAGGTAGCATCGCACGGAAAATGCGGCCAGAAGTAGCGCTAGCGGGATGCGCGGCAGTCGCTGCGCTCGCGATCACATACGGTTTACATCAATCAGGAGGTCTTTATGTCCCACGCTTTCACCCGTCTCGTCGTGGTCGTCACGGCGGCGATTCCGCTTGCAATGTTCGCCTCTAGCGCAAGCGCGCAGGAGGTCACGCTGAAGGTTCACCACTTCCTGCCTGCCGGTTCCTACGCGAACGCCAAGTTCATCCAACCGTGGTGCGACAAGATCAACAAAGAGTCGAACAACCGCATCAAGTGTCAGGTGTACCCGTCGATGCAGCTCGGCGGCACGCCACCGCAACTCTTCGACCAAGTGCGCGATGGCACGGTTGATGTGGTCTGGACCTTGCCCGGATACACGGCCGGCCGCTTCCCACTGGTCGAAGTGTTTGAACTGCCTTTCATGATGCAGAACCCCGAGGCAACAAGTAAAGCCGTTTGGGACTACGTGCAGCAGTACGACAAAGCCGAGTTCAAAGACGTGCACCCCATCGCGTTTCACGTACATGGCGACGGCGTGTTTCACATGGTCAAGCAACCGATCAAAACGATGGCTGACCTGAAGGGCCTCAAGGTTCGTGCGCCAACGCGCCAGACGAATAAGTTCCTCGCGTCCCTCGGCGCGACGCCAGTAGCGATGCCAGTACCCGCCGTAGGCGAAGCGCTCGCCAAAGGCGTGATTGACGGCGCGGTGGTGCCTTATGAAGTCGTGCCTTCGGTGAAGATTCAAGAGCTGGTGAAATTCCACTCCGAGACCGATCCGGCAGAACCCGCGTTCTACACGTCGGTGTTTATCTTCGCGATGAACCAGAAGAAATACGATTCGTTGCCCGCGGACTTGAAGAAGGTGATCGACGCAAACAGCGGCCAAGCATTCTCAGGCCAAATCGGCAAGGTATTCCTCGATGCGGACGGCGAAGGCAAAAAACTCGCATCGAAAAACACGTTCAACGTGATTCCGAAAACGGAACTGGAAAACTTCAAGCGCGCAGGTCAACCGCTGATCGACGCCTGGGTAGCAGAAGTCACGGCCAAGGGTGCAAACGGCAAGCAACTTCTCGACGGTGCGCGCGCGTTGATCGCGAAACACAGCACGGGTAAGTAACAAAACCGCTGAACGCGCGACATTAGTCGCGCTAATGGTGCGCCAAAGCGCGACTAATGCCGCGCCTACAACGCGCCTGCGGCGTCTGTGCGCGCCTCACTCTCCAGAACTGCAAGGCCCCCCATGCAAGAACCTCTTCCCGGCGCAGCCGCCGAAAAACCTAAAGAATTCGGCCCGGTGGGCAACATGCTGCTTGCGGTCACTCGGTGGGCCGCCATTCTTGGCGGCATCATCTTCGTGCTGCTAGTGGTCATGAGCATCGTCTCCATCGTAGGTCGCAAGCTTGCCTCTGCGCCGGTGCCGGGTGACGTTGAAATTTTGCAGATGTGCGCGGCGTTCGCCTCGGCGATGTTCTTCGCGTATTGCCACATGATGCGCGGCGACGTGAAGGTGGATTTCTTCACGGCGAACATGTCGCCTGCCATTGTTCGCGTGCTCGATGCATTTGGATCGCTGTTGGTCGGCATCGTCGGCGCGCTGCTCGCGTGGCGCACGATGCTTGGCGCGATCACGGTGCAGCAGTCCGGCGAGACAAGCATGATCCTCGGCGTGCCTCAGTGGATTTCACAAATGCTCATGGTGCCGGGATTTGTATTGCTCGCGTTGGCCGGTTTCTATATGGCCGCACACAACTGGAACTTGCGCCGCGCGCCGTCGCCAACGTTCGTGTCTGAGGAGAAGGCGGTATGAGCGGTGTTGCAGCGGGAAGCACCATCTTCGCGTTGTTGATATTG
>JAGNQL010000315.1 GCA_017989135.1 Burkholderiales bacterium
CGATCACGACGTTGATGTCGTTGGGTACGTCGCGGCCGGGGGAGAGTTTGTCGTAAGCCATGTTTGAGCAATCTTTGCGATGTAGGTGCGTGCGATTGACGCGCGGTTAGCCTCCTATTTTAGGCGGGTGAAGCTGGCGCGGGGCTGACTGGCAAACGCGGCCCGTACGGCCGTCTCGCTATACTTCGCGCGCAAGCGGGTTCATTGCGCCCCTTTCCGTTTCTATCCACCGCCCCTCGGGGTCATTTCTGTGTTTCGAGTTACCCGCGTCAGAGCGCGATTGACCCGGCACCGACATGACGACACTGCGGGGCATGCGCCCGGCAACACTTTTGTTGCCGGGCGTGACACACCACAGGCTTTAGTCGAATGATCAAAGCACTCTTCGAGCGCGTCCTTCCCAGAAAAACCGCCGTCCGCAAGGAGCACTCCGGCAAAGCACTGGGTATCCGCAGCGAACACATGAGCGGCAACGCCGTCTACGTGTGCGAAAAGCTCCAACGCGCCGGCTATGAGGCCTACATCGTCGGCGGCGCAGTGCGCGATGCGTTGCTGGGCGTCACGCCGAAAGACTTTGACGTCGCCACCAACGCGCGGCCTGAGGACGTGAAACACGAGTTTCGTCGCGCCTTCGTCATTGGGCGGCGTTTCAAGCTTGTGCATGTGATGTTTGGCGACGAAACCATTGAGGTGTCGACATTCCGCAGCAATAGCGTAAAGGCAACCGAAGGCAATAAGGGCGCGGGCACGGTTGAGTCCGATGCTACCGGGCGCATCACTTCCGACAACGTTTACGGCACACAAGCCGAAGACGCCGCGCGCCGCGATTTCACCATCAACGCACTCTATTACGACCCGATGCGCGATGTTGTCGTTGATTTTCTCGGTGGCTTGAAAGACGTTGAAAAGCGCACGCTCAGCTTGATTGGGAAAGCGGAAACCCGATACCGCGAAGATCCTGTGCGCATGTTGCGTGCGATACGTCTAGCAGTGAAATTGAATTGCACTATCGCGAAAGCGACCGCCGCGCCAATTCATCAGCACGCCGATTTGATCAAGAACGTCCCCGCAGCGCGGCTCTTCGACGAAATACAGAAGCTACTGCTCTCCGGTTACGCCAACGCCACACTGGCCGAGCTTCGCAAGTATGGGCTTGCCGACGGCCTGCTACCGCTGCTTGATTTGATCTACCAGCAACCCGGCGGACAAAAATTCATTGAGCTTGCGCTCGACAACACGGATCGCCGCGTGCGCGAGGACAAACCGGTGTCACCCGCGTTCTTGTTCGCGAGTTTGCTCTGGCATCAAGTGGTGAAACGCTGGACCGAAATTGAAGGTCGTGGCGAAAATCGCATCCCCGCGCTGATGCAGGCGATGGAAGAAGTCATCGTCGAACAGCGCGAAACGATCACCTTGCCGCAGCGCTTCGCTGGCATCACGCGCGAAATTTGGCTCATGCAACCACGTTTCGAGCAGCGCACAAGCAAGGCTGCGCTACGCGTCGTCGAGCAGGCACGCTTTCGCGCGGCCTACGACTTTTTGCTTCTTCGTGCGGCAGCAGGCGAAGTAGAACAAGAGCTCGCCGATTGGTGGACCAATTTCATCGAGTCCGATCCAGACATCCGGCAAGAACTCATCAACCAACGCCAGCGTGCACAAATTCGCCACACGACCAGCGTCGGCGGGGGCGAAGGCGGTGAACCCAGTGGCCGCAGAAGACGCTCGCGCGGTGGACGCAATCGCCGCCGCGATGGAGACGGCGGTGCTTCGAACGCGGGCAGCGCGCCCAACGCGGAATGACGAGCGGCCATTGTCGTGGCGCGTGAAGCGACCGTAACGCAGCCTGTTTCGGCATTCCTCGCCTTGGGAAGCAATCTTGGCGAAAGTGAAGCGCTGCTGGCCGACGCTGTCCAAGCAATCGCGGCCATGCCAAGCACGGTGCTCACGGCTAAATCGTCGCTTTACCGATCACCCGCATGGGGAGCGGCAACGCCGCAGCCAGACTATCTTAACGCTGTGGTTTCTGTGCGCACATCGCTCACGCCCGAAGCATTGCATCAACATACAGCGGCGATCGAACGCGCGCACGGCCGAACGCGAGCGGGCGAAAAAAACGCGGCGCGTACGCTGGACATCGACGTGCTACTTTATGGTGACGTTGTGATTGACACGGATTCGCTGACCGTTCCGCATCCGCGCATGCATCAGCGTGATTTCGTATTGTTGCCTTTGCTCGAAATCGCGCCGGAGGTGAGCGTCGGAGCGCACGGAAGCGCGCGACATCTCATCGATTTGTTGCCTCATTCCGCGATCAAACGTTTGGGAGAAGCTCCACTGTGGACATGAACACGTTGCGCTACGTTGTGGTCGAAGGCGCGATTGGCGCGGGTAAGACCAGTCTAGCGCGAAAGCTAGGTCTGAAACTGGGCGCGGAATTGCTGCTCGAAGCGCCGACTGAAAATCCGTTCCTCGAAAAGTTCTACGCCGATCCGGCGCGCCACGCGCTGGCGACGCAGCTCACCTTTCTCTTTCAACGCGCCGATCAAGTCAAGGCGCTTTCGCAACTGAATCTGTTTTCACGCGCGGTAGTCGCAGATTTTTTACTCGATAAAGACGCCCTCTTCGCTAACCTAAATTTGAGCGAGGACGAACTAGCGCTGTACCGAAAGATCTACGCACACTTGCAGCCACACTGTCCAACGCCTGATTTGGTGATTGT
>JAGNQL010000316.1 GCA_017989135.1 Burkholderiales bacterium
CTGTCAGCGTTGAACGTGAGCGACACGACGTTTGGAATTGCGTTGCCGCCAGGGTTGTTTTGAATGATCGGCGCGTCGACGTTGATGTGGTTCGCCGCGTTCAGGGTCAGAGTACGCGACGCGACGGTGACCAGATCGTCGAGTGGCAGGGTGCTCGCAATCGTGATGTCCCCTGCTTCGAGCAAGGCACCCGTGGTCTGGACGGTGACATTGCCCGACTCAAGTTCCGCTAGCAAGTTACTGACTACGATGACTGAAGGCGATGAGGTCGGGGTCCACACCCGTCCGACAAACGAGCCGCCAGACTGCGGTCCGACCGAACTGATGGTGACATTGATCGCGGCATACGAAGTGCTAAGTAGGTTTGCAGCAAACAGAAGCACAAAGTTGCGAACGGCTTGGCGTAGATAAGTAAGCATCGTGTTGTGAGCGGGGGCGCGAGGCGAACAAGTGCTAAAGGATATTCACTTGCGCGCCTGCGCACAAGGCGAGGTGTCAACCGGCGACGGCCTCGGCCTGCAGCGGGGCACCGGCGAGCGATTCAGCGATGTCAACGAAGTGGGCAATTCGCGTTGGGCGCTGGACCGTGTAGCCCTGGGCGTAGTCGACGCCGATTTCGGTGAGTTTGGCGAGCACTTCGGGCGACTCGACCCATTCGGCGACGGTTTGCATGCCGAGGGCGTGGGCGATGTCGTTCATCGATTTGACCATCGCTAGATCTTGCGGGTTGTTCAACATGTCGACGACGAAGCCGCCGTCGATTTTGAGCATGTCGCACTGCAAGAGTTTGAGGTGGGCGTACGAGGTGAAGCCGGTGCCGAAGTCGTCGAGCGCGAACTTGCAGCCGTACCGGCGAATATCGCGGATGAATTCTTGCGCGGCGGTGTAGCTGCGGATGGCGGCGGTTTCGGTGATTTCGAACATGATTTTTTCAGCGGGAATGCCACACTGCGGCAGCGTTTCCTGGAGAAAAGTTTTCACCTCGGCGTTGGCGAGCGAACTGGCCGAGAGGTTGATCGAAATGCATTGCATCGCGTCGAAAAGGGCGCGGTGATTGTGAATCCACTCGAAGGTTTTGGTGATGACCCACACGTCGATTTCGTGCGCGCGGCGCAGTTGCTCGACGGCGCTGACGAATTCGCCGGGACGCTGCGTGTGCTCTGGGCCTTCGCCAACACCGAGCAAAATTTCGTAGAAAGGCAGCGGATTTTTCGCGGGGTTGAGCGGCTGCACTTTTTGGCTGCGCAGGTGCATGCCTTTGCCTGCGAGCAGGGTGTCGATGCGGCCGGCCCAGCTCATGACCGATTCTTGGCGCAACAATTCTTGGTTGGTCAGTTCGTAGACCTGCAAATTGTTGCGGCCCAACGCGCGCGCGGTCAAGCACGCAGAATCGGCGCGGCGAATGATTTCGGCATTGCTGCACTGCACGGGCAAAAAATCGCTGATGCCGACGTGAATGCCGAGGCTGTAACGGTGTTCTTCGTGACGGAATTGCGAGTCTTTGAGCTTCGCGACCATCTGCTTGACTTGCGTGCGCGCGGCGTCGGCGGCGACGTCAGGCAACAGGAGCGCGAACGTGCCTTCGCGAATGCTGGCGACTACGGCACTCTCGGCGAAACACGCTGCGATGCGATCTGCGAGTTCACGCGAAAGGCGCTCCACCGCCTCGAAGCCACAGGTGTTGGCGATCATGCGGAATTGGTCGAATTCGACGACGCAGACGGTGTGCGAGTGCGTCGTGTCGCTTGGCGCAGGAAGCTTGGCGAGCGTGAAAAGGAAGCCTTTTTGGTTAGGCAATCCGCTGACCGCGTCTAGCGTCGCTTCGGAGAGCAAACCTTGGAACGCTTCGTCGACCAACCCAAGCTCAGAGCGATCCACCACAGGGAGCGCAAGGCTCGCAGCGCGCACGGCACGGCCGTCTTCGATTTGTTGGCTTAGGTCGCTAAACGTCAGTTCGATGTTGCTGGTGCCCGAGCGATTGGCGAACGCGCAAATCGCGCTCGAATAGCTCATCCACACGAGCTGCATCGGCGCGCGACCGGACGCTGTGGCGATGTCCCACCAGTCGCCGATGCGCACACCGTGCAGTGCGGCGGGGAACTCAGTTTGGCTCCGGGCTTTGGCCGGGTCTTGCGCGGGTAGATCAATCCACTCGACCGTGCCGCTGGCGTCGGCGGCCTTGTGTTTGCCGAGATAGTGTCCGACGTCGTTGAGAATTTCGTCGTGCAACTGATCGTCGACTGCTGCGGCGGCGAGCGCGCGCTCGACTTCGATGATTACGGCCGGGGCGTTGAGCGTGGTGCTGTTGGCATTGGTGCTGCCGTCGGAATTCGCGGCGCTTGGTGCGCAGCCCTCGACTATGCGATCCAAGAGCGCGAGGCCCGCGCCCCAGTCCGGGCTGCTCGCGCGGCCGCGCATGACGGAGAGCACGAATACATGGCGCAAACCACCGTCGAGCAAATCAAAAATCACGCGTGGAATGCGGCGGCCGGACAGGCGGCGCGCGAGGGTTTCGTCGACCTGCGTGCGCGCGGTGCGGATGCAATCACGCGCCGCGAGCGCTTCTTGCGCACGTTCGACACGCGCGCGACGGGCACGGCGCAGCGGCAGCAATTCGGCTTCGAGTTGCGCCTGCACTCGGGCAAAGACGGCCGGATCGGAGTCCGCCATCGCGCGAATTTGCTCGATGAGCACGGCGAGCTTGGCCTCCAGCGC
>JAGNQL010000094.1 GCA_017989135.1 Burkholderiales bacterium
ATGCTGATGCGGCGTTAGCGTTGGGCCTTGTCACATCGGCTCCCGACGACATTGATTGGACCGACGAAGTGCGTATTGCGCTGGAAGAGCGCGCCGCGATGTCGCCGGACGCTTTGACGGGCATGGAAGCGAACCTGCGTTTCAACGGCACCGAGAACATGGTGACGCGTGTGTTTGGTCGCCTCACCGCATGGCAAAACTGGATTTTCCAACGGCCTAACGCGGTCGGTGAAAAAGGCGCGCTGAAGCTCTACGGCAAGGGCGAGAAAACGCAGTTTGATTTCAACCGCGTTTGACCAACAGCTGACGAAAAATTATTTGGAGCACGAGCATGAACACCGGTATCAATTACAGCGAAAAAATTCCTAACAACGTCAATCTGTCTGAGGACAAAACGTTGCAACGTGCGCTTGAGCATTGGCAGCCAAACTACCTTTCGTGGTGGAACGACATGGGCCCCGAGGGCGCGATGAACCATGACGTGTATCTTCGCACGGCAGTGAGCGTTGATCCGTCCGGTTGGGCGCAATTTGGTCACGTCAAAATGCCTGACTACCGTTGGGGCATTTTCATGAACCCGAAGGAAGAAGGCCGCAATATTCACTTCGGCGAGCACAAGGGCGAGGCCGCATGGCAAGACGTGCCCGGCGAGCACCGCGCGAATCTGCGCCGCATCATCGTGACTCAGGGCGATACGGAGCCAGCGTCGGTTGAGCAGCAGCGTCACCTTGGTTTGACCGCGCCGTCGATGTACGACCTTCGCAATCTTTTCCAGATTAACGTGGAAGAGGGCCGTCACCTCTGGGCGATGGTCTACTTGCTGCACAAACACTTCGGCCGCGACGGTCGCGAAGAAGCCGATGCACTGTTGCAACGTAACTCGGGCGATGCTGACAACCCGCGCATCCTCGGCGCGTTCAACGAAAAAACGCCGGACTGGTTGGCGTTTTTTATGTTCACTTACTTCACGGATCGGGACGGAAAATTCCAGTTGTGCGCACTTGCCGAAAGTGGTTTTGATCCGCTCGCGCGCACCACGAAATTTATGCTCACCGAAGAGGCGCATCACATGTTTGTGGGCGAGAGCGGTATCTCGCGGGTCATCGCGCGCACCTGTGAGGTGATGAATCAATTGAAGACCGATGACCCCGCGAAAGTCCGCGCGGCGGGCGCCATTGATCTCGAAACGATTCAGCGCTATTTGAATTTCCACTTCAGCGTGACGATTGATCTCTTCGGTGCCGACGAATCGAGCAACGCCGCGATCTTCTATAACTCGGGCCTCAAGGGACGCTTTGAAGAAACCAAGCGCGACGACGATCATCAACTGCAGGGCCGCACGTACGGCGTGTTGTCGGTGCAGGGCGACGTGCTCGCCGAGCGTCAAGTGCCGATGCTCAATGCGCTGAACGAAGTGCTGCGCGACGATTACATCAAGGATTCGGTCGGTGGCGTGGGCCGTTGGAACAAGGTCATCGAGAAGGCGGGCATTCCGTTCCGTCTCGTCGCGCCGCACAAGGCATTCAACCGCAAGATTGGCATGCTCGCTGGCGTGAAGGTGAGCCCAGAGGGCCGTTTGGTTTCTGAAGTTGAATTCGCAGCAAACGAAAAGCGTTGGCTGCCAAGCGCCGAAGATCGCGCGTTCGTGGCCTCGCTCATGGGGCGCGTGGTGGAGCCCGGCAAGTTCGCAGGCTGGATCGCGCCGCCGGTGATGGGCATCAATCGGCAGCCCGTGGACTTTGATTACGTGCGGTTTAACTAGGCGCGTTGGTTCGTTTATCTGTGGGAGCGGTCGGAAGCCACGGGTATCGCGGCTTCTGCGGCTCCCACAGTTTGGATTGGCGCGGCACAGGAGCTGCTCGTGAGCGTACAAATGTATGCGCAGCGCACTTACGGCTTTTTGCTCCGCGCGACATCTGCGTGCGCCTTGTCGCCAGATAATTGCCTTAGTCGACATGTGCTTTTTATGCGTGTAAGCGACAGCTGGATGGTCGGTGGAGCTAAAAAGCTGTACGCGGGTTACAGATGTGTTTTGCGAGCCGTCCGCCGCGCACGACCTGCGGTAAAAAGAGGCTCTACAGAGGATTTGCCATGACCGAAATCGTTGCGACCGAAGCGCTCAAACAGCACCTAATCGACCCGGAAATCTGCATTCGCTGCAATACCTGTGAGGAGGCATGTCCGGTTGACGCGATCACGCATGATTCGCGCAATTACGTGGTTGATGCAGACAAATGCAACTTCTGCATGGCCTGCATTTCGCCATGTCCGACCGGCTCGATCGACAACTGGCGCACTGTACTCAAGATCGCCGCATACACGACGGCGGAACAATTGACGTGGGACGAATTGCCGCCAGAAAAACCGTTGCCAGACGGAGCCGTCGCGACGAGCAGCGCCGCTGCTTCGAGTGCGCAACCGGTGGCGGAAGCCGAGGAGCTGTCGCAAGCAAACTCAGCCATTTCCGTGGTGTCCGGCTCCACGGTGCCGCCGTGGTCTGCTGCGCATCCTTACGTCAATTTGTACGGCCACAAGGCGCCGGTCGTCGCGACCGTCAGCGGCAATTTTCGTGTTACTGAACTCGGCACCGAGAGCGACACGCACCACATCGTCCTCGATTTCGGTGGCACGCCGTTTCCAGTGCTCGAAGGCCAATCCATTGGCATCATCGCGCCGGGCGTCGATGCGCACGGCCGTGCTCATCATGCGCGCCAATATTCAATCGCCAGCCCCCGTGACGGCGAGCGCCCGAACTACAACAACATTTCGCTCACGGTGAAACGCGTCACCGAAGACTACGACGGCAAACCCGTGCGCGGCGTTGCGTCGAACTACGTGTGCGATTTGCAAAAGGGCGACAAGGTGCAAGTCATCGGCCCGTTCGGCACTAGCTTCTTGATGCCAAACCACGCGAACACCAATTTGCTCATGATCTGCACCGGCACCGGTAGCGCACCGATGCGCGCGATGACTGAGCGCCGCCGCCGCCGTGTCGGCAAAAACGAAGGCGGCAAACTCATGCTGTTCTTCGGCGCGCGTTCGCAAAAAGAGTTGCCGTACTTCGGCCCGCTCATGAATCTGCCGAAAGATTTCATCGACATCAATTTCGCGTTCTCACGGACCCCGAATCAACCGAAGCGTTACGTACAGGACTTGATGCGTGAGCGCGCTGCGGACATAGCGGCATTACTTAAAGACGCCAATACCTACATCTACGTCTGTGGCCTCAAAGTAATGGAAACCGGCGTGCTCGAAGTGTTGCGCGACGCCGCGATTGCGCACGGCATGGATTGGCAAACGCTGCACGCGGATCTCAAGCGCGACGGGCGCTTGCATTTGGAAACATATTGATTCGTGCCACGCGCGGCTGATGGAAAATAGCCGTTGCCGTTCAAAATAATTCAGGATTTCGCCATGACCCAAGCCTTCATCTGTGACGCCATTCGCACGCCCATCGGACGCTACGGCGGCGCGCTCTCGTCTGTGCGCACGGATGACCTTGGGGCGATTCCGATTCGCGCCTTGATGGCGCGCAATCCCAATGTCGATTGGGCCGCGGTAACAGACGTGCTCTACGGTTGCGCCAACCAAGCGGGCGAAGATAACCGCAACGTCGCGCACATGTCGTCGCTGCTTGCGGGACTGCCGGTTGAGGTGCCCGGCGCAACTATCAACCGTCTGTGCGGTTCCGGTATGGACGCTGTGGGGACGGCGGCACGTGCGATCCGCAGCGGCGAAGCGCATCTGATGATCGCAGGCGGCGTTGAGAGTATGAGCCGCGCGCCATTTGTCATGCCAAAGATGGACAGCGCGTTTAGCCGCAGCAACGCGGTGTACGACACGACGATTGGCTGGCGCTTCATCAACAAACTGATGAAAGAAAAATACGGCGTTGATTCGATGCCGGAGACCGCCGAGAACGTCGCTACGGATTTCAAAATTGATCGTGAATCGCAGGATCGCATGGCGTTGCGCTCGCAGCAAAACGCTGTGAAAGCGCAGCTTGCAGGGTTCTTCGACACTGAGATCACGCCCGTTTCGATCGCGCAGAAAAAGGGCGACCCGATCATCGTCTCCAAAGACGAACATCCCCGCGATACTTCCATTGAATCGCTCGCAAAACTCAAAGGCGTGGTTCGCCCAGACGGCACGGTGACTGCGGGCAATGCATCGGGCGTGAACGATGGTTCGTGCGCGCTGCTACTGGCTAACGAAGTCTCTGCTGCGAAAAACGGCCTCACGCCACGCGCACGTGTCGTCGGCATGGCCACGGCCGGCGTCGCGCCGCGCATCATGGGTTTTGGCCCGGCGCCGGCTACGCGCAAGGTGCTCGCCTTGACGGGGCTGACGCTCGCGCAGATGGACGTGATCGAGCTTAACGAAGCATTCGCCGCGCAGGGCCTCGCGGTGCTGCGTGACCTGGGCATTACTGACGATGACGCTCGCGTCAATCCCAATGGTGGTGCAATCGCGCTGGGGCATCCGCTCGGCGCCAGCGGCGCGCGACTCGTCACCACCGCGGTCAACCAATTGCATCGCACTGGCGGTCGCTACGCGCTGTGCACGATGTGTATCGGTGTCGGACAGGGCATCGCACTAATTGTTGAGCGCGTTTAGCGATGTGGGCGCGACATCCGTCGCATTAAACCAACCGTAAAGCCGTCGTCGTTGAGGGCGACTGATGTCACGCCTACCGCGCGTCGGTTTCACTGCGGCAAGTGTTCCAAAATCAGAATTTCTGCATCGTGCGATAAACGCACAAGCAATGGCATGCGAGAATCTCGTCGCGGTTGTTTGTCGACGTTCAAACGAGGAGACCGCGACAGATAAATCAACGTCAGGGTCCAAATGCGCGCTCGTAGAAAATGCTGCGAGCCCGGTGCGACCATCAATTCAGGAGGATAGTCATGAAGTTTTCACGTTTGTTCGTAGCGTTTGCAATCGCCGGACTGAGCACGGGCGCATTTGCCGCCAAATACAACCTAAAGTTTGGCCACGCTGTGAACACCACTGACGGGCAGCACGCAGCTGCCGTCAAGATGGCGGAGCTGGTCAAGGCGCGCACCAACGGCGACATTGAGATTACGATCTACCCGTCAAATCAGCTGGGTAACGACGCCGCCATGATTAATGGTATGCGCGGCGGCACGATTGATATCGTGTCCAACGGTGCGTCGAATCACAACGGCATCGTGTCCAATACCGCGGCGCTCGAACTGCCTTTCGTATTCCGTAGCGCGCAACATGCGTACAACGTCCTTGACGGCTCCATTGGGCAAGGCGTGCTGAACGAGCTTGGCGCGCACGGCATTAAGGGTTTGGCGTACTGGGAGAACGGCTGGCGCGCGTTCACCAACAACAAGCGTCCAGTGCGTACTCCAGACGACTTGAAGGGGCTCAAGATTCGCTCCACACCCAACCCATATCACATCCAAGCGTTCAAATTGCTGGGCATGAACCCTGCGCCGATGCCAATTTCCGAGCTCTACACGGCGCTCGAAACGGGCACCTTTGACGCACAAGAGCACCCGATCAACGTGACATGGTCGTCGAAGTTCTACGAAGTGCAAAAGCATCTGACGGTGAGTAACCATATTTACTCACCACTCATCGTTGCGATGAACAAAACGAAGTTCGACAGCCTGCCAGCGAACTACCAGAAGATCATGGTCGACGCCGCGCGTGAAGCCGCGACGTACCAGCGCAACTTGAACGCACAGAACGCGAGCAAAGTGATTGCTGACCTTAAAAAGTCGGGCATGCAAGTCGTTGAGACCGTGGACATGGCTCCGTTCCAAAAGATTGTTTCTGATCCCATCGCCAAGACATTTGGCGAAAAGAACGGCGCGGCGCTTTTGAAAGCGATTGAAGCGGTCAAATAGTTCGTCGGTTCCGTTCACCAACGCGCATGCCTTTGTTCTGAAGTCATGCGCGTTTTCATTTTCTGCTCATGAAAAAAATCAACGATCTGTTTTTCAAGCTCGCTGAGGTCACGCTCGTCGTGATGCTCTCGACGATGGTGGTCATGGTGTTTGGCAACGTGGTGCTGCGCTACGGCTTTAACGCGGGCATCATCAGCTCCGAGGAGCTCTCGCGGTTCCTATTCATTTGGATCACGTTTCTCGGTGCGGTGATTGCGATGCGTGAAAACGCGCACCTCGGTCTTGATTCGGTCGTGCGTATGTTGCCGCGCGCCGGTAAGAAAACCTGCTTTGCGATTTCCAATGTGTTGATGCTTGGCTGCTGCGCGTTGATGTTTTACGGAACGTGGCGACAGCACCATATCAACGCGACTACGATGTCAGCGGTTTTAGAAATCCCCATGAGCTGGGTCTATGGCGTCGGCTATGTCGCAAGCATTGCGATGGGCTTGATGCTCATCGGTAAGCTGGTACGTTTGGCCGCAGGCAAGATTTCGGATGACGAGCTGATTCAAGTGCACGATTCGGAAAACGACGCGACGCCGCACATGCAGCACAACATGGGTGCCTCAGGTAACTCGGGAGCGGTGAAATGACCATTCTCGTTTTCGTCGTTTCGCTTCTGGCCGCGATGGCGCTGGGAATGCCGTTGGCTTTCTCGCTGATCGTGTCAGGCGTGGCGCTGATGCTGCACCTCAACACCTTTGACACGCAAATCATTTCGCAAAATTTGATCAGTGGAGCAGACAACTTTCCGTTGATGGCGGTGCCGTTTTTTATGCTCGCGGGCGAGCTTATGAATGCGGGCGGACTGAGCCGTCGCATTGTGAACTCGGCGATGGTGTGGGTCGGGCACTTCCGCGGCGGCTTGGGTTATGTTGCAGTGTTTGCCGCGATTGTGATGGCCAGTTTGTCGGGCTCTGCCGTTGCGGACACTGCCGCGTTAGCTGCGGTGTTGATGCCGATGATGAAGAGTGCCGGCTACCGCATGGATCGCTCGGCCGGATTGATCGCTGCGGGGGGCATTATTGCGCCGGTCATTCCGCCGTCTATTGGCTTTATTTTGTTTGGTGTGATCGGCGGCGTCTCGATATCCAAGCTTTTCATGGCGGGGATTTTCCCCGGTATTTTGATGGGTCTCGCACTCGTTGTGACGTGGTGGATAGTGGCGCGCAATGACAACGTCCAAGTCGCGCCGCGCGTTCCGATGCGTGAAAAGCTCAAGGTAACGGCGAACGCGTTTTGGGCTTACTTGCTGGCTGTCTCCATCATCGGCGGCATGAAGGCGGGAATCTTTACTCCGACCGAGGCGGCCGTTGTGGCGGTGGTGTATTCGCTCTTTGTAGGGTTGTTTATCTATCGCGAACTGAAGTTCAAGGACTTGTATCAGCTCATCCTCAACGCTGGAAAAACCTCGGCGGTTGTGATGTTCCTCGTGGCTGCCGCGTTGGTCTCAGCGTGGCTCATCACGGTTGCGAACATTCCTGCGCAGATTGTTGACCTGATGGAGCCGTTTAAGCAGAACAAAATGCTGTTGATGGCGATGCTCATGTTGCTGGTGTTCATCGTGGGCACCGCGCTCGACTTTGCGCCGACGGTACTCATCTTGACGCCGGTTCTGATGCCACTGGTGCGCAGCGCCGGTATCGATCCGGTTTACTTCGGAGTGTTGTTCATCATCAACAACGCGATCGGATTGCTCACGCCACCGGTGGGCACGGTGCTAAACGTCGTGTGTGGCGTTGGCAAAATTCCCATGCATGAAGTAATCAAAGGCGTGTGGCCGTTCTTGCTATCGCAAGTGGTCGTCATGGCGCTGTTGATTGTGTTCCCGGAACTGGTGATGGTGCCGCTACGGTTTTTGTTGAGTTGAGGCTATTTGTAGGCACGGTGGATGCCGCGCCTACTGCTACTTCGGCAGCGCAACGCCCAAAACGTCAGCGTATCCGGCGAGAGACTGCCACACCACGTCCGGGTAGCTCAGACCCTCCCTGATCGCGGTTTCCTGTAGCACGGCCGCTTGATCGCCCGGCATGCGCACAGGTTTGGCGGCGTCAATTGGGCGGTTGGCCCGGCATTGCTCCGACAGGAAATCGGTTTGTTCGATGAACGCCTCGCTACCCGCGAAAAACTCGGGATTAATGACTTGCAGGAACGTGTTTCCGCCCCAGCCTTTGGGCGCGTCCGCGCGGCCGTGGCCCGACAAGCCTTGTGAAAGCGCCTCGATCATGAGCGCCATTCCGAAGCCTTTGTGCCCATATTCTTGCCCGCCTAAAAGCTGCAACGAACCGCGTGGCTCGGCATTCTCCAAGACCGCCGGATTGGTCGTCGGTACGCCGTCTGCATCCAACAGCCACGGATGTTCGAACGATTCGCCTGCTGCGAATTTTTGCCGCGTCATCGACACGGTCGTGATGGATGCGCAAATGTCAACGAGCACCGGATGCTCAGGGCCGGGGTAGCCGATGGCGTATGGGTTCGGCGTGAACAGAGCTTCTGTGCCGCCGTACGGTGCGACACGCTTTCCGGCGGGGTCCGAATTCGCGATGATCGCGACGAAACCGTTGTCCGCCGCTTGTTTCGCGTGCGCTGCGAGGCACCCGATGTGATGCGATTTCTGGATCGCGAACGTCACCACGCCCATTGTTTTTGCGCGCTCCATCGCAATGTCTATCGCACGATTCATGAGCCACAAACCGGGCAAATAGCCACCATCCCAGACAACCGTCGCGCCTAAGTCTTTGAGCACTTTTGGCTCGCCGCGCGTCTGCAGGCCGCCGGATTTGATGTCCGCCAAGTACAGCGGCGAAATGGCCAGCCCGTGCGTGCGGCGGCCCATCATGTCCGTGAGAATCAGCAAGCGCGCCACGCAGTCCGCCTTCGCGGCATCCATGCCGGTGGCTTTGAACAGTGTGCTGGTGAACTCCGTCAGTTGCGACACAGAAAATTTCTTAAGGGCGGTCATGCAGTCTCCAGTCGGGTTAGCCGTATCACGTTCTTGGCTCGATTATTGACGACACACCTGTCGCGTTGCGCTACGCTTGCGTTCTCACAACGTTGAATTCGCTAATCATGAAACTTCGCTCGCTCATTCTCGCGTTGACGGCTTCGTCCACCGCACTGATCGCTCCGCTTTCAATGGCCCAAGCTTGGCCCACCAAGACTGTGCGCATCGTGGTGCCTGCACCTGCGGGCTCGTCGCTTGATTTCGTGTCGCGCATCCTCAGCGAAAAGCTCAAAGACAAATGGGGCCAAGCCGTCGTTGTCGATCCGAAACCGGGCGCGGGCGGCATGATCGGCGTAGACATCGCCGCCAAATCGACCGACAACCATACGGTGGTGATCGGCTTTCCCGGCCCAACCGCATACGGCCCGTTCTTGTACAAAAAAATGCCGTACGACACGGTGAAAGACTTGGTGCCGATCGTCGTCACGTCGACGCAGCCCAACGTGCTCGCTGTGAACGCGGCGCTGCCGATCAAGAACGTCGCCGAACTCGTCGCGTACGCCAAAGCACATCCCGGCAAGCTTTCCTACGCGAGCGTCGGCAACGGTTCTTCGTCGCACCTCGCGATGGAGCTTTTCAAGTCCGAAGCTGGCATTGACGCGCAGCACATTCCATTCAATGGTTCGCCACCGGCCGCGCTGTCGACCGCCAACGGTGACACGCAAATGCTCTTCGCCGTCGCGTCCGGCATCGCACCTCACGTTCAAAGCGGAAAGATTCGCCAGATCGCGGTGACCAGCAGCCGCCGATTCGATTCGCTCAAAGAGCTGCCGAGCATTGCGGAAAGCGGCGTGAAGGGTTTTGAGGCCGTCGCGTGGAACGGCTTATTCGGCCCGTCGTCGATGCCGACCGATGTCGTTAACAAAATCAACGCTGATGTGAGCGCCGTGCTCGCCGATCCAGAGATCAAAGAACGCTTAGTCAAAGCTGGCATGGCCCCAGGCGGCGGCAGCCCCTCATCGTTCAAAGCCATGCTCGACGCGGATATGAAAAAGTGGGGCGGGATTATCAAGCG
>JAGNQL010000095.1 GCA_017989135.1 Burkholderiales bacterium
CGTAACTGACGACGACCAGCCGGTTGGCGTTCCGACCATGAGCATGCTTGGCTTGGGCTTCATGAGCCTGATGCTGGCTGGCTTCGTGGCCTTTCAACGCCGCCGCGTGCAGAAGTAAGCATGTAGCGTGTTGTTAAGTTCGCTCGGTTCACGCCGAGCCGAATGAGTCAAAAGCCCCGCTTGCGGGGCTTTTGTTTTTTTGTGCGTACAAGATGGGTAGACTGACGGCTATGAACACACATTGCTGGCTCACTGCTTCAGACGTTTCGCGTCAAATTGACGCCGGAATGATTACATCGCTGCAAATGCTCGATTCCGTAGCGGATCGGATGCTTGAATGCGATAACGCGTTAAACGCGTTATTCCTGAACAAAACCATCTACGCGCGCTCAGATGCATCCGCGAGCGACGAGCGTCGTGGTCGTGGCGCGCCACTGTCGCCGCTGGATGGTGTGCCCATCACGCTCAAAGAAAACCTCTATACGCGAGGCGACGCTGCGCCGATCGGTACGGCGGTCGGATCGACGCTACCAAAGGATGAAAACTCGCCCATCGCGGACCGGCTGCGTGAAGCAGGTTTGATCCTTGCCGGCAAAACCACCATGCCCGATTTCGGCATGCTCTCCAGCGGCCAGTCGAGCTTTCATGGCGTAACGCGTAATCCGTGGCAGCTCAATCGCAATCCCGGTGGCTCGAGCTCAGGCGCGGGCGCCGCGTGTGCGGCTGGGTACGGCCCACTTCACATCGGCACCGATATCGGCGGTTCCATTCGCCTCCCAGCAAGTTTTTGTGGCATCTTTGGCCTAAAGCCTTCGGGCGGGCGGGTACCGATCAATCCGCCGTATATGGGGCGCGTCGCGGGACCTATGACACGCACGGTGCTGGACGCAGCAATGCTCATGGACGTCATCACCAAGCCCGATCCCCAGCATCGCGACTTCATGAATTTGCCGCCGCACAACATTGAGTTTGCTGGTGCGCTGACATCCCTGTCGCTGCAATGGCTCAAGGGCAAACGGATTGCGATATTGGCGGACGCTGGCGCGGGATTTGAGGTCCAAAGCGATGTGGCCGCCGCAGTCTGGGAATGCGGCCAAGTGTTGGAGCAGCACGGCGCAACGGTTTCCGTGTTGAAGCCGTTTCTGACGCGATCGATGCTCGATGGCATTTGCGGCTTTTTCGAAGCACGAAGCTGCGGCGACATTTTGCGCATGTCCGAGGAGGCTCGCGCCAAAATTTTGCCGTTTATCGTGCAGTGGGCAACCTATCGCGCCAAGGCATTTACCGGCGATACGGTGATGCAGTTTTATGCGCAAATTATGGCGATGCGCGAAGCGACGGTGCGTGAAACGCATGAGTTTGACTTTGTCGTTTCCCCCACCGCGCCTATGCCGTCGTACGAAGCGGACTTCTGTTGCCCTGGCAACGACCCGCAGCAAGCGCTGGAACACATCGCCTTCACCGTGCCCTACAACATGAGCGAACAGCCCGCAGCCTCGATCAACTGGACCTATTCGACGGCTAGCCGCTCGCGTGGCCTTCCGATTGGTTTGCAAATAGCCGGACGAAGATTTGATGATCGTGGCGTATTGCAGCTTTGTCACCTCATCGAACAAATTCGCCCGACTCAAAGGCCGTGGCCGGTGCAGCTTTCGTAGGCGGCGAATTTAGCGTTGAACGTCCGTTCGTTTTCGGAAACGAAAAATGGGTAGACCCTGATGACGGGCGCGGCTTCGCGCCTACAATGGTTTTCACGGGTTACCCTTTTGACTATCGAACGGAGAGGTCTATGAAATTTGTGAAACTTGCTGCTGCGGTGCTTTTGGCCTGCGCGGCCGCTTTGCCTGCTGCGGCTCAACAAAAAGTTTTGAAGGTTGCGCCACACGCGTTCCCGGCAAACTTGGATCCGTTTAACGTCACAGCCTATATCACGCGTAACCACGGTTACATGGTGTACGACACGCTGTTCGCTACGGACGAAAAGGGCGCGATCAAACCGCAGATGGTCGACAAATGGACGGTCAGCCCGGACGGCAAGACTTACACATTCACGCTGCGCGACAAGCTGGAATTTCACGATGGCAAGCCTGTCACCGGCGAAGACTGTGTCGCCTCGATCAAGCGCTGGGGCGCGCGAGACGGTTTCGGGCAAAAGCTCATGACCTTCGTCGACAAAATGGATGCGCCTGACGCGAAAACCTTCCGCATTATGCTCAAAGAGCCTACGGGTATCGTCCTCGACGCGTTGGGCAAACCGTCTTCAAACCCCGCGTTCATCATGCCTGCGCGTGTGGCCGCGACCGATCCGTTTAAGGTGATTGACGATTACACGGGCTCTGGCCCTTATGTCTTTAAGAAAGACGAATACAAGCCCGGCGTTCAGTCGATCTATCTGAAGAATACAAAGTACGTGCCGCGCAGCGAAGCGCCGTCGGGACTGGCAGGCGGCAAAAAAGTGTATGTGGATCGCGTGGAATGGCTTGCGCTTAAAGACGCGCAAACGCAGCTCAATGCTCTGCTCGCTGGCGAGATTGACATGATCGAGCAGCCGGCGTTTGAGCAATATCCGCAGCTGCGCAAAGATCCGCGCGTTAATGTGGTTGACGTGGGCACGGTGAACTATCAATACGTGATGCGCTTTAACCATCTCGTCCCGCCGTTCAATAACGTGAAAGTGCGTGAAGCGGCGATGTGGGCCATGAATCAAGAGGCGTTCTTGCGCGCTCAGGTTGGCCCAGAAAACGAAGGCATGTTCTCGACTTGCCCAAGTATGTACCCATGCGGCACTCCGCTCGCGTCCCCCAAAGGCAGCGAGTTCATGGTCAAGGGCAATATGGTCAAAGCGCAGCAATTACTCAAGGAGTCGGGCTACGACGGCAAGCCGATTCTGATCATGCGCCCGACCGATTTGCAATCAATTCATAAGCTTCCGCTTGTCGCGACACAGTTGCTGCGTCAGGCCGGTTTCAAAGTGGATTTGGTCACGATGGACTGGGGTTCGCTCGTGGCGCGTCGCTCCAAGAAAGAGCCGGTTGAGCAGGGCGGTTGGAACATTTTCCTCACGGCATGGGTTGGTGCCGACATCATGAACCCGTTGACGGCTGCGCCTCTCGGCGGCAACGGCGAAAAAGGTTGGGCAGGTTGGGCGACCGACGCGCAGTTGGAAACGTTGCGCGAGCAGTACTCGCGCGCCACGACCGACGCCGACAAAAAACGCATCGCCGAAGCGGTGCAGGTTCGCGCGACACAGGTGGGCACGCACGCGATTCTGGGTGAGTATAAGAACCCAGCGGCGACGCGCAAAAACATCTCTGGCTTGCTAAAGACCGCAGGCTCGGCTTACTGGAATATTCAGAAGAACTGAGCGGCGAGCGGCTTTGTCGGAGCGGGCTCGCCCGCGACTGACAGTTGCGACGCGTCGTCGCGGGCGAGCCCACGCCCGCTGACCCATCGTTACGCCCGCGAACAGCTTTTATGCGCCAACGACTGCTATACGGTCGTTTGCGCCGTAAAAGCCCTATTGTTGACTATGCTTGAAAAATGGCTGTAACGACCGCCAGGCGGTCGCTGCAACTATAAAGCTGTTATGCCCGATCTGTGCTTTACCTCCGTACCCGAGCTGTCGCGCTTGCTTGCGACGCGCCAAGTTTCATCACGCGAGTTGCTCGATGCGTTTCTCGCGAAAATTGATCGCGCGAATCCATCGCTGAACGCGGTTGTGACCTTTGACCGCGAAGGTGCTTATGCCAACGCGGATGCCGTTGACGCGCGTCGCGTTGCTGGATTGCCGACGTCGCCGCTGGCCGGTTTGCCCATCGGCATCAAGGACATGGAGCCGGTCAAAGGCATGCGCACGACGATGGGCTCACCCATCCTAAAAGATTGGATCCCGGACTACGAGGGCGTGATGATCGAGCGCTTTCGTTCGCATGGGTTGAGCATTCTCGGAAAGACCAACACGCCGGAATTCGCGCTTGGAAGCCAGACGTTCAACCCGATATTCGGTGCGACGAAAAACCCGTGGGATCTGACCAAAACCTGTGGCGGTTCTTCCGGCGGTGCGGCTGTCGCGGTGGCCACCGGAATGCTGCCGTTTGCTGATGGCTCGGACATGGGCGGTAGCCTACGCAACCCCGCCAATTTCTGCGGCGTCGTCGGCTTGCGTCCCACGCCCGGACGCGTGCCGATCTACCCGAACGTAAACCATTGGGGCGCCTTCAACGTGCACGGACCGATTGCCCGCACCGCAGAAGATGCCGCGTGGTTACTCTCGATTCAAGCGGGCGATGATCCACGCGTGACCATTGGGCGCTGCGGCGACCCGACCGTTTTTCGGCAATCACTGGCGCGAGATTTCAAGGGCACTCGCATCGCGTGGAGCCCAACGCTCGGCGGATTGCCTGTCGAGAAAGGCGTGCGCGAAGCCCTCGAACAGTCGCTCAAGCGCTTCGAGGCCATTGGCTGCATCATCGAAGAGGCCGAGCCCGATCTCGGTATTTCCGACAACGCGTTTCGCGTGTTGCGCGCGCTCAACCTTGTCACCACGCTCGGTAACCACTACAAGCACAATCGCGCGCTAATGAAAGACGCAGCCGTGTGGAACGTGGAGCAGGGCCTTGCGCTCACAGGCGCACAGATCGCCGAGGCGCAGATGCAGCAATCGAAGTGCTTTGAGCGCATGCAGCGCTTCTTGAAGCGCTACGACTACTTTCTATGTCCGGTGAATCAAGTGGTACCGTTCGACGTCAATACGCCGTACCCGACCGAAATCGACGGAACGAAACTCGAAACGTATCTCGATTGGATGAAATCGGCCGGGCGCATCACCATGACGTCGCACCCGGCCGCAAGCGCTCCGGTTGCGTTTTCTGCCAGCGGTCTGCCCGTGGGAATGCAAATCGTCGGGCATTTCGGCTGTGAGTTGGAGGTGTTGCAACTCGTGCACGCCGTCGAACTGCCGCTGAGTGAACGCATGCCCGTAGCAAACTGAGTATTCGCTTGTGACCAGCGGAGAAGACTCACAGTCGGCGTAAGTTCGAATGTGCATAATCGTGACGCGCAGAACATAAAACTGTTTCTATGATAAGAAAATTCTTATTGAAGCGGCCTGCGGGACACTAGCGTTTCACACAACGTCTGGATGAGACGCACGCCGTAATCAAGGTCAGCATTGCAGCAACGAGGATTTACAGAGCAGGAATACAGAGCGCACTATCTCGCGGCAGACCGCGAGCAGTGGCGTTTCGTCATCTTGCTGTTCGCGCTTCCCAACCTTGGTTTCCTTTGGTTCGACCTTAATCTTTACGGTGTCGGATCGCCGGACTTCTTGCGCTTTGTTATCTTGCGCACCGCCTTGATGGTCTATAGCGTGTGGCTTTGGTGGGCGCTTCCGAAGTTTGGTGACCCACAGCGGTGCGACCGACTGATGCTGCTTTGGGTCGCGCTAGGACTGCTGGTGATCTTCGTCAACGCGTACTTTCGGCCCCGTGAGTATTTCGGGCACTATATTTTTGAGGTGTTCGCCATCATGGCGTTCTGCACGGGAGTGCCGCTTCCGTTGCGCAAACACGTTTTGGTTGCGTTAGCGTACGCGATCCCAACGCTACTGATCCTCTTCCTGCACAAATTACCACCGATCCCGCTCTACACAGCGAGCGTTTTTTACGTCGTCGTGCTCACGATCATCAGTGCGCTTTTGCTCTCGCGGCGAATACACGGCTATCGCCATGCGGCCTACACTGTTCTGCGCACCGCAGAAGAGCAGGCGCGCACAGACTCTCTCACGGGCATTGCGAATCGTCGGGCGTTCATGGACTGGGCGCGAACAGAGATGGCGCGCTACGAACGCACCCAAGCACCGGTGAGTGTGTTGATGCTCGATATCGATCACTTCAAATCGGTGAATGATCGTTTTGGGCACGACGCAGGCGACAACCTCCTGTCCGAATTTTCGCGTCGCGTCGAAGCGGAACTGCGCGCCTACGATCAATTCGCCCGCTTGGGTGGCGAAGAATTTGTGGTGGTTCTGCCCAATTGCAATCTTGCCGACGGCGAAGCAATGGCCACGCGACTGCGCAAATCAATTTGCGAAGCGCCGTTTACCGCCGGCGGTTCGCCAATCGCCATGACCGTCAGCATCGGTGTCACGCGCGTACACGTAGGCGAAAAGCAGATTGATGACGCACTAAAGCGGGCCGACGCGGCGCTCTACGCAGCGAAAGACAAAGGCCGCAACCGCGTCGAAATCATGCCTTGACGCATGGCTTGACTACGGAGTGATTTTCACGTCGTTGAGCTTTTCCTGCGCCACCACAAGATGCGCCACCATGCCGTCGCCCAGGCCCAGCGCACATGCCTGCACCAGCGATTGGTGGACGGCCTCACCGACCCAGCTGGCCAACGGCATGCTCTCCGTAAAGTGCGTGTAGTAGCGAAGATCTTTGCGCGCGTTGTCGAGTTGAAACTTCAAGCCCGTCATATCGCCGTCAAGCGATTTCGCCATGGCCTGAAATAGCCCGGAGTTCACGCCGCCCGCACTCACCACACGCACCAACTCTTTCGGATCCACACCGGACTTCACGGCCGCAGCGAACGCCTCGGCGGTTGCGGTGCAGATTGCCTGCGCGATGAAATTGTTCATCAGCTTCACTTTGTGCCCCGCGCCTGGCGGACCCACATGAAATATGTTTTCGCAATAAGCCTTCAACACTGGTTCCAACCGCTCGAAACTCTCGCTTGTTGCGCCAACCATCGTGTTGAGTTTGCCCAGTTCCGCCTCGACAGGCGTGCGCGCCAGCGGCGCGTCAACGAAGTCCACGCCCATCGCCGCAAATCGTTCGCGCAGTTTGGCGGTGCTGGTGGGCTCAGCGGTTGAAGTGTCGACGACCATCATGCCGTTGCGCGCCACTTCGCTGATGCCGTTGGCACCGAACGATACCGACTCGACGTCTGGCGAACCGGTGACGCACAAAATGATGATGTCGCTTTGCTCAGCCACTTCACGCGGCGTTGCGGCCTCGCGCGCCCCCTGTTTGATCAGGCCAACGCCGGCATCAGGTGAGCTGCGGCGCTTGAGAAACGTCAGCGGAAAGCCCTTCGCCGCGATATTCTTTGCTATGCCGTGGCCCATCAGACCAATGCCAATGAAGCCAATGCGGGGGAGAGTTGTGCTCACGTGGGGGTTCCTTCCAACGACGATCAATGGGTGTGTTCATTGATTATGGGTTGGACCGACCGTGCGCGTGGCCCCGCGTTGCGTTTTTGAGAACTACGACGCGGCGCTTACGCGCTCAAGCCCAGTCGCTCCAACGAGCCGGTACCGACGCGAATGACTTCCGGCGTGCCGCTGGTCATGTCGACCACCGTCGTAGCGGCCTCGGGGCAGGGGCCGGCGTCAAGAATCGCAGCGAGCGAACGCGGCATCAAATTCGCGATGTCTTCCGGGTCGTTAAGCGCCAAGTCCGAATCCGGGGGAATGAGTGTGGCCGACAATATCGGCTCGCCTAGTTCGTGGAGTAACGCCTGCACAACGGGATGGTCTGGCACGCGTAACCCGAGCGTTGCGCGCTTGGGGTGCAATAGTCGCTTCGGCACTTCGCGGGTGCCCTCCAAAATGAAGGTGTACGCGCCCGGCGTGGCCAGTTTGAGCAAGCGAAACGCCGGATTGTCCACGCGCGCATATTTGCCCAGCTCTGACAAGTCGGCGCAGACAAGCGTGAGGTGATGCTTCTCGTCCACGCCGCGCAATTGTCGCAGCAGCTTTACGGCGTTGGCGTCGCCTAAATGGCAACCCAACGCGTACGAGCTGTCCGTTGGGTAGGCGATCACCGCGCCGTCTCGGAGCATTTGCGCGGCCTGCTTGATGAGGCGCGGCTGCGGGTTTTCGGGGTGGAGGTAAAAGCGTTGAGTCATAATGTGCTTATGTAACTAGAGAATAACGCAGTTGCTTGACTGCGTCGTCGGCACGCAAAATGCGCCTCTCGTCATTGCTGTCAAACTCATTCGATTTTTTGCCACAGATTCACACAGATGAACACGGATTTTTTCGGCCAAATCTCTGAAATCTGTGTTCATCTGTGGCAATAAATCAGCCTCACAGTTTCTCATTACACAACGTCTTGCGGGTAATTTTGCCCAACGAATCGCATGAATCTGCAACAAATTAAGTACATTTGCGCCGTCGTCGAAAGCGGTTTCAGCGTGTCTGACGCGGCCGTGGCGTGCTACACCGCGCAGCCTGTCGTGAGCAAACATATCAAAACGCTTGAAGACGAGCTGGGCCTCAAGATTTTCGAGCGCCGCGGCAAGCGTTTTGTGGGTCTCACACAGGCGGGTGAAGAGGCCTACGCGATTGCCAAGCGGCTCAACGGTGACGCGACGAGCCTCAAGTCTCTCGCCTCCGACATGACCAACGCCAAAGCGGGCGTGCTGACGATCGCGACGACGCACACGCAGGCGCGCTATGTGCTTCCTCGCGTAGTCACACAGTTCGGCGCGAAGTATCCCGATGTGAAGCTAAAGCTCAAGCAGGGCAACCCGAAGCAATGCGCTGACTGGGTGGCGGGGAGCGAGGCCGATATTGCGATTGCGACGGAAGCGTTGTCGCTTGATCCGCTGCTCGTCACGCTGCCGTGCTATCGCTGGAATCGCTGCGTGATTGCGCCGCCGAAGCATCCGTTGTGCAAGGAAAAAGTGCTCACGATTGAGGCGCTCTCTAAGTATCCATTGATTACGTACGACACGGCGTTTACGGGACGCTCGCAAGTAGATCGCGCGTTCGCGAGCGTGGGCGTGACGCCGAACGTAGCGCTCACCGCGCTTGACTCTGATGTGATCAAAACCTATGTGCGCCTCAACGTCGGCGTCGGCATCCTCGCTGAAATGGCGTATGAACCGAAGGTCGATTCCGACCTAAGACGCATCGACGCGTCGCACTTGTTTGCGCCATCCGTGACCCGCGTGGGCCTGCGCCGCAATGCTTTTTTGCGGCGCTTTGCCTACGACTTTATCGTGATGTTTGCCCCGTCGCTGAAGCGGACGGAAATCGAAGAGGCTGTGTTTGCATCGCGCTGATCCAGCAGCGGAAGTCATTGCCGACCCGGTAGAGCCGGCGCACCCAAACGCCCATCTCATCGCCCGCTACGCCGATGGCCGTGCGCGCATGCGCTTGACGTGGCTGCTTGCGGCGCTGTCGATGCTCGGCCCGTTTTCGATTGACACGTATCTGCCTGCATTCCCCGCGATGGAAGCCGCGTTGCCTGCGACCGAAGTGCAGATGCAGCTCTCGCTCACGGTGTACTTCATCGGTTTCGCGATTGTCTCGTTGTTTCACGGCGCGATCAGTGACGCCATTGGCCGCAAGCCGGTCATCGTCGGCACAATTTGCGTTCACGTGCTGGGCTCCATCGGTTGTGCGCTCTCGCAGTCAATTGACGCGCTCTTAGCGTTTCGCGCATTGCAAGGTTGCTTCGCAGGTGCAGGCTATGTAGTGGGGCGTGCGGTCGTACGGGATTTGTTCGAGGGCGACGAAGCGCAGCGCCAGATTTCGCGTATCCAGATGCTCTTCGCGCTGGCTCCGATCATCGCGCCGATTCTGGGCGGGTGGCTTGTCGCGCATATGGCGTGGCCCGCGATTTTTTGGTTTCTTGCCGGCTTTGGGGCATTGCTCGCGATTTGGTGCTTCTTCGGGCTAGAAGAGACGCATCACGGCGATCACCGCTTGGCGTTCGCCGTGCGGCCGCTGACGCGAAACTACTGGCGAATTTTCTGCAACAAATCGTTTCAGCCGCTGGCGGCGATTGCGGGCATTAATTTCGTTGGTTTTTTTGTTTACATCGCTGGCGCGCCGGCATTTTTGATGCGTCATTTGGGGCTCACCAGCAAAGACTTTGCACTGCTGTTCATTCCGAGCATCATTGGCATCACCTGCGCCGCGTGG
>JAGNQL010000317.1 GCA_017989135.1 Burkholderiales bacterium
GCCAAACGACTCGACGATGTACCTACCGTGCCAACGCTCGCGGAGGGTGGCTTTGGTGATGTGCTCGGTGGCTCGGGTTGGTTCGGTTTCGTGGCACCGGTGGGCACACCGCCAGCAATCGTGAAACGATTTAACGACGAAATCAACACGGCGCTGAAGTCGCCGGAAGTGATCGAACGCCTGCGTAAGGCTTATGCTTTTGCTGAAGGCGGAACGCCGGAAGAGTTCAGCAAGTTTCTGAACGATGAAGGTACGCGCTGGACCAAACTAGTCAAGGATGCCAACATCAAGCTCGACTGAGAAACGGCGTTGCCGTTGCCGTCGCTCGACACGACGCGTTAAGGCGCGCGCCGTGCGCCGCTCAACCCATTGCTTTGCCCGCGCAACCGTACGACACTTGGCACCTTCAAACCGTCGGAATATTGTCATGCAACGCACAAGGACTTCGTTCGCGTTTCGATCTGCGAGGTTACGGTCTTTCACGGGTTCGTTTGCGCTCGCCCTCATGGTGGCGCTGGTCGCATCGTTGCACGCGTCGCCGAGCTTGGCGGCGAACGCAACGATTATGTGGGGCTTTAGTCCAACGCCGACACAGGTACGGATAGTCGCTGGAGAAAACGTGACGTGGAACGGGAGCATGGCCGCTCACCCACTCGCGGTCACCAATTCGACGTTCTCAACGCTGGGGGCGACGGTCGCGTCGGCCGGGACTTCCTATACGCAGACCTTCCTGACGCCGGGTGTTTACTATTTCATGTGCCAATTTCACACGTCGTCCATGCCGACGACCGTCACGGTGTGTGCGCCGCCTCCGGCGCAGCTCGCGACGCTCGATATCGACGGTGACGGTACGGTCGACGCGCTGACCGACGGACTGTTGGTGGTGCGCTACTTGCTCGGATTGCGCAACAGCGCGCTGGTTGCCAATGCTGTCAACGCCTGCGCGACGCGCGACGCGACGGCGATTCAGGTTCATCTCGCGACGCACAGCGGCCTTGCGCAGTAGCGAGCATCTTTCTGGTTGGTGGTGCGCGATACAGCTTTTTACGCTCAGCGACCGTCGGGCGGTGGTTTGAGCTAGTTTTTGTTACTAATCGACTAATAGACAAATTACGCGCTAATGACCGCTGAGCGGTCGCTGGCTAGTAAAAGCTGTATCTTGCCGCACGCACGCGCATGAGCGTCCGCGCTGCGCTTTGCCAATCATGGGTTGCTCGCGACGCAGACTTTCCCGCAAAATGCGGTCTATAAAAATTTAGGCACTCCCGCCGTGCGCGCTTCTGGCGTGTTCGTGCCACGGTGCAGCGTATCGAGGGAGTAGTTCTGCGTGGATGAATACATCAAGCTGCTTGGCTATGTAGCGGCGTCGCTGTTTTTCTTTATGGCGTTAATGCTGCTGCTGACCTTGCGGCAGGGAGCGCGGGTGCGTGGCGCAACGCGATGGCTGTGGAGCACGCTGGCGGTTGCCACCGGGATTGCGCTCAACACGTCGCAAGGGAGCTTGCCGCCGTTCTTTTCGATCATGGCCTCAAATGTGCTGATCATTTGCGGCGCGGCGCTGGGCGCGTATGGCACCTTCGAGTACCGCTACGAGCGCGCGCTGCCGCTGCGCTGGTTGGCTGCCGCCACAGGCGTTCTGCTTCTGGTGTTCGTGCTGCTGCGTGAGCATTTGGCAGGGCGCATTTTGATCGTAGCGATTCCGACGGCTGGCATCTGTTTGTGGCACGCATGGACGATGATGGCTGGCTCGCGACTACGGCCGAACGCGCGCGGAGTGAAACACACACGCTTTGGCTTACCGCACGCGATTATGGTGCTGGGCTTGGTGATCATGGGTTTCGTATTTCTGCTGCGGGCGGGCGACACTATCGCGGCGCTGCGCGCTGGCGTGGCACCGATTCCACCGGGCGGGCCTACGCGAACGGTCGTCTTTACGTACGCCGTCGGCTTGGCCGCGCGGCTCTTGCTTTTGATTGGCATGGTGTTGGTGTTGATCGACGAAATGGCCAACGACCTGCGCACGCTTGCGTTGCGCGATTCGCTCACGGGTTTGCTTAATCGGCACGGCCTCAAGGACGCTGTTGGCCAGTTGCCGCTGGAGGGCAGCAGTTTGCTGATGCTCGATCTCGATCACTTCAAATCGGTCAACGACGACTTCGGCCACGAGCAAGGTGACCGCGTGATTGCGCTTTTTGCTCGCTGCGCACAGACGAGTTTGCCCGCAAACGCCGTACTCGCGCGCCTCGGGGGTGAGGAGTTTTGCGCCCTGCTCCCGCAGGCAAGTGCTGCCGAGGCGTACGCCGCCGCCGACGCGCTTCGTGCAGATTTCGCAAACACATCGGCGACGCTTGGTCATACGCGCTCGCATACCGTGAGCATTGGCGTGACCACGTACAGTGCGGCGGCAACGACGCTCTCGAAACTCATGCAGCAGGCTGATCAAGCGCTCTATCGTGCGAAGCACGAAGGTCGCAACCGCGTTGCGACGGCGGTTCCCTAGCTGCGTCGATCTTCGCAACCGGTTTGCCGAAAAAAAAACGCCTCGTCAACTTGCGTTGACGAGGCGTTTTTGAAGAACCCCGATACGCGGTGTTTCGCTACTTCGCGATACCGATGGCTTTCATCACGGTGCCGAGGTCTTGATTCGACTTTGCCGCGAACTTGCCGAGATCGGCAGCGCTCATGCTGTTGAGTCCAAATCCG
>JAGNQL010000318.1 GCA_017989135.1 Burkholderiales bacterium
GGCGAGCCCACAGGGCCGGGCTCAGTGATGATGTTTTCGTACCAAGCCTTGCAGCTCTCATCGAAGCGCGCGGCGTCAACGCGTGGTGCGCCCGATGCAGCAAGGCTGCTTCTCGGCGCGACAACCTCGATGCGCATTTCGCGCGAAAAAACGTAGTACGGTTTGTGTTCGAAATCGGCGAACAGCAAGCGCAACGTGTGCTTGCCTGGCGCAAGCGTTAGCGTCGCGTTGGTTTGGCCCTTGCCATAGTGCTGATACTTGTCAGTGAATGGCATGGACGCGGATACGTCCACCGGCAGCTTGGTATCTATCAAGATGTGATGATGACCTGTGCCTTCACGCTTTTGGCCGGCAGGTACCACGCCCATGCCGCGAATCGCAAACTCCGCGCGAAACGGCGAATACACCCGCATCCCGTCACGAATATTCGCGAAGCCCACGCTGCGCGTGCCGTCGGAGCGATCACTCACGGTGCGTTCGCGTGCGTACTTAGCCCAACATTTCGCCTCAAGCGGATCCGTCAGTGCGGGCGCAGCGAACAGTTGAAGCGGTGACATAACCAGTAGCGCCATCGATACGAGCGACGCAAACCGAGCGCGCGCAGCTGCGGCGTGCTGAACATACTTCACCATCTCTTTTGCTGCCGCGCCATTTTCTGATGGCTTGCGACAGCGCCTCCGATCTATTTCTAATTTGTAAGCAACGCGCGATTATCTGGCTACTTTTGTCAATGCCAATCGCTAGGTTTCGGTTTGATTGCGCACGCGCAAGCACTATTCCAATGGCATCGGAATCGTCTGGTCTGTGCGGCTACGAGATGGGGTTACTGCGTCGTTAACGAGAGCGAAGCAACGAGAGGTCGACCAGACGGCGCGTTCGCAGCGAGTTGATCGCGTTGCATCGCCGCTTCGATTTCGGGGTCAACGTCAAACGCCGTATCGCCACCATCGAACGCGGCAAGCCGTTGCGGTTCAATCGGCGCGCCACGCACGGCGTCCAGCCCCTGAAAATCAAAGAGCTTCGTGTCTGCCAAATGAGATGGCACGATGTTCTGAAGACTGCGAAACATCGTCTCGACACGGCCGGGAAATTTCTTGTCCCAATCTTCGATCATGCGGCCAACGACAGCGCGTTGCAGGTTTGGTTGCGAGCCGCAGAGGTTGCACGGAATGATTGGGAAGTTGCGCTCTTTCGCGTACTTCACGATGTCCTTTTCGCGCACGTACGCCATCGGGCGAATGACGACGTGTTCGCCATTGTCCGACACCAGTTTCGGTGGCATTGCCTTCAGCTTGCCACCGTAAAACATGTTCAGGAAAAACGTCTCCAAAATGTCTTCGCGGTGATGCCCGAGTGCGATCTTTGTGCAGCCCAGCTCTTTCGCCGTGCGATACAAAATGCCGCGCCGTAAACGTGAGCAGAGCGAGCACATCGTCTTGCCTTCTTCGAGCACGCGCTTGACGATGCTGTACGTATCGGCCTCAACGATTTTGTAATTCACGCCCGTCGATTTCAAATACTCGGGCAGGATGTGCGCCGGAAAATCCGGTTGCTTCTGATCGAGATTCACCGCGATCAATTCGAAGTTCACGGGCGCGACCACTTGCAACGCTTGCAGCAAATCGAGCATCGTGTAACTGTCTTTTCCGCCCGAAAGGCAGACCATGATCTTGTCGCCCTCGGAGATCATTCCGAAATCGGTCACTGCTGCGCCGACGATGTTGCGCAAGCGCTTGCCCTCGCGCGAGAGCGAAAAGGGGAGCGTTCGCGGTTTGCGCGTAATTTCAGGGGCGTCGGTGGCAGGGGAGTTCATCCCCTGATTTTAGTGGCTGGGGTGCGCGCGCCAGGTTGCTTACGCTTGCGAGCGCTTACGACGCTTCCACCACCACGCAACGAGCGTCACTAACCCGAGCGCCAGAAGCGCAAACACACCGTACTGAAATTTCTTTACGGTCGCGAAGAGCCAATCCCAATTCGAAGCGCCGAAGTACCCGAGATACACCCACACCGGCACGCTGATGAGCGCGGCGAAGCCGTCCATCAAGAACCACGTGATCGGGCTCACGCGGCGGCTCATCCCCGCCGAGAAAAACACCGGCGTGCGCAGGCCCGGCAAAAAGCGCGCAACGAACATCACCCAATGGCCGTACTTTTTGAACGCGCCCTGCGCCTGCTCGAACCGCTCTGGCGTCAGCACTTTCTTGAACATTCGCAATCGCATGACGCGTTCGCCGCTGTAGCGACCGAGGAAAAAAATCATCCCGTCGCCGATCATCACGCCCGCCATGCCGACGGCGAACATCGTGTTCACGTCGGCGTGACCCAGCCCCGCGATCACGCCGCCGGTGACAAGGGTCACGTCCTCCGGAATCGGCACGCCGAACCCACAGATGAGCAACATTCCAAAAACCGCCCAATAACCGTACTCGGTGAAGATGGGCATCAAGTGTTGAAAGACAGTCACGGAATAGGCGAGCGCGGCGGACCGGGCAAAAAATGAACTGCGGCATTTTTAACACCAGCGCAGCGCCCGACACGCTTGTTGCGACGCAGCATCGCGAAATTAGCATTACGGCTTTTGCTTGGAGCGACAGCTGTGCAGTCGTTGCGGGCCGATCTCGTGCCTTATCGACCTAAGCACTAAGAAATCACAAACGCCCGCCCAGTTGTCGCTAGAGCGCAATTTTGCATAAACG
>JAGNQL010000319.1 GCA_017989135.1 Burkholderiales bacterium
TGTCGCTCGTGGTGCCGCGCGCGCTGTGGCCTCGGCTGGTGGCGAGCGCGCTGTGCAACGTGGCCGGTTGGAACATACTTTCGGCGGCAGGCCTCAACATGCTGCCCTCGGGCCGCGCCGGCATCCTCGCGTACACGATGCCGTTGTGGTTGGTGTTGCTCTCGCGGGTGTTTTTGGGCGAGGCGCTGACCTGGGCGCGCATGGTCGCCCTCACGCTCGGGATGACCGGCATCGCGCTACTGTTGGTGGACGAATTTCACACGTTGCAAAGCGCGCCGGTGGGGGCGCTCTTGATGGTGGCGTCGGGCTTCGTCTGGGCGTTCGGGATTGTGCTGTTCAAGGGGTTCCCGAAATCTATGCCCACGACGACAATCACGATCTGGAGCTTTCTGGTCGGCGGGTGGCCCGTTGTGCTGGGCATGCTCATCGCGGGTCACGGCCCGTGGCTGCCGACGGGCACAGCCGCGTGGCTTGCGCTGTTGTTCAACGTCGTGATCGTGTGCGGTTTTTGCTGGTTCGCATGGAACGAACTGGTGCGCAATTTGCCCGCGCAGGTGACCGGCATCAGTTCGCTGGCAGTGCCGATCGTCGGATTTGTGAGCGGGATGCTGCTGCTGGGCGAAAAGCCGCGAACGTTCGATTACGTCGCGCTGGCGGCGATTGTGGCGGCGGTGGCGTTGGTACTGCGACCCGCGCGCGCGAAATCGCCCTAACCGCCAACGACTTACTTACCCGCGTGCGCGGCTGTTTCTTCTTCGTCCGGCCAGTTTTTGATGTAGCTCTTGAGCATGCGGTTCTCGAAGCTCTGCTCTTCGTACACAGCCTTGGCGACGTCGTGGAATGAGAGCACGCCCATCAGCGTGCCCGCTTCCATGACCGGGATGTAGCGCGCGTGCCGGTCGAGCATCGATTTGCGTAGCTCTTGAATGTCCATGTGCGGATCGGCTGTGAGCGGGTCGCGCTCCATAATTTCGCCGACGGTCATCGACTTCAATTCATCGGCGCGCTCATCGAGGACCTTAATCAACTCACGAAAGGTCAGCATGCCAGCGAGCTTGCCCTTTTCCATCACTACCAACGAGCCAATGTCTTGCTCGGCCATCGCGTGCACCGCGTGCGCCACGGGCATGTCAGGCGTGGCGGTGTAGAGCGTGCTGCCTTTGATACGAAGAATTTCACTGACCAGCATGATGCGCTTCCTCCAGAGTTTTTGTCGTGCGACGGGTGACTTTGCACCGGTTCGCGCGACGTAATGACACGTGAAGCGTACACCGAAACATAAAATGAGGCTATGTCAGAAGTAACCCCTCGCCACAACGCCGTTTCGCCCGAGAAAAAGGCAGCGGTACGACCCGAGCGCGAGTGGTACATCCACGAGTGGATGCTGCTGGCGTTCGCTGCGGGCATGATGCTGCTGATCTACTTCGTGGCGCAGCACGAGCAGGAGATCGAAAAAGCGGAAATCATTCGCGATGCGGCCGTGGTTGAGCAGTCTATTTCGCGCCGCCTTGAGACAGATCAACAGTTTTTTGATCGCCTCGCGTTGGACGTCGGCGGCGAGCGCATTTCTCCCGAAGAATTTGATCGCGTCGCGGGCAAGCATGCGGTGGAATCTGGCTATGTGACGGACGTCGTGCGAGTCACACCTGAATTTGAGGTCGTTCGCCACACGCCGGCCTCCCGCGCGCTCGACGCGGTGCTCCGAAGCCGTGCGCCGTTCGCCGATCAAGTGTGGATGGCAAACCTGACACAAAAGACGGCGCGCAGTACGTATTCGCAGCCGTATCGCGGCGAGAGCGGGCGGTTTTTCATCGAATACGCAGCCCCCGTGACCGCGCACGGCGACTTCGTGGGCACGATTAACGCGATCATTTCGTTCGATCAGCTGCTCGACAAAGCGGCCCCGGATTGGACTAACCGCAAATACCGCGCCGTGATTTCGGACGCGTCCGGCCAAGGCATCACCAACGCGGAGGCCATGCACATCGATTCTGGCGTGGTGAAGCACACGGTCCCGCTGTCTCTGCCGTGGCGTGATTTGCAGCTCACGCTTGTGGGCGCGAAACCGTCAACATTCCTGCCGAACCTGACACTCTCGACCGCCGTTTTGGCGTTGACCGGCTTGATGGTCTGGACGTCCATAGGGCTGCGCAATCAGCGCAAAATGCGACAGCTTGCCGAGAGCGAGCGCGACCGCACTTACGCGCAGTCCATCGCTGACCTACGCGTGACGAACGAGCGCTTCGAAACGGTGCTCGATTCGTTGGACGTGTCGGTGTACGTGAGCGAGCTTTCTACGAATCAACTGCTGTTTTGCAACACCCGACTGCGCGAAACCTTCCCGCACATCGAAGTCGGCAAGAACGCCAGCCAGTTTGAAGCTGGCTTTGCGGAGAGCCCCAGCGCGCGTTACCCCGCGCCGTATTTGCTCACCTATGAGGGCGAACCGGGTGAGGTCTTCAAAGACGAGTTGGAGCACAAAGAGAGTGGTCGTTGGTTTCTCACCAGAACGCGCGCGGTGCGTTGGGTGGACGGCCGCATCGCGCGCTTGACGACCTTGGGTGACATCACGGATCGTGTCGAGGCTGAGCGCATCCGGCAGACGCAGCAAGACAAGCTCACGCGCACTTCGCGTTTGATGACCGTGGGTGAAATCGCTTCCACGCTCGCGCACGAGATTAACC
>JAGNQL010000320.1 GCA_017989135.1 Burkholderiales bacterium
GATACACAAACCCGTTCGACTGTCAGATCTCGTGGCGACGACGTCGCAAGTAGCCTCCAAAGTTGACGGCAGTATCGACGTGATCGCCTAGCGCGCAAAGAAGCGCTTAACCAAGCCTTGACCGACTGCATACGGTCGCGAATTCGGTGCGCTCGTTTAGGCGTAGCGCGGTGATGGCATTTTGGTGAAGCAGCTTAGGCAGCACTTCGCTCTTCCACGGCAGATCGTGGAATCGCTCCACTTGCGTCTTGAGCGCATTGAGCGGATACGCGCTCGAAAAAACGAACCGATCCGCGAACCCCAGTGCGTTGAAATTAACGGCCTGAACCCAGTCGTCGCGACCGAGATGATGCACATACGAATCCGGCGACAACCAGACGTTGTTGCGTCGGCACGACATGACGATGGCTTCCCGAACGTAAGGGTAGCAACCGTGCCCGCAAATAATGTTGAGCCCCGGAAAATCTTCGGCTACCTGCTCGATATATTTTGGATTCGCATAGTCCAACAATTTGCCCCCGAGCAAACCCGACGTTTGCGGAATGAGCGTCACCTTTCGGTCTTCGCAAAATTCGTAGAACGGGTAGAGACGCGGGTCGTCCAAGTTGCAGCCAGGGGCGCGCCCTGGCTCAATGAACGCGACAAAGAGACCCAACTCGTCCACGCATCTTTTCAGTTCATCAAGTGCGTTGTGCATGGTGTTGCTCACGTCCAAGCCGATCACACCAATAAACCGCCCCGGATATGCCGCCTGCACCTGAGCCATCACGTCATTCGAGGCTGTTCTCGCAGGCAAGTCAAAACGTCCCAATTGGGCGCCCGGATTGAATCCAGAGACAGATACCGCCGTGGTAACGCCCGCAGCGTCGAGTTCCGCGAAAAAAGCGTCTAGCGTGCGCTCGCGCAACGCCGGCACGCCATCAAGCTTCCCAGCGTGCGTGACGCGGTCTACAAAATAATCGGCAGAACCGTCAACGGTTAGGCGGCAGCGGCAATCAATAATCATCGAATTGTTTGGTCACAATTTTGGGTGGCATTACGCACAATGTAGCGCAGGATTGATGAGACAATCCTGATGTCACACGGCTCCTCGGTAACAGCGTAGCGCAGTGCGCAATCCACATCACTCGCTGGCGCCGTCGCGGCGTATTTTCCGTCTTCCCAGTTGCATGAATCGTCCCACACTTCTATTTCTCTCTGGCGGCGGTCACACGGGGCGCAACATCATCGCTGCGCTGGGTAGCCGTCGTGCCAGCCTTCGACTGGTCACCTGCACCGACGTCGCCGACGAACCGTCGCTCTTCACCTTCGACAGCGTGTACCTAGCACCCGCGATTAGCCAAGACCCCAACGGCTTCGCCGCCCGCTTCACACAAGCTCTCGCGGACGAGCGCCCGGCGCTGGTTATTCCCTGCCGAGACGAAGACGTCGCGTGGTTGGCGCTGTACGCGCAGTCGCATCCCGCCGCGGACACAACGTTTCTTTGCGGGAGCGCCGCTGTCGCGCAGACTGTCACCGACAAGTGGCTCAGCGCGACGTTTTGCGCGCTTCACGATTTGCCGTTTGTACCAACTACGCTCAGCGGGCAAGAGAGTTCGCTTGACGCATTTATTAGCGAGAACGGCCTGCCGTTGGTGGCGAAGCCGCGTATCGGCGCAGAAGGTCGCGGCATATTCATCGTGTCCACCCGACAGCAGGCCCACAAAGCCCTGAAACTGCCGGGCTACGTACTGCAAAAATACTTGGGCGAAGCACAGACTGTTACATCGTTGCTCCAAGACATTGAAAACGTGGGCATTCCCCTGTTCCACACGCTCGAGGGACGTAAGCGCTCGATTCAAATTCTGATCGGCCCGCAGGGCGTTTTGGAACACGTCGTCTGCACGATCAACGAACATACGGGCCGCAACGCGCGCTGCATCAGCATCGATGCGACGCCGCAAGCCCGCGAAATTGGCTACCGCTGCGCGGCCGTATTTGCCAAAGCTGGCTGGCGCGGGCCTCTGAACATTCAGTGTCAGCCGGACGCCGCTGGTGCACTGCAAATTCACGAATTTAACGCGAGATTTACCGGTGCGACTGCTGCGCGAACGCTCCTTGGCTTCGATGAAGTAGGGGTAGCCGTGCGAGCTTTTACGGGCCTTATACTGGATTCGCTGCCCGAGTCAGGCAACCCGCAGAATGCACGTGAGTCGCTCGCTGCGCGCGCAATCGATGACACAGGTGTCGCGCAACTACAGCGCGATGGCGCGTGGGAGCGCACAACACCTCCCCAGCGTTTATCGTGAACCCGCTGCAAAGCACACGCGCTCGCCATCTGGGCGTGTTGTTGCAGAAGAAGCGCGCCGACGCGTTCGACCTCGCCGTGCGTTTCTCGGCAGATATGGTGTTCACGCCTGGCGTGGAATGGAACATCGAGTCAAAATCGATCGACTTCATATGGTTGGGTAGCGCGGTCCGAAATCTCTCCGTTCGCGATCAGATACTCGTGCTTATGGAATGTCGTCGCGTGCTTGTGCCAGAGGGTGGCATCGCTTTGATCGAGGACGCGAAGGACGACGCACTGGCGGCGCTCGCTCGATGGGCTGCGCTGGTTGGGCTTGTTGCCTGCGACAACGACTCCGCGGGGATCGCATGGACCAAAGCGCCCACGGACGCCAGTGCGCAGCCGCTGGTTTCT
>JAGNQL010000321.1 GCA_017989135.1 Burkholderiales bacterium
ACCTCGCAGCTCGCAGCCGCTCACACGACGCGGCGCAATGGTTCGAAAATTCGACGAGCGCAAATTTTTACGTCATTGAACACGCCCAGAATCGCGTCGGTTTCGTCAGCACGGTAAACAATCGCTACTCGACGCCATCGCTGCACATTGGCGATTTGCAACTCGCGCCGCATGCGAGAAACGTCGGCATCGGAAGCGCAGCGATTCAATGGGTAGCGAATGAAGCGCGCCGCAGCGGCTGCACCAACATCACGCTAAACGTATTTCATGACAATCCCGCGGCAGCACTTTACCGTCGCCACGGGTTCGAACACATTCATTTTGATGGCGACAAAATCAGAATGAGAAAATTTCTCTGACTTTCACTTAGAAGAACAACCATGACCAGCATTCGAGCCGACCGTGACGCGATGGAATACGACGTAGTGATCGTGGGCGCAGGCCCAGCGGGCTTGTCGGCCGCCATTCGGTTAAAGCAACTCGCAGCGGAACACAATCGTGAAGTTTCTGTCTGTATTCTCGAAAAAGGCGGCGAAGTTGGCGCGCACATTCTTTCCGGCGCGGTGATTGATCCGACGGCGTTGAATGAATTAATTCCCGATTGGAAAGAAAAAGGCGCACCGATCCATACGCCGGTTTCCGACGACGAGTTCTGGACACTCACCGAAACCGGCGCGACCAAGATCCCCGGTTGGACGTTGCCGAAACTCATGAACAACCACGGCAATTACATCGTGAGCCTCGGCCGTGTGTGTAAGTGGTTGGGCGAGCAGGCCGAAGCGTTAGGCGTTGAAATTTATCCTGGATTTGCAGCGGCAGAAGTGCTCTACAACGACGCCGGCGCGGTCATCGGCGTTGCCACGGGCGACATGGGCGTGGGCAAAGACGGTGAAAAGAAAGGCGAGTTTCAGCCCGGCATGGAGCTGCACGCGAAGTACACCCTTTTTGGCGAGGGTGTGCGCGGCTCGCTCTCGCAAGATTTGATGAAGAAATTCAATCTTCGCGACGGCGTTGATCCGCAGAAATACGGCATCGGAATTAAAGAGTTGTGGCAGATCGATCCGTCAAAGCACAAGCCGGGATTGGTCACGCACTCACAAGGCTGGCCGCTCGATTCAAAGACGGGCGGCGGCTCGTTTTTGTATCACCTCACCAATGAGAATAAAGACGCATTAGTTGCCGTCGGATTCGTGATTCACCTGAACTACGAAAATCCGTGGCTCTCGCCTTACGACGAGTTTCAACGCTTTAAGACGCATCCGCACATCAAGCCCACCTTCGAAGGAGGCAAGCGATTGGCCTACGGCGCGCGCGCGATCAACGAGGGCGGTCTGCAGAGTGTGCCGAAGCTCTCGTTTCCTGGCGGCGCGTTGATCGGCTGTAGCGCCGGCTTCGTCAATCTGCCACGTATCAAAGGCACGCATAACGCGATGAAGACGGGCATGCTCGCCGCTGAGACCGCTTTCGACGCGGTGAAAACCGAGCGCCAACACGACGAGCTACATGCCTACAACGACGGCTGGAAAAAGAGCTGGGTGTGGAGCGATTTGTACAAAGTACGCAACGTAAAGCCCGGTCTCAAATGGGGCATGCTGCTTGGTTCTGTGCACGGCGGCATTCACATGTGGCTCAATGATTTGGGTTTGGGAAAACTCGTCGGCTGGACGCTGCGCCACGGCAAAGCGGACAACGAAACGCTCAAGAACGCCGATCAAATGCCCAAGATCGAGTACCCCAAACCGGACGGTGTGATCACGTTCGACAAACTTTCGTCGGTCTTTCTCTCAAACACCAATCACGAAGAAAATCAGCCGGTGCATTTGCAATTGCGCGACACCTCGATTCCAGTGAAAGTAAACCTCGCGCGATACGCGGGCCCCGAGAGCCGCTACTGCCCGGCCGGCGTCTACGAATTCGTTGACGATGAGGCCGCAGCTGGCGGAGCAAAGCGCTTGCAGATAAACGCGCAAAACTGTGTGCACTGTAAAACCTGCGACATCAAAGACCCGCTACAAAACATCCATTGGGTGACGCCAGAGGGTGGCGGCGGGCCGGTTTACAGCGTGATGTAGCGCGACCAACGTTTGAGCCCCAACATCAGCGCGACTACACACTCCGACCCAGCCGACGGAGAAAGCGACCCGCTGCTCACGCTCTACGACGACACCATGCGCCGTAACGGTAACGTCGCGGGCTGTGCGCGCGAGCAGACTGCGCACGTTTCTCGCTACACGACCTCAACCGGCAGTCAGCGCTACATCATGTGGCACGACTTCGCGCCAGAGAGCGCTGGGCACGTCGTAGAAACGGAGCTCTCGTCCGTCGCGGGGAATGCGAACGTGTTGATGTGGAAACTGTACGCGCACGATGTGGCGCGTGAAGCGCTGCGCGCGGCGCTTCTCGCACGCGGTTTCAGCGAAAACGATCACTGCACGCTCATGGCCTGTACGGTCGCCACGCTTTCGGAGCGTTTGGCGGCCTTGAACGTGGATGCCGCGGAGTCACCGCTCGATGTGCGCGAACTCACCACTCCACAATCACTTGATGCGTACCAAGAACTTTGGGACGACGTGTGGCCCGGCGCACCGAACAAGCGATACGTCGACGACTATCGTGACCGACTTGTGCGGCGTGATCCCGGCATCGTTTTTTTCGCAGGGTTCGCGGGAACCGGCGTCG
>JAGNQL010000096.1 GCA_017989135.1 Burkholderiales bacterium
GTAGCACCATCTCGACCGAGAGCATCGTCGCGAAGCTACGCCGCTCGTTCGCGCAACTTTCGCGATATCCGAATTTGCGAAGATTCTTCTGGGCAGGGCTCGCGTATCAGGCGGGGCTCTCTGTCGTGATTACGCTCGCATCCGTCTACGCCGAACAGGCGCTCGGTTTCAAGATGGCTGACACGATTAAGTTGCTGTTGGTGGTAAACGTGTCGGCTGCGATAGGTGCTTTTGTGTTTGGCTACGTGCAGGATCGAATCGGACACAAAGCAACGCTCGCGATTACGCTTCTGATGTGGATCGCGACAGTGATCATTGCCTACGTGTGGCACACGCAGTTTGGCTTTTGGATCGCGGCGAACTGTGCGGGGCTCTGTCTTGGCGCATCGCAGTCCGGTGGTCGCGCGCTGGTCGGTTTGTTGAGTCCGAAGGGGCAAATCGCTGAGTTCTATGGGCTTTGGGGGCTCGTTGTTCGTCTCGCGGGCGTCGTCGGTCCCATGCTTTACGGACTGGTTACATGGCTAACTTCCGGAAATCATCGTCTCGCGTTGCTAGTTACGGGAAGCATGTTCGTGATCGGGCTTGTGTTGCTTGCTAAAGTGAATGTTATTGGCGGGGAGCAAGAGGCGCATGCGGCGGGGCCGACAGCGTCGTGATGCGTAATTCCTGCGCAGTCGCCAGTTGTTAACCGAGCTTATCGGCGTGCATTGATTTCAATATGCAGCTATAATTCAAAGCTTCGGGGCGTAGCGCAGCCCGGTAGCGCGCCTGGTTTGGGACCAGGATGTCGAAGGTTCGAATCCTTTCGCCCCGACCAATGCATATGGTGCTCCCCATTGCTTGAACCACCAGTCTCCGTTCAGTGTGACAGAGCACTTTTTTATGTGCCCGTAGCTCATCTGGATAGAGCACCGGCCTTCTAAGCCGGGGGTAACAGGTTCGAGTCCTGTCGGGCGCGCCAGTTTTGAGTTGTTTGAATCGTTTCAAATGGCGGCCGTAGCTCAGCGGTAGAGTCCTGGATTGTGATTCCAGTTGTCGTGGGTTCGAACCCCATCGGCCGCCCCAAAAAATGTATAGGCTCCGCAGTGCGGGGCCTTTTTGCATTTGGCACCGCTGCAGTAGAAGTCTATTTGTTGGCTTTTTCGATCAATCGACCGCTACATGGTGCCTACAGGTCGATTTCGTTGAGAATCGACATTCATCTTTTCTAGCCCGAAATCGCCGTCCATCGGTCGTCCATTCAAAAAAGTTGCTGCGGTAGTGCGGATGCATGTTTCGTCGCGGAAATGAACTTCCGCTGGTTGCGCGTGCGAGCCTGTGCTATCAATCAAACGCCGTCACGCTCGCGCACCGCGCCGCGCTCGGCGATCTACCTGCTTCTCAACTTTCGGTGTGCCCCCATGAACGAATCCATCAATATGCAGCTCGACTCCGCCGTCGTCGCCACACTCTCACAAGTCACCACCGCGACGCTCACGACGATTCTCCTCAAGAAGGGGTTGCGCAATGTGTTTCTTCGCGGCACGAGACCGCTGCGACCCGGTCAGCCGAGGCTCGTGGGACGTGCATTCACATTGCGCTTTGTGCCAGCGCGCGAAGATTTGGCTACGCCAGCATCTTGGGGCTCGCCCATCTCGACACGGGCTGCCATTGAAGACATGCCTGCAGGCTGCATCGCGGTCGTAGACGCGATGGGCGTGAAGGACGCTGGAATTTTTGGCGACATCTTGTGTGCACGGATGCAAAAGCGTGGCGTTACGGCGCTCGTGACGGACGGCGTGATGCGCGACGTGGCGGGCGTTTTGGGAACGAATTTGCCGGTGTGGTGCGATGGTGTAGCGGCGCCGCCCTCGGTGGCGGGGCTCACTTTTGTGGCGTGGCAGCAGCCGATTGCCTGCGGCGGTGTCGCCGTATTTCCGGGCGATGTTATCGTGGCGGACGACGACGGCGCGGTGCTCATTCCCGCTGATTTGCTCGACGAAATTCTCGCCCTCGCGCCTGAGCAAGAGCGCTTCGAGGGATGGATTATGAAGCAGGTAGAACTTGGCGTTCCGCTGCCTGGCTTGTATCCGCCGAACGCAGAAAATAAGGCGCGTTACGACGCGGAGAAGGCGCGCGGCGAGGCCTAGGTCGCGTTAATTGGTTTCATCAAGGCGTCTTCAACGCCGTCTATGAACGTGCGAAGCACACCGTTGAACGCCGCAGGCTGTTCGATATTGGAGAGATGAGCGGCATCGTCAATGAGGTGAAGCGTTGAGCCGTCGATAATTCGATGCAACACGATGGCATTGTCGACCGTGGTTGCGGGATCTTGCCGACCCGTCATTACGAGCGTCGGTGCCTTGATTTTGAGAAGCATGGTTGTTTGCGCCATGTCGCGGATCGCCGCAGCGCACGCCATGTAGCCTGGAGCTTGGGTTTGCTCAATGAAAGCGCGAACCTTGGCAATCTCTTGCGGTGCGCGCGCGACAAATGCCGGAGTGAACCAGCGTTTGATCGTGCCTTCGACAAGTGCGCCGATCCCATCTTTGGCAGCAACCGCGAGGCGGTCGTCCCAGAGGCTGCGTGGCGGCATTTCGCTCGCGCTGTTGCAAATCGAAAGTGAGCGAACTTTGTGCGCGTAGCGCGCCCCGAGCTGCTGCGCCACCATGCCGCCCATCGACAATCCCACGATGTGAGCCGAGCCGATGTCGAGCGCATCAAGTAGCAATGCGGCGTCGTCTGCGAGCATCGCGATGGAATACGGACCTGCTGGAGTGCTCGAGCGGCCGTGACCGCGGGTGTCGTAGCGAAGCACGCGATAACGGTCGGTCAGCGCCGGCACGGTCCAATCCCACATGTCGTAGTTTGACATCAAACTGTTGCTCATCAGTACGACGGGACCGTCCGCCGGCCCGTCGAAACGATAGGCGGTGTCGACACCATTGATATGGATGTGGTTTGTCATAGCGGTGCCAATGGACGGAGGATTAGGGTAATCGTATGCGACGGGCGACTCCCGCTTTCACCGTGGACTCGTTTATGGCCTGCGCGGTCGGACGTTGCGATGTCAGCAGAAACAAACCCACGCAACCTGCAAGCGTTCGGTCACGCCTACAATCGGTCGCATGCAGTCTTCCTCCCGCGACGCGCACGATCGTCGCTCAGTTCTTGCGCTCGTCGCCGCGCTTGTGTTAGTTGTTATCTGGGGCGTGAACTTCACAGTTCAGAAGAAGATATACCCCGTCATTGGCCCCGGCGGATTCTTGTTCGTGCGCTACCTGATCATGCCGCTGTGTGCGGTGCTTTTGTTGCTCCATCTGTTCGGCAGGTCGTGGCCGAAAGTCGCGCGTTCGGACTTGTGGGTACTTGCGCGGTTGGGATTTATCGGCCATTTCCTGCACGTGGGCATGGTGACGTACGGCATTCACTGGTCGACGGCGTTTTCAAGCTCGCTCATCTTGGCCTGCGGCCCGATCTTCACGTTGCTCATTTTGCGTGTGATGGGGATTGAATCGTTGCGCCGCTCCCAAATCGTCGGTGTGGCGATTGCCTTCGCGGGGGTGCTCGTGTTCCTGTCGGACAAACCATTAGCGGGGCGCTGGCAAGCGACGGGCGGCGATTTGTTTCTTTTGGTCGCAGCCAGTTTCTTTTCGTATTACACGGTCGCTGCCAAGCCGATGATTCAGCGTCTGGGCAGTGTGGTCACCATGACCTACGCGACGCTGATTGGCAGCATTCCGGTGGTGCTCTGTACGTTGCCCATGGGCCTCGCGGTGGAGTGGTCAGCGGTACCGTGGGCGACGTGGTTTGGCGTACTTTGGGCGGTGACGGTGTCAGCCTTTATGGGGTGGCTCGTGTGGGGGTGGGTTAATAGTGTGCGCGGCGTCGCACGGACTGCTCCGCTTATGTATCTCATGCCACCAGTGGCGGGACTGGTGGCGTGGGCCTACGCCGGTGAGCACTATACCGCGATAAAGCTCGCTGGCGCGGCGCTCACGTTGGTCGGCGTGGCGATAGCGCAGTACGCGGCTAAGGCTTCGATGGTGCGGGAAGCCCCTGCGGTGGTTGATTAGCGAAACGCAGGCTGCTACTTCGACTGTCCCGCAGCGATGTCTACGTACTCCCAAGCGTCGTGCCCAATCGGATGTTTCTTGAAGCCCATCAGCCACGGCTGCTGCACGTAGTACTGCGTCTCGTGCCACGGGGCGATCCACGGCGCGTAAATTTGGATGATGTCTTGCATCTCGTTGATGAGTTTTTGCCGTTCAGGGCCATGCGGCAGTAGGCGCATTTTTTCGTAGCGCTCATCGAAGGGATTGTGCTGAAAGCGTGCGTAATTTTCGCCTCCGGGTTGTGCAGTGGCGGTGGTGAGCAGCTGCAGAAAATTTTCAGCATCGGGGTAATCCGCGTTCCAACCCTCTCGCGTCATTTTCGCTTTGCCTTCGCGCGCGGCTTTGCGCATGTCCGGCGTCTTCATGATTTCGATGACGAGTTTGATTCCGATGGCGTCCATCGACTTTTTCCAAAGTTCGGAGAGTTCGCGCGCGATAAGCGTCGTGCGTGAAACGTAGGGAATCACGAGCGGCGAGCCATCCGGCATTTCGCGGTAGCCGTCACCATCGCGATCTTTGTAGCCGAAGCGATCTAAGAGGGCGCGGGCGAGCGCCGGGTCATACTGATGCGCGCGCGGTCGCGTTGTTTGATATCCGGTCACGTTCGGCGGCACGATCCCGTTGCCCGCTACGCCGTCGCCGCGAAAGACAACGCGAATCTGTTCGTCGAGCGAATAGCCCAACGAAATGGCGCGACGCAACGCGATCTTTTCCGGCGTGTAGCCCCCCGTGGTCGGATCGGTCATGTTAAACATCGTGTACCAAAGATTGGGCGTTTCTTGCTTGACCAGCCGAATGCCTTTTTGTGCGAATTCCGGCTTGAGCTCATCTCCCGTTTTGGCGACGTTAATCATCGTTTCGGGAAGGTCGGGCAGGTAATCGAGCTGCCCCGTGATGAACGCGAGCCAAGCGGCTTGGCCTTCTTCGATGACGCTGATTTCAACGCGCCCCACGGAGGGCACCGGTTTGCCTTTCATTGCGGAAATCATGGCTTGATCTTGCGCGGCGGTAGACGTCCAATCCCATGTGTGTTTTCGGTACGTCGGGTTCGCGGCCAGCACGATTTTGCTGCCGCGCTTGTACTCGTCGCGCGCAAGTTTGAACGGGCCGGTGCCGACGGGATGACTACCGATATCGAGTCCATAAAAATCAACGACCTCGCGCGCAGACGCGCCGGTGCTGGGCATCGCCAGGATGTAAGCAAAGTTGTAGTCGGTGGCCTTGAGGCGAATCCGAAGTGTGTAGCGGTCCACCACTTCAAGGCCGGCCAACGGCTTGTCGTAGTCGAACTTGCCCGATTTGATGGCTGCGGCGCGCGCTTCGTCGCCGCCGACCAGTTTTCCGTCGATCAAAAACTGCCACGGTGACTTCACTTTTGGATCGAGCAGACGCTTCAGTGAATAGGCGTAATCCGCCGCAATGAGTTCGCGTTTCTTCCCTTTGAACGCGGCGTCGTCGGCGAAGAAAATGCCCTTGCGAATTTTCAGGACGAACGTCTTTCCGGCGTCGCTGACCACAGGCATTGATTCGAGCGTTCGCGGTACGAGCTTTACGGGACGCGCGAAGTAGTCGTATTCGAGCATCGGTTCGATAATGCGCTCGCCAATGCTTTGCGACACGGCGTCTGACGCGAAGGCATTGTCGAAACTGGTTTCGCCCATCTTGAACGAAAGACGCAGCGTTTTTGTCGGTTCGGCCGCGGCCGCTGTGGCCGACTCAATAGCCGCCAACGTGGCAAGGGCGCAGAGCAGCGCGGCTGCGCCATACGTTCGCAAACTGCGCAAGTTCGAAGCGCATCGGCTAGATGCGAAATCGCAAAGAAAAGTCATGGTCACGACCTATGGTTTACCGTGCGAGCGAGCGTACCGTAAACCGATGCGCGGACGATTCGCCTCAAAAATATCGAAAGAGTACGCATACAGCTTTTATGTGCCAGCGACTGCTGCATGGACTTAATAGCTCCAATATAGCCAAACTCGACTTTTTAGAATAACTGGCTATAAACGCCACCCGCTGGTCGTTGGCATCATAAAGCTGTAAATGCAACGTCGATGTGTTTGAGCGCGAATTACGTCGCGTTCACCGCTACGCACGCTGCCGCCGTCACTTGCGCGGTTGTAGCTTTGCCGCCGAGATCGCGGGTGTGCAGCGCTGGGTTGGCGGTGATCGACTCAACGACCGCCATGAGTTTCTTCGCGGCATCGAACTCGCCCAAATGTTCAAGCAGCATCACGCAGCTCCAGAACGTGCCGATGGGGTTGGCGAGCCCTTTGCCCATGATGTCGAATGCCGATCCGTGAATCGGCTCGAACATCGACGGATAGCGCCGCTCGGGGTCGATGTTGCCCGTCGGGGCGATGCCGAGGCTGCCCGCGAGCGCAGCGGCCAAGTCGCTCAGAATGTCAGCATGCAAATTGGTGGCAACAAGCGTATCGAGCGACGCCGGGCGGTTGACCATGCGCGCGGTGCAGGCGTCGACGAGTTCTTTGTCCCAGGCGACATCGGGGAAATCTTTGCTGACCAACACTGCGATCTCATCCCACATCACCATTGCGTGGCGCTGCGCGTTGGATTTGGTGACGACCGTGAGCTGTTTTCGCGGACGCGATTGCGCAAGTTTGAAAGCAAACCGCATAATGCGCTCGACGCCCGCGCGGGTCATCATCGACACGTCGGTGGCCACTTCGATCGGATGACCTTGATGCGCGCGACCGCCGACACCTGAGTATTCGCCTTCCGAGTTTTCGCGCACGATGACCCAATCCAAGTCGTTCGGGCCGCAGCGCTTGAGTGGGGCGTCGATGCCCGGCAGGATGCGTGTTGGGCGCACGTTGGCGTACTGATCGAAGCCTTGGCAAATCTTTAGGCGCAAGCCCCAGAGCGTGATGTGGTCAGGGATGTGCGGGTCGCCCGCGGAGCCGAACAAAATCGCGTCCTTGTGACGCAGCGAATCCAGCCCGTCGGCGGGCATCATCACGCCATGTTTGCGGTAGTAATCGCCGCCCCAGTCGAAGCTCTCGAATTCGAACTGAAACGTCTTTTGTGCCGCGGCTAGCGCCTGCAACACGACCTGTCCGGCGGGCACAACTTCTTTGCCAATGCCGTCGCCGGGAATGGACGCTATTTTGTAAATTTTCATAGAGCGGAGAGCGTTGAGATGGCTGTGCCGGTAATGTAGCCGCACACGCGCGATGCGGTGGCGGTTGAATTCACATCGGCTTCTACCGCTCGTTCACAATCGAACGCTCATCAACTATTTATCCAAGAACTGACGCACGGCATTGATGACAGCGTCTGGCTGGTCGCGGTGCGGCGAGTGACCGCACGACGGGAGCTTCAACAGAGTCGCCGCCGGTAGCGCGGCCGCAATGTTGTCGATTTGTGCCATCGTGCCGTATTCGTCGTCCATGCCTTGTATCGCCAGCACGGGGCAGGTGATGTTCGGCAATAACGCGTTGATGTCCCAATCGAGAAACGCGGGATCGAGCCAAATATCGTTCCATCCCCAAAATGCCGAATCCGGATCGCGGTGGTGCCGCGCGAGTTTTGATTTCAGATCGGTGTTCAGATAGACGTCGCGTGTTTTCGCGATGCTCTCGACGGAGAGTTTTTCAACAAAGGTGTGCGGAGCGGCAACAATGATGCTCGCCACATTTTTCGGAAACGATGCCGCATGGATCAACGCAATCGAGCCGCCGTCGCTGTGGCCGAATAGGTGCGGTGGATTCTTGAACACATCGATACGCAATGCGTCGAGCAGGGCGGGTAGCACCGCACGCGCCTGAACATGCATGAAGTTCACGCCCCATTTCTCGTTCGCTCCGCGCGGTGTAGATTGACCGTAGCCCGGACGCGAATAGACGAGACCGCGACACCCTAAGGCGTCACAGAGTCTTGCCGGAAAATCGCGCCACATGCTTACTGAGCCGAGGCCTTCGTGAAGAAAGATCATAAGCGGCTTGGCGCGATCATTCGAGCCAACGAACTCGTATTCGATGTCGTACGAACCGCCGTCGGCGAGGACTTTGATGTTGGCGGTCATTGTCGTCTGCTCACAAACAGGTTAGCCGTGCGACTTGCTCTTTTCCAAATCGCGCAGCTTGAATCGCTGAATTTTTCCGGTCGCCGTCTTCGGAAGTTCGGCCAAAAATTCCAGTTGGCGCGGGTACTTGTAGGGGGCGAGTTTTGCCTTCACGAACGTCTTCAATTCTTCGGCGAGCGCTTCGCTTGCGCCCTTGGCATCCTTCAAGACGACGAAAGCCTTCGCGCGCGTCAAGCCCGATTCATCATCCACGCCAATCACCGCGGACTCAAGTACCGCTGGATGCTGCATGAGCGTTGACTCCACTTCGAACGGCGAAACGTATTGTCCGCTCACCTTGAGCATGTCGTCGCTACGTCCGGCGTAGACGTAGTAGCCGTCGGCGTCACGGAAATATTTGTCTCCGCTTTTGGTCCACGCTCCGCGAAAGGTTTCGTCCGATTTCGCGCGGTTGCCCCAGTACATTAACGCCGCAGACGGGCCGGAAATGTACAGGTCGCCCACCTCGTCGTTGCCGGTCAAGACATGACCCATCTCGTCGCGAAGTTCGACCGCGTAGCCGGGCACAGGCTTGCCTGTCGTGCCGTAGCGCACGTCACCGGGCCGGTTTGACAAGAAGATGTGCAGCATCTCGGTGGAGCCAATGCCGTCAATAATTTCGCAGCCGAACTTCGCGGTCCACTTCTCGCCGATTTCCCGGGGAAGCGCCTCTCCAGCAGACGAACACATGCGCAACTTCACCGCTTCGCGCGTGGGCAGATTGGCGGATGCGAGCATGCCGGCGTAGCCTGTCGGTGCGCCGAAGAAGACGGTGGGTTGCAGATCGGTGAATCGTTTGAAGCAGGCGTCGGGCGTGGGCCGCTCGGCCATCAAAACGGTCGTTGCTCCGACGGAAAGTGGGAACGAAAGACCATTGCCGAGGCCGTACGCGAAGAAAAGTTTCGCAGCAGAGAAACATACATCTTGTTCCGTCAAACCGAGGACGGGTTTCGCGTAGAGCGCTGCGGTCCAGTAGAGATTTCCGTGGGTGTGCGCGGTCCCTTTAGGGCGCCCGGTGGAGCCTGAGGAATACAACCAGAAACCGATTTCGTCGGCTCCAGTGTTGACCGCTGTTCTTGCTGCCGGTGTCGACTGAACCCACGACTCAAAATCAAGCACATCGGCGGCCACGCCAGTCCCGCGCGAGACGATGATTTTTTTGACTTCGTGCTGACTCTTTTGCATTGCCGCTTGGAGCGTGGGCAAAAGTGCCGCCGATACCAGCGCGACTTGTGCGCGGCTGTGTTCGAGCATGTAGGCGTAGTCGTCAGCGGTGAGGAGCGTGTTCACCGCAACCGGCACGACCCCCGCATGTAGCGCGCCGAGAAACGCGACCGGCCAGTCGTTGCAGTCATGCATCAAGAGCAGCACGCGCTCTTCACGACGCACACCGAGCGCACCGAGTCCGCCGGAGACGCGCCCCACGCGGTCCGCTAAGTTGGCGTACGTTAGCGTGCCTACGTCATCCACATACGCCGCTTTCGTGCTGCGCGACGTGTTTAGCGCGATCAAGTATTGTGCAAAGTTAAAGCGCTCGGGAGGTGGGGCAATAACTGGGTTCATTGACGTGGCTTTCGGAGTTTGCGTCTGTCGGCGATGCGATGGCATGACTGGGAATGCAGCGCGAAGAAACGAATAAATTCGGTTGT
>JAGNQL010000322.1 GCA_017989135.1 Burkholderiales bacterium
TGGCGCGCGATTTGTTTGGCGCTCGATTCGTTTTTGTCGGGACGATTGCCTTCAAGGCGCGCCGTGAGTGCAGCATCGCAAAGACCGTCAGCGATGGCTTCCCAGCGTTTGACGGCGATGCGATCACGCGATGCTTCGGGAATCAATTTGTGCACGGGCGACAACCCGTCGAGATATTCGACAATGACCCGCGAATCAAACACACTGCTGTTGTCATCCACAATCAGTGTGGGAACTTTCCCGAGCGGGTTGAGGCGCGTCAGCTCGGGGTTGGGGACCCAAGGATCAGCATTCTCCAGCTCAAGTTCAAGTTTTTTTTCAGCAGCCACGATACGCACTTTGCGTGCAAATGGACTGGTGGAGGAGTGGAGGAGCTTCATCACAGTGTTTTTGTTGCTGGTGTATTTTGTTGTTGCGTCGAATCTAGCACGTTCGACACGAGAGGCTGCTGACAGTCGACGTCCGGTCGCGAGCAGAAGATAATAGAAGGCTTCGCCTTGTAAATCGGCAATTCCGCCGCCCGGTTGTTTCTATTCATGTCCACATTCGATACCCTCGTTGCCATTTCGCCGCTAGACGGCCGTTACCAGCGCAAAGTTGCTGCGCTCGGTGACGCATTTAGTGAGTTCGCACTGACCCGTGAGCGCGTACGTGTTGAATTTGCGTGGCTCAAGGCGCTCGCCGCACATAGTGGAATAGACGAATTGCCGCCGCTTTCTGCGTCAGCCGTCGACTTTTTAGACGGATTGGTCGCGCGTTTTTCCGTTGAAGATGCGGGCGCTGTGAAAGCCATTGAAGCGACCACCAACCACGACGTGAAGGCGGTGGAATACTGGATCAAAGACAAATTCAAAGCGCTGCCCGAGTTGGCGCCGCACGGCGAATTTGTGCATTTTGCGTGCACCTCGGAAGACATCAACAACGTGTCGCATGCGTTGATGCTCCAGCGCGGTGTGCACGGTGTCTTTCTGCCGCAATTGGACGCGTTGATTGCCGCGCTTTCCAATGTGGCGATCAGCACCGCCGAAATGCCGATGCTTTCGCGTACTCACGGTCAAGCGGCAACGCCGACCACGATGGGCAAAGAAATGGCGTTGTTTGTGGATCGCTTGCGTCATGCACGTGCGCAAATCGCGGCGGTTCCGCTGCGCGCCAAGATGAACGGAGCCGTGGGAAACTACAACGCGCATTTGTCGGCGTATCCGAACGTGGATTGGCCACAACTTTCGCAGACCACGGTGCAGTCACTGGGTCTGACCTGGCAGCCGATGAGCGCGCAGATTGAGCCGCACGATTACATGGCTGAGCTTTTCGATGCCATGGCGCGCGTGAACACGATCCTGATTGATTTCTGTCGCGACACGTGGGGATACATCTCGCTCGGCTTTTTCAAGCAGCGCCTGAAAGACGGCGAAGTGGGGTCAAGCACCATGCCGCACAAAGTCAACCCGATTGATTTTGAAAATGCGGAAGGAAATTTTGGCCTTGCCAATGCGCTGCTGCGCCACCTTGCCGAGAAACTTCCGATTTCGCGGTGGCAACGCGACCTGACCGATTCCACGGTGCTCAGGAACATGGGCGTCGCGGTGGGCTACAGCTTGCTCGGCGTGAGCTCGGCGGCGCAGGGGGTTGGCAAGCTTGAAGTGAACGCGAACGCCATGCTCGCTGACCTGAATGCGAACTGGGAAGTGCTCGCGGAGCCGATCCAAACGGTCATGCGCCGCTACGGCGTTGAAGGCGCCTACGAGCAGCTCAAAGCGCTCACGCGCGGGCAGCGCATCACCCCCGAAGCGCTCTCCGAATTCATCGCCACGCTACAAATCCCCGCTGAAGCGCGCGCGCAACTCGCCGCTCTGACACCTGCGCGCTACGTAGGTTTGGCCAGTACCTTGGCGAAGCAGTACGCGTCCCTGTCGTAACCCGAACAGCTTTTACGCGCTAACGACCGCCAGGCGGTCGATACGCATATTGTTTTCGCACAGTCGATAATGCCGATTTATTGCCTATAACGACCGTCTAGCGGTCGCTAGAGGCATGAAGCTGCTCGTTGAATTGCGCCGCCGCTACCCGGCGCTACAAGGCGTCTCCGCACGCCGCGCCGCTGGACCACGCCCACTGAAAGTTGTAGCCGCCGAGCCAGCCGGTGACGTCCACCAGTTCGCCGATGAAGTGCAGTCCGGGCACCGCGCGTGCTTCCATAGTTTGCTGCGAGAGCGCACGCGTATCAACCCCACCGAGTGTGACTTCTGCTTTCTTGTAGCCGAGTGTGCCGGACGGCTTGAGCGGCCAAGCCTTGAGCAGTCTCGCTACTGCGTCGAGCTCGGCGCGCGTCCATTGCGCGATGGCTTTCGCGGGTGCATGCGCGCTCGCCCAGGCGTCGGCTAGGCGCTGCGAGACATGCTCGCCCAACGCTTTCGGGAAAGACGTCAACGCAGGTCGCCGCGCGCGCAACCCGGCCAGCCACGCTTCGCTTTCAACTCCTGGCAACAAATCGAGATACACGTTGCCGCCCGGTTGCCAGTAGTTCGAGATTTGCAAAATAACGGGGCCGGACAAACCGCGGTGCGTGAGCAACGTCGCGGCCCGAAAACTCGCGTCACTGCCGTCACAGGTGGCAACGGCATCAAAGCTCACACCCGAGAGCATGCCGTAGCGTTCCATC
>JAGNQL010000323.1 GCA_017989135.1 Burkholderiales bacterium
GCGTTGACCTGTTGCGCGAACGACGGGGCGGCGCTGAGCGCAGCAACCGTAGCGGCCGTGGCAAGGAGAGCGATTTTTTTCATGATGTGTTCCGGTTGATGTTGGCTGCCCACCCGAGGCGGCAGAAAGGAAAGTTAGAGTCTATTTCACAGCGTTCTTGACGTCGCGATCCCACTTTTCGATGAGTCGCTTACGTTCGATGCTTGCCCCATACTTAGCGAAATCGTAGTTCACAAGTTTCGCATTTTCAAGCGCTTTTACCCGCTCGGGCGCGAAAGCGGTACGGTTTGATGGAATCGCGATGACTTTGGTTTGGTCGCGAATCGTCTGCGCTTCTGCCGTGAGCGCCCAGTCGTAAAAGCGCTTTGCCTCAGGCAAGTTGCGCGCGCCTTTGATGATGCTCATCGCGCCCACGCTGTAGCCTGTGCCTTCGCACGGCAACACCGTTTCAATCGGCGCGTTTACGTATTGCTCTGGGATAAATTCGTCGAGAAAGGTGATGCCAATCATCGACTCGCCACGCGACACGCTTTGGCGTTGTGCGGTGCCGCTCGTGGTGTAGCGCGTGATGTTCTTGTTGAGCGCGCGCAAATAATCGAAGGCTTTGTCTTCGCCCATCATTTGCACCAACGTGGCGAGAATCGTGTAGGCCGTACCGCTGGTCGCAGGGTTTGACGTTTCGATGTCGCCCTTGAACTCGGGTTTGATCAAATCACTCCAACACGCGGGAGCTTTCAGGTTCTTCTTCGCGAGCACGTCGCGGTTGTAGCCAAAACCCAGCGTGATGCGATAAATGCCTGCCACCTGACTGTTGCTCTTGGCGAGTAAATCGGCGGACCACGGATACTGATCCTTCATGTTCATGCTGACGTAGGGTTGCAGGAGTCCCTCGAACGCCGCTTGCAGATGCGGATCATGAGTGCCGCCGTACCAAAGGTCCGACTTCGGGTTGTTTGCCTCAGCCTTGAGTTGAGCGAACACTTCGCCCGTGGCCTTTCGCACCATGTTGACCTTGATGCCGGTCTGCACCGAAAACTCGCGCGCCTTGCTCTCGCACCAATCGGCGTCGGTTGAGCACACAACATTTAGATCGGCCCGCGCCACGCCCGCCCAGCAGACGGAGATGATCAGAGCAGTAAACAGTTTTTTCAATGCAATCTCCTCGGAAGCGTCGCGCAAGCATAACGCGGGAAGATTTGCGCGCGATGACAGCAGTCAGGGCGCACTGAGCGCGACCGGCATCAATCCAGAACGACGGTCCCTTTGGCGGTGCGCAGCGTCGCGACGAGTTGCGCAGAGCTACTTTGCCCGACCTGAACGGCCGGATCAGTGAAGGTCAGCATTTCCAACATCGCCACCGCACGCTCCGGCACCACCGCTCCCAGCGTAAGCGACGACAACGCCACGCCCGACTCTGAAAGCAGATCACACGGATGCGGTATGCAATCCCATTGAATAAGATGTGGCATCACGCCGCCAGAGATCCGCCGGCCATCAGCGGTGAACGAAAAACGCCAACGAAAATCTCCGCGCGAAGCGGGACGAACGACACGACCATCGTAGCCCGGACTCGCGGCCAAGCGCTCGATTGCGTCGGGCGCGCCCGAGCAGCGCGCCACCCATGCGACCAAACGCGGTTCATGCGCAATCAAGGCGCGCACTTCTTGCGTATCCAACCCAAACCAACGCGGAAACAACGGCGCGCCCGCCTCCGGGTCAATCGCGATGATTTCTAGGTAGCGCTGGCCGTCAAGTTTGATAAGCGTGTTGTGCGTGGCGATCCCGTCGTGTTTCCCACCACCTTCAGGCGAAACGCCCAAAACCTCTCGCGCCCATTGACGGCCCTCGTCCAACGAGTTCGCGGCGACCACGATGTGGTCAAGCTCAGTCGCGATCGAATTCATAGCGTCTCCGAATCAAGCCAAATGGTCACTGGGCCGTCGTTCACGAGACTCACTCTCATGTCCGCGCCGAACACGCCCGTCGGAACGACGCGGCCGATCCGATGGGAGAGTTTCGCGACAAACCGATCAAAGGCCGGAGAGGCCTGCTCAGGCCGCGCGGCATCGGTATAGCTCGGTCGATTGCCTTTTTCTGCATCTGCGTAGAGTGTGAATTGGCTCACCGCGAGCACAGCGCCGCCCGTATCGAGCACACTCTTGTTCATCAAACCTTGCTCGTCGCTAAAGATGCGCAACTTCACGATTTTGTCGGCCATACGTTCTTCGGTGGCCTCGGTGTCAGCGTGTGTAATTCCAACGAGCAACAACAATCCTGCGCCAATTTCGCCCGTGATCTTGCCATCGACCGTGACCGTCGCCGACGCGACTCGTTGAATCAAAACTCTCATCTATCTTCCTACAAATATTCCGCGTCACATGCTGGCAGGTGCACGGCGAAGCCAACCCGTAAGCGAGAAACGTTCACGGGTTGCGGGCAATACTTCATGCGGGAATCGATCACTTAAAAAGCAAGCCATCGTCCCCGCCTGTGGCAATACGCTTGCCTCGACCGCGCCGCCGCCATCGGCGCCGTACAACACCAGCTCGCCGCCGGCGTCCTTTGGCCAAGCCTCATTTAAGTAAAACACCAACGAAATCACGCGCACGTCGTCGTCGCGAAAGCGATCTACATGCGTCTTATAAAAAGCC
>JAGNQL010000097.1 GCA_017989135.1 Burkholderiales bacterium
GGTTGCGCGTTAGCGCAACTTTCGGGCGATTTGTGCGGGTCCCGCCCGTTGCGAGCACCGGAGGAAACAGCGGGGTTCGGGGCGAGCTTTTTGGTTACTTTTTGGCGGCGCAAAAAGTAACTCGCCGAAAGGCGAGCCGAAGCCGTGGCAAACAAACCACATCATTCGATCGACAAGCTCAGGGCGAACGGGCAATTAGCGCTTCGCGGGTTTACGCGCTGGATCCCCGGCTTGCGCCGAGGATGACGGCATTCGAGACGATGACGTTCGCGCCCAATCCGCGTGGGTTGGTATCAATTTGGGTGCGGTGAACCGGCACCCTACGGTTTACGGGTTCAACAACCCCAACGTCCGCCCCGTCGCCCCACGATGCGCATCAACAAACTTCATTGCATTCGCGCCGGCAACATCTCGCGCCGCCGCATCGTTCATCCACACCAACACCGCATCCAACGCACCATCAGCATGCGCCACACGCACCGCTGCGTCCGCAGCGACGGCTTCGTCCGCCGCCTGCTGAAAATTAAATACCGATGGGCCGAGCACAACCGGTACGCCCATTGCGCACGGTTCGATGAGGTTTTGACCGCCGGTGCCGCCTAGGGTGCCGCCCATGACGACCGACTTGGCGTGGCCGTAGTACGCGAGCATTTCGCCCATGCTGTCGCCGACGATCACTTCTGCTTCGGCTGGGATCGTGGCGTCGGTTCGGCGTGCGACGCGAAAGCCGCGTTCGCGTGCAGAGTCGTAAGTTGCGCCCCAACGCTCGGGGTGGCGCGGCACGATGACGACAACCGCTTGGTGCCGCAGCGCGTGAGTTTTCAGTGCGTCGAGCAGCAAGGCTTCTTCGCCTTCGCGCGTGGAACCTGCGACCCAAAACGCGCGGCCCTCAGCTCCTTTTCCCACCAAATGCGCAGCAAGTTTTTCAGACGCTTCGCGCGCGGTGGTGGGCACGTCTAGATCAAACTTCATGTTGCCGGTGACATGAACGTTCGTTGCGCCGAGTGCTTTGAAACGATCTGCGTGCTCTTGCGTTTGCGTCGCGATGCCCGCGAGGCAGGCGAGCATTGCGCGCGTCAGGCGACCGCCCTTAGCGTAGCCCGCCGCCGAGCGCTCGGAGAGCCGCGCGTTGACGAGCCACAGCGGAATGCCAACACGCCGCGCGGCGTCGCACACGCCGGGCCAGAGTTCGGTTTCGATGAGCAGGCCCAGCGCGGGACGCGTGACGCGCAAAAACCGTTCGACCTCGTCGGGCGCATCGAAGGGTAGATAGGCAATCTGTGCTTTTTCGCCGAGCAGGGAGGCAATCGTCGCCCTGCCCGTAGGCGTGGTGCACGTGACGAGCAGGCGCTTGTTTTGTGCGAGAAACGCGTTGGCGAGCGGCATCATCGCGCGCGCCTCGCCAACCGACACGGCGTGAATCCACACATCAAACGGTCCGGCAGGAGGAGCGAGCGCCAAACGTTCGCGCCAGTTTTCGCGATACGCGGCGTTCAAGCGCCCTTTCCACCACAACCTGGCCAGCGCGAACGGCATGGCGAGGATCCAAAGGAGGCGATAGAGGAGGCGGAACCAAACGGGCATAGGCTGCGATTATCGCTGTCGGGGGACGTGACGGATCGTTTGCGGTGTGTGCTGTACAGCTTTTTGCAGGAAGCGACTGCTGGATGGTCGTTTCGTCGTCATTTACTTGTATGTCGACAATTGGAAAATAATGGCGTGAACGACCGTATAGCAGTCGATTAAACAGAAAAGCTGTATGGTTTTCCGAGTTTTTTTGCGAATCGGGGACGGATGCGCTCTGGGAGCGGACTTGCCCGCGATTGACTTTCCCACGAGACCGCCTATCAACGAGGCAGAGATTCGTCGCGGGCAAGTCCACTCCCATGGGCGTCGGGCACATGAACGCCGTGGCGCGCGCCAAAACTCGACGGTGGCGCCGCCTACTAGAATGACCCCTAACGCGTCATAGGCGAACACAGGCAAGAACGACATGATTTTGGTGACTGGCGGCTGCGGCTTTATCGGCAGCAATTTCATTCTCGATTGGCTCGCGGCGAACGACGAGCCGGTGGTGAACGTGGATGTGTTGACCTATGCGGCGAACCCGCTGACGCTCGCCTCGCTGGCGGACGATCCGCGCTATGCGTTCGAGCGCGTGGACATCTGTGACCGCGCGGCGCTCGACGCCGTGTTTGCGAAGTATCAGCCGCGCGCCGTGGTGCATTTCGCGGCGGAGAGTCATGTCGATCGTTCGATCCACGGGCCGATGGATTTTGTGCGCACCAACATGATGGGCACCGCCACGCTCCTAGAAGCCAGCCGCGCACATTGGAAGGCGCTGCCTGACGCGGCGGCGAAGGCGTTTCGCTTCGCGCATGTGTCGACCGACGAAGTGTTTGGTTCGCTTGGCCCGACGGACGCGAAATTTAGCGAGACATCCCAGTACCAACCGAACAGTCCGTACAGCGCATCGAAAGCCGGGTCGGACCACCTCGCTCGCGCATACTTTCACACGTATGGCATGCCAGTGATGGTGACCAATTGCTCGAACAATTACGGGCCGCGGCAGTTCCCGGAAAAACTCATTCCGCTGATGATCGTTAATGCGATTGCCGGTAAGCCGCTGCCGATTTATGGCGACGGGCAACAGATTCGCGATTGGCTGTACGTGGGCGACCATTGCAGCGCGATTCGCCGCGTGCTTGAAGCGGGTACGCCGGGTGAGCTTTACTTGGTGGGCGGCGACGCTGAGAAGCCGAACCTTGATGTGGTGCACACGATTTGCGCGGCGCTGGCGAAGCATCGTCCGGGTCAGAACTACACGAAGCAAATTACTTACGTGACTGATCGGCCGGGGCATGACCGCCGCTACGCGATTGATTTCTCAAAACTCGAACGCGAGCTGGGGTGGCGCCCGTCCGAGAGCTTCGCGACGGGCCTCGAAAAGACCGTGCGCTGGTATCTCGAAAACGCCGAGTGGGTCGCGACCGTGCAATCGGGCGACTACAAAGCGTGGGTCGAGAAAAACTACGGAGCGCGCGCATGAGCGGCGGCACGACCATTCGTCGCAAAGGCATCATCCTCGCTGGCGGCTCGGGCACGCGACTGCATCCGGTAACGCAAGCGGTATCGAAGCAGCTGATGCCGATCTACGACAAGCCGATGATTTATTACCCGCTGTCGGCACTGATGCTCGCCGGATTGCGCGACATTTTGATCATCTCGACTCCGCAAGACACGCCGCGTTTTCGTGATCTGCTCGGTGACGGTTCGCAATGGGGTTTGAATCTGCAATTTGCGGTGCAGCCGTCGCCCGATGGGCTCGCACAGGCCTTCATCATCGGTCGCGATTTTATTGGCGATGATCATGCGGCACTGATTCTTGGCGACAACGTTTTCTACGGTCATGAGCTGCAACAACTGCTGGAAAGCGCGCATCACCGCGACGAAGGCGCGACGGTGTTTGCGTATCCAGTGAGCGACCCGGAGCGTTATGGTGTGGTTGAATTTAACGCGAACGGGCAGGCGGTGAGCCTCGAAGAAAAACCCAAAGTGCCACGCTCGCGTTACGCGGTCACCGGCGTGTATTTCTACGACAACAGCGTGGTCGAAATGGCAGCGAATTTGAAGCCGTCGGCGCGCGGTGAGCTTGAGATTACGGACTTGAATCGTCTGTATCTTGAGCAGGGTCGATTGAGTGTTGAGATCATGGGGCGCGGCATGGCGTGGCTCGATACAGGCACGCACGATTCGCTGCTCGAAGCGGCGCAATTTGTGCAAACCATCGAGCGTCGACAAGGACTCAAAGTGTGTTGCCCGGAAGAGGTGGCGTATCGCCAAGGCTTCATTGACGCTGCGCAGTTAGAGCGTTTGGCGGTGCCGTTGGCGAAGAGCGGATACGGGAAGTATCTGCAAGATGTATTGAAGGAACAGGTTTTCTGATGAAGGTGGTTAGAACAGCACTACAAGGTTGTTTAATCCTTGAGCCACAGGTGTTTGCCGATGATCGCGGCAATTTTTTCGAGAGCTTTAACGAGCAGAAGTTTCGCAACTCCACCGGGGCGATGCTGAAATTCGTGCAGGACAATCAGAGCTACTCGAAAGCGAAAGTGCTGCGCGGATTGCACTATCAAATCGAGCAACCGCAGGGAAAATTGGTGCGCGTCGTGTCGGGCGCGGTGTGGGATGTCGCGGTGGACTTGCGGCGCTCATCACCGACGTTTGCGCAGTGGACTGGCGTTGAACTCAGCGCCGAAAACCAACGCATGTTTTGGGTGCCGCCGGGGTGTGCGCATGGCTTTGTGGTCACGGGCGATCACGCGGTGTTTCTATACAAAACCACCGACTACTACGCGCCGCAGCACGAGCGCACGATCGCGTGGAACGACCCGGCGCTTGCGATCAAGTGGCCAGTGGATGACCCTCTGGTGAACGCGAAAGACGCGGCCGGATTGATGTTTTCTAAAGCGCCGACGTACGCGTGAAGCTGCTGATTACGGGTGCCCGAGGGCAGTTGGGACTGGCGCTGCATCGACGCTTGTCAGTTGAGCATGAGGTGGTGGCGGTTGGCCATACGGAGCTTGACATTGCAGATGCCGTCGCGTGCAAACGCATGGTCGCGCAGGTACACCCGGACGCCGTGCTCAATTGCGCGGCGTACACAGCCGTCGACAAATCGGAAACCGACCATGAGGCCGCGTTTGCGATTAACGCGAAAGGGGCTGGAAACATTGCGGCTGCGTGCGCTGAAATCGGCGCGTTTCCGGTTCACTTCTCAACGGACTACGTGTTTGACGGCGCCGCTACACGGCCCTACGTCGAAACAAATCAGACGAATCCGTTGGGCGTTTACGGCCAAACCAAGCTACAAGGCGAACTAGCGGTCGCGGCTGCAAGCCCGGCGCATCTGATCTTTCGTCTGAGTTGGGTCTATAGCAATGATGGCGCTAACTTTTATAAAACCATGCTGCGATTAGCCGCCGATCGACCGGTACTGCGCGTGGTGGCCGATCAATTCGGCGTGCCAAATTACACCGGTGACCTTGCGGAGGCGATTGCGACAGTGTTGTCTCGATCGCGTGGGGAACTTGAGCGCTTGAGCGGCCTCTATCATCTGAGCGCGCGTGGCGCGACGAACTGGTGCGAATTTGCGCGGGCGATTATGCAAGGTGCGGGGTTGGCGACGGTGGTTGACGCCATCGGCACCGTGGACTATCCAACGCCGGCAAAGCGACCTGCGTATAGTGTTTTGGATAGCGCGAAATTTAATGATGCTTTTGCATTCGAAAACACGGATTGGCGGCAAGGCCTAGCGCGCTGCCTCGCTTCGCGCTAAGGCGCGCAGTCTGGCCGTGCTGCCAAATTGATGAACTGTAGAAATTGATGGGATTGATGATGTTTCAACGATGGCTGATTGCTTCTGGATTAGCGCTTGCAACGGTTGCGGTGCCGTTTTCTGCTGATGCGGCACAGGTGCGCAGCATGCCGCCGGCGGCCGTGGAGAGCAGCAAAGCTGGCGTGTCGCACCAGTTCTTGGGCACCGCGCTTCCTGCGCATCGAATCATCGCATCGGCGTGGAATGATCCGCGCCTTGAACTGCAAAAATCGTCGCAGACAGCTGGCGCGATCGATCGATCAAAGGCGGCGCAGATTGGTTATCCGCGCGCCATCGCCTCGCTCGCGCAGCAGATTCCGATGACGTCGCTTACTTGGCAAGCGCTGTCGGATTCGAGTCGCGTGGCTCGGGTCGAGGTGGCAGCGCAGGACGCAGCCGGGTTGCGCGTCGCGTATCGTGTCGGCGGTCCGGTCGATGCGATGAAACTGCGCTTTGCGGGCGATGGTCGAGATGAAGTCTATTTGGGTGACACGCACGCAGATGGCGCGGTGACCTGGTCGCCCGTATTGGAAGGCTCCGTCGCGACGGTTGAAATTCATCTCGCCGCCGGTTTTGCGCCGGAGCAATTTACGCTACGTTTTGATTCGCTTTCGCACCTGGTGAAGGTGGGCGCGTCACTCGGACAGAAGGACACGCGCGACATTGGCGCTTCGGACAGCTGTAATCGCGACGTCGTATGCGGTACCGCATCCAACCCAGCGCTGGCAGCGCTGGCGAAATCGGTCGTAAAGCTGGTTTACACGGATGCCGGCAGCACCTACACGTGTAGCGGCACCCTTATCAACGGTACTGCGGGCGGCAATTTTGTCTACACCGCCGCGCACTGTATCGACTCTCAAGCGGAAGCCGGTTCGCTGAATACTTATTGGTTTTTTGATGCAGGTACCTGCGGCAGCACCGCCGTGCCTCCGTACCAATTGCTCACCGGTGGGTCGTTGCTGCTTTCCACGGATGCGACATTGGACGGAACCTTGGTGGAACTGGCACAAACGCCACCAAACGGCGCAATTCGCGCAGCGTGGAATGCAACCGTCATCCCGACCGGGCTTGCGCTCACCGGCATGCACCATCCGTCTGGTGACTTGAAGAAGTATTCGTTGGGCACCATGCAGGGCTACGCCCAGGGTCCAGAGGCTTACAGCACGGGGCCGCGCCCGGAAGCGTTTCACGATAGCTTCATCACCGTACGCTGGACGCTGGGCACCACAGAGGAGGGGTCAAGCGGCTCCGGTGTGTTCACGTACAACAGCGCCGGTTTTTACGAGTTGCGAGGAGGCCTTGAGGGCGGTGCGGCGTCGTGCGGCAACCAGAGTGGCATTGATCGTTACTCGCGTTTAGATTTGTTGTTCACAAAACTCGCGCCGTATATCTCGCCAGCATCCGTCATACCCGCGTCCAACAGCGCCGTAGCCACGATGGTCGAGTACTACATGCCGCAGTACGACTACTATTTCATGACCTCACGCGAGAGCGAGAAAAGCTCGCTCGACACATACCGTGACAGCAACGGCAATCCATGGTTCTACCGCACAGGCTACTGGTTCAAGGTTGATCCGTTTGCCTCAAGTACAAAATCATCGATGAGTCGATATTTCGTGCCGGGCGTGGCTCGTGGTGGATTGCGTGGATCGCACTTCTACACGGCGCTCAACACCGACAAACAGTTGATCACCAACTCAGGCAAAGAGCGATTCGCGGCCAATTGCGCTGGAGTCCCTGACGGCTTTTTCTGCAACGAAGGTATCGATTCGTACATCGCGTTGCCAATCGGGACTACGACTGCGACCGCCTGCTTAAGTAATGAGCAAAAAGTGTTTCGCGTCTTCCGCGACAACCCACCGTTTGTGGACGACGCGAACCATCGCTACTTGACCAACGAGACGATGTACAACTACATGGTTGCAGATCAGCGTTGGCGCGGCGAGGGCGTTGCCTTCTGCGCCGCGCAATAGTCGCCGAGGAATATCTCGCGCACGGCTTTTGCTGTGCGCGACCTTTAGAAGCGATAGTCAGCCGCTACACGGTCGCCGAGTGCGACAAGCCCCGCGCGAATCACCACGGCGTTCCAACCAAAGGTCACGCCACCTAGATCCGGGTCGTTCCGGAAGCGGGCGAGCGTGTTCAGCGGTTCCTCGGACGAGACAACGCCGGTGCGCTGATCGGTTGTGGTCACCTGACAGCGAACGCACGGCTTTACGAGCTTGAGCGTCACTTCGCCGACTTGCAATGTGTCAACGAAATCTTCGTCCCATGCTGGCAACCCGTCGATCACGACGTTTGCGCGAAAGCGATCCATCGTGATCGACGCACCCCAACTGCCGCCAATACGACTCTGCAAATCAGCAAGCGAAGCAGTGTTCGTAACGAGCAAAGGGTAGCCGTCGGCGAAGAACGTATGCGCGCCCGAGTCGCCGGCGTACCTCTTGCTGCAATCGCGGCGAAGCGCGTCATTGAAACGCACTAACCTCACGTGTTGGTTGCCAAAACCTAAGACGGCAGCGCACCAACGCGCGGCCTCGTCACCCGCGTCGAGCGCAATGGTCTCGTGGCTCCAGACTTGCACTTTGATGAGGGCCGATGCTGGCGGTAGCGGCGCCACAATGCTTCCGTGGCCGTCGACTGATAGACGCAACGATCCGTCGGCTAGCGCTTGTACATCGATGGTCGCCATCAACGGGCACTCGCGCTGCGTCACGAATCGCGCCGGTGTGTGGCGAATGTCCACCAACATCCACTGCCGGTCATGTTGCAGACCGCTGGTCAAAACCGATCCGGACGTATGCGAGACGGCGCGCCCGCCTTTAAGCGGATATGAAAAAAGCCCGGCGACTTTCAGGTCGTCCGGGCTTTCTGTGTTGCTCATGTTGCGCGTGTTAGTTCGACTTCAGACCGGCGGTGTATTCCGATAGGGCTTTGATTTCGGCGTCGCTTAGCTTGCTAGCAATCGCCATCATCATCTTGCCGGTTGGGTTCGCATCTTCTTTTGTCGCGCTGCCACGTTTTCCCGCTTTGAATGCGGTTAGTTGCGCGAGCGTGTACTCGGCATGCTGGCCACCGATACGTGGATACAGGGCCGGGATGCCAGCACCCGTTGGCGAATGGCAACCAGCACAGGCCGGAATGGCGCGCGTAGCATCGCCACCGCGGTAAAGCCTCTCAGCCGTTTTGGCGAGCTTTTCGTCTTTGGTGCCAATGGTGCGACCGGGTTTCGCAGCGTAATGTGCGCCGAGATCTTTCATGTCGTCGGTGCTTAAGTTTGCGGCAAACCCCTTCATGATCGCGTTATCACGTTGACCGGTCTTGAAATGCTGCAATTGTTTTGCGATGTACTGGGCGCTCATACCCGCCAAGTTTGGCTGCGTAGGCACCGGGCTTTGGCCATCTGCCCCGTGGCAACCAGCGCACACGCCGGCTAGCGCCTGACCTTTTGCTGCGTCAGGTTTGCGCGCGGCTTTTTGTTCGGCGGCAACGGCGGGGAGCGCTGTCGCGAGGAGCGATGCGACGAGTAGAGCTGATGCGGAGAGGCTGCGAATTGTGATCATGACCGAAAAAGGCGGTAGGTTTATCCGGCTGGCGCACAGGTTAGTTCGCCATAACCGATGGTGTGGGACCATTGACAACCTAAAATTATAACTTTTGCGAGCCGCCCGAATCATGAACGCTAAGAGTGCCCCTGTCCGTCGGCCGCCGCTGCCCGCCGAAGCCCGCCTGGAGCGCATTCCGCAGTTCGCAGGCGCCGTTTTCGAAAAATCCGTTGTTGACCGCGAGGGATTGCCGTTCATTACGGGTCCTGAAATTGCGTTTGCTGGACGCTCGAACGCGGGCAAATCGAGCAGCATCAACAAACTCGCAGGCCAAACCAAGCTTGCGTACGCCAGCAAAATGCCCGGCCGTACGCGCGAGCTCAATTTCTTCCCACTACGCGCTGGCGGTTACTTGGTGGATTTACCGGGTTACGGTTTTGCGCGTACACCGCGTGACAAGCAGCGCGTGTGGACTGGCGTAATCGAACAGTATTTTCGGGAACGCGAAGCGTTGCGTGGCGTGGTGTTGGTGCTCGACGTGCGCCATGCGCCGACTGATTTGGATGTGCAGTTCGTGACGTGGTTGGGGGAGTTGGGCGCTGATCGCCCGCCAGTTTTGTGGCTCTTAAATAAAGCGGACAAGCTGACCCAGAGCGAACGCATGAAGGCGCGAAACGCCTTTTGCGAGCAGACGACAGGCATCGTAGGGCCGGATGACGTGATTGTTCTTTTTTCAGCGCATTCAGGCCTGGGAATGAAGGAGTGCGCGGCGGTGT
>JAGNQL010000324.1 GCA_017989135.1 Burkholderiales bacterium
AGTTGGCGCGCCACGTCCATCATGGCGTCAACGCGAACCGCGTCGGGCAGCGCTGCAATTCGCCTCGCAGCTGCGAGCGCACCGGGCTCGTCTTGTGCAGTCAGCGCGAGCGCCATCATGATCTGCAACGGGCGAACGGCCGCACTGTCGGCGTCCAGCCACAGCGACGATATTTCACGGGCGTCCTCGAGGCGTCGCGCGCGAAGCAGCAATTCCACGGCACGCTCGCTAACCTTGGCGTCTTTGCTGCGCTTAGCAACTTCGTAATAGGTGGCCGCAGCGGTCGGCACATCGCCGTTTTGCAATGAAAATTCAGCGGCCAAAATGCCAAGAACAATCATCCGATCATTGGGCTGCGGTGAGGGCTGCGAGCTCGCTTGTCCGTAGGCAACGGGTGACCAAAACAAGCCGAGAGCAAGGAGGGCCGCGAAGGCGAAGGGTGGAACAACTTTCATGGTCATGAGCATACACCGCAACAACGTGGCCTAAACTCGTGAGATGCCAGAACTCCCCGAAGTTGAAACCGTTCGCCGCGGCCTTGAATCCACGCTATTGGGTGCCACCATCACAGGTGTATCGGTGCGTGAACGGCGCTTGCGCTGGCTAATTTCCGACGATTTCGAGTCGCAGGTGGCGAATCGGAAGATTGTGAGCATTCAACGACGGAGCAAGTATCTGCTCTTTCGCTTGGAGGCGGTGCCGAGCGCCGGAAAGGCTCAGCCGCCGGGCACCCTGCTTGGGCACTTGGGTATGACTGGCAGCTTCATCACGCATGACGCCGAGGACACGCCCGACTATCGAACGCACGATCACGTCGAATTTCAGCTAGTACGACCGGGGAATAATCGGCCGCTCACTGTGCTGCGCTACAACGATCCGCGCCGTTTTGGGTCTATGCATTTCTTTGAAGGCGAAGATTCTGACCAGCCGCTGCTCGCACACCTCGGCCCCGAGCCACTCACCGACGCGCTCACGGGGCGGTATCTCTACGAGCAAACCCGCCGCCGCACCGGCCCGATCAAACAAGCGTTGATGGACAACACGTTAGTCGTGGGTGTCGGAAACATCTACGCGAACGAATCGCTGTTTCGGGCGGGTATTCATCCCGCCCGAGCCGCCAACCGCATTTCACTCCCCCGATACGAGCGCTTGGTGAGCGAAGTCAAAACGATCCTCACCGAAGCAATTGCCGCCGGTGGTTCAACGCTCAAAGACTTCGTGAATACCGCAGGCGAGCCTGGCTATTTTCAGCTTGACTACTTCGTCTATGGACGCGACGGCGAGGCATGCAAAGTATGCGGGAGCGCACTCAAGCCATTGCGGCAAGGTGGACGGGCGACGGTGTTATGTGGCGTTTGTCAGCGCTGAACTGCGCAAGCCAGATTTAGTGCGACGAAAAAAAAGGGGCCGAAGCCCCTTTTTTGTTATTTCTTTCGCACCGGCGGCACGTCGGTACACGTGCCATGCGCGATTTCTGCTGCCATCCCGACGCTCTCGCCAAGCGTTGGATGCGGGTGAATCGTCTTGCCGATATCGACTGAGTCCGCGCCCATTTCAATAGCTAAACATACCTCGCCGATCAAGTCGCCAGCGTGGGTGCCCACGATAGCACCGCCGATGATGCGATGCGTTTCGTCGTCGAAGATGAGCTTGGTGAAGCCTTCGTCGCGACCATTGGCAATCGCGCGACCGCTGGCGGCCCACGGGAACTTGCCGACGGTGTATTTGATGCCTTGCTTCTTCGCTTCGTCTTCCGTAATGCCAGCCCACGCCACTTCGGGGTCGGTGTAGGCCACGCTCGGGATTTGGCGCGCATCGAAGTACGCTTTTTCGCCGTACGCGGCTTCTGCAGCCACGTGACCCTCGTGCACTGCCTTATGCGCCAGCATCGGTTGACCGACGATGTCGCCAATCGCAAAAATATGCGGCACGTTCGTGCGCATCTGTTTGTCGACGTTGATAAATCCGCGATCCGTCACTGCAACGCCCGCCGCTTCTGCGTTGATCTTCTTGCCGTTCGGTGAGCGCCCAACGGCGACCAACACGAGGTCGTAGCGCTGCGCGTCAGCGGGCGCCTTTTCACCCTCGAACTTAACGTATATGCCGTCGGCTTTCGCCTCGGCACTTACCGTTTTCGTCTTGAGCATCATGTTGTCAAAGCGCGGTGCGTTGACTTTTTCCCAAACCTTAACGAGGTCTTTGTCGGCTCCAGCCATTACGCCATCCATCATTTCGACGACGTCGATGCGCGCGCCGAGCGTGGAATACACCGTGGCCATTTCTAGGCCAATGATGCCGCCGCCGATCACCAGCATGCGCTCAGGCGTTGACTTCAGGAGCAACGCGCCGGTGGAGTCAACTACGCGCGGGTCGACAGGCATGAATGGCAGGCTCACCGCCTGCGAACCCGCTGCGATGATGCACTTCTGGAACTTGACGACTTTCTTCTCGCCGGTCATGTCCCACGAGGTGCCGCTCGTGACTTCAACTTCGATGTGATTTGCGTCGAGCAACTTACCGACGCCGCGCACGATGTCAACCTTACGCGCCTTCGCCATTCCGGCAAGACCGCCCGTGAGTTTTTTGATCACACCGTCTTTGAATTCGCGTAGCTTGTCGATGTCTACAG
>JAGNQL010000098.1 GCA_017989135.1 Burkholderiales bacterium
GCGCGCGGGAAGACTCTTGCCGCCTGCGATCACGACTAGGTTCGTTGTGCCTAAGGCCACGTGGCAGTTCGTGACGACCTCTGCGTCTTCGATCACGACGCCGCTGCCTTGTGTCACTCCGCGTCCGTCTTCGCGATTGCCGCGCACGACGACGATGCTGTTTTGGTTGCGCCTGAACACTTCGGCGGCAGAGAGCTCGCCGGTCGTTGCGGAAGTAACTGCCGGCGCGCCGGTCGCGAGCGGTGCTGGGGGTGCTTGCTGCGGCACGGCGTTGATCTGCGTGTTGTCCGTTGGCACCGGCTGCACACGAACGGGGGCGCTGGTAGACGCCACGGGAGCCGCAACTGGAGCTGGCGCTGCGCGCTTCTGTTGATAGAAGAAATACGCGCCCGCCATCGCCGCCGCACCGACAGCGAACAGCAGCCAATGCGTCATGGGCGTACCCGCCGGCGCGGGCGTGCTGGACACCTGTTCGACTACGACAGCAGCCTGGCGTTGCAGCGATTGGTCGTATCTCGCGCGCTTCGCCGGATCAGACAACGTCTCGCGTGCATACGCGATGATTTTGATTTGATTCGCTCGGTCTTCTGAGTGCGCTGCACCATCACTATTTAGGCGCTCCAGCAACGACGCCGCGCGCGCCGTTACTTGCTCGGTCGTCGCCGTTGCATCAAGTCCGAGCGCGTCGTAGAGCGTTTTGGCAGGGCGCATGGATTTGAGCGTGTGAAGTCTGATTGACGGTTGATTTGCGCATCATAGCGAAGCGCTAAAACAACCCGACAATCTGCCCGTCGTCATCAATATCAATGCGCTCGGCGCTCGGCACTTTCGGCAGGCCTGGCATGGTCATCACATCACCGCACACCACGACGACAAACTCTGCGCCTGCGGCGAGGCGCACTTCGCGAACGGTCAGCGTATGACCCGTGGGTGCGCCGCGAAGCGTGGCGTCATTCGAGAACGAATATTGTGTTTTTGCGATGCAGATCGGGAAGTGTCCGTAGCCACTGTTCTGCAGCGCTTCGATGGCGGCGCGTACCGACGGACCGGCGTCGACGTCCGCGGCACCGTAGACCTTTTGCGCAACGGCGCGCACTTTGTCCCACAACGGCACTGCGTCGTCGTAGGCGAATTTCAGCGACGATTTCTTCTCGCACAGCGCGAGAACTTCGCGCGCCACGTCGACCGCGCCTTTGCCGCCATCGGCCCAGTGCGTTGCAAGATGAATCGGCACGCCCATCGCTTCAACGCGTTGTTTCAACAGCGCAATCTCAGCAGGCGTGTCAGCATCAAATCGATTGATCGAGACCACACACGCGAGACCGAACACGTCGCGCATGTTGCGCACGTGACGCTCTAGATTCTTCATGCCTGCGTCGAGCGCGACGAGGTTTTCTTCGGAAAGATTCTCGCGCGCCACGCCGCCGTGGTACTTCAGCGCACGTATGGTCGCGACGAGCACGACAGCGTCAGGTGCAAGTCCACTCTTGCGGCATTTGATGTCGATGAACTTCTCAGCGCCGAGATCGGCGCCGAAACCCGCTTCGGTCACGACGTAGTCACCGAGCTTCAACGCGGTGCGTGTAGCCAGCACCGTGTTACAGCCATGCGCGATGTTCGCGAACGGTCCACCGTGTACGAACGCGGGCGTGCCTTCGAGCGTCTGCACCAGATTGGGCTTGAGCGCGTCTTTGAGAAGCGCGGCCATCGCGCCTTGGGCGTGCAGGTCACTCGCGGTGATGGGCATATTGTCGCGCGTCGCGCCGATCACGATGTTGCCAAGGCGACGCTTGAGTTCTTTGAGCGAATCCGCGAGACACAAAATCGCCATGACTTCCGACGCGACCACGATGTCAAAACTGCTCTCGCGCGGGAATCCGTTGGCCGGGCCACCGAGCGCAACCGTGACTTGGCGCAACGCGCGATCGTTCATATCCACCACGCGCTTCCACGTCACACGGCGCACGTCGATGTCGAGCTCGTTGCCGTGATGAATATGATTGTCGATCATCGCGGCGAGCAAATTGTGCGCGGCAGCGATCGCTGCGAAGTCGCCCGTGAAGTGCAGATTGATGTCTTCCATCGGAACGATCTGCGCGTAGCCGCCGCCCGCGGCGCCCCCCTTCATGCCAAACACTGGCCCCAAGCTCGGTTCACGCAAGCACACGACGGCGCGCTTGCCACTGCCTGCGAGCACGACATTGAGCGCGTCGCCCAAGCCCACTGTGGTCGTCGTTTTGCCCTCGCCCGCTGGTGTGGGGCTGATCGCGGTGACGAGAATTAGTTTGCCGGTGGGCCGCGCAGAGAGCGACGCCAGACATTCGTAGGAGAGTTTCGCCTTGGTTCGGCCGTACGGTTCCAGTTGCTCAGGGGTAAGCCCCAGCGTGCGCGCAATGGCGTCTATGGGTTGTAAGCGGGCGTGTTGGGCGATGTCGATGTCAGTGCGCATGCATGAAGTCTAGCGAGCAGTTAAGTATGAAAGCCGTCTTTTAGCTTGCTTTTGGAGTGTTGCCGAACTTGCTGTGCACGACAAGAAAAAGGGGCGCAAGCGCCCCTGTTTTCACGTCATTCGTGCTATTTGTACAGCACGCTTGGCAGCCACAAACCAATACTTGGGAAGATGTAGAGCAAAGTCAACGCAACGACCTGAATCGCCATGAACGGCAACATACCTAGGAAGATTTGGTTGAGCGTGACGTGCGGCGGCGAGACGCCCTTCAAGTAAAACGCAGCCATAGCCACGGGCGGAGAAAGGAATGCCGTTTGCAGGTTGAGCGCGACGAGCAATCCAAAGAACAGTGGATCAATATTGAAGTGTGGCAACAGCGGGATAAAGATTGGCATGAAGATCACGATGATCTCGGTCCATTCCAACGGCCAACCCAACAGGAAAATAATCGCCTGCGCGAGCAACATGAATTGCACCGGCGTCAAATCCATCGAGAGGACCCACTTATTGATGATTTCTTGTCCACCGAGCAGCGCAAACGCCGCCGAGAAAATACTCGAACCGACGAACAGCCAGCACACCATTGCGCTGGTCTTGGCGGTCAGATACACCGATTCGCGCACGACGCCCACGTTCAATCGACGATAGGCCGCCGCAAGCAACAAGCCACCCATCGAGCCCATCGCGGCCGCTTCGGTGGGTGTCGCAAGACCGAACACAATAGTGCCGAGCACCGCCATGATGAGCACCGCGAGCGGGAAGAACGAGCCCAGCAGCATCTTGAAAATTTCAAGGCGGACGAAGTTGAAAATGGCGTAAAACGCGAGCAGAGCAATTGCTCCTACGCCGAGCGTGATCCAGAAACTCGTCGGAGCTGGCAGGCGCTCTCCCGTTGCAGCCTCTGTCGCGGCGGCTTTCGGTTTTGGCGTTGCCGCCTTTGCGACGGCTTCTGGCGCCTTGGCGCTTTCGACCATCGGAGGCTCTTTTAATGCGCCGTCAGCGGGTGGCTCTTTCAGACCCCCGTCATCGGCAGGCGGCTCTTGCAGTCCGCCGCTTTCAGACTTGTTGGAATCACCCGAAAAGCCCGAACCCATCTGCACCGCGTCTGTCGTGGTGACTTCAATCGGTGCCGTCACCATGCGATAGGTCAAGCCCATCGCCGCGGTAAACACGATGGCGGGCAGCAAAGCGATAGCGAGCTGCGACATCAAGGTGCGGCTGGGTGCATCGGTTTTGATCGTGCCCTTTACCCCCGCAACCAATCCACGCACGACGTTATTGCTAAACGACGTAGAAATTTTTTCAGCGTATGCTGGCAGCGGAACGTGACGATCTGCCTCGGATAGTGGCGGCGCGTAATGCGGTTTGAGTTTTGCGACGACAACAATGTAGCCAACGTACAAACCGGCCAGCATGATGCCGGGAAAGAACGCGCCAGCGTAGAGCTTGACCACCGATACGCCGGCCGTCGCGCCGTACACAATCAGCAGCACCGACGGCGGAATCAAAATGCCTAAGCAACCGCCAGCGGTAATCGCACCAGCAGCGAGTCGTGTGTTGTATCCAGCCTTGAGCATGGCGGGCATCGCAAGCAATCCCATCAAGGTCACGACAGCACCCACGATGCCCGTGGCTGTGGCAAATACTGCGCACGTGATCACCGTAGCGACGGCGAGCGAGCCGGGCACACGCGCCATGGCCAGGTGCAAACTTTTGAACAGTTTCTCGATCAAGTTCGCGCGCTCAACGAGATAGCCCATGAACACGAACAACGGAATTGAAATCAGCACGTCGTTGGACATGACGGAATACGCGCGTTGCACCATCAGGTCGAGCGTTTGCTGCACGGCCAGATTCGGGTTTTGGCTGCGAAACGCGAGCCACGCGAAGATCATGCCCATGCCCATCAGCGTGAAGGCCGTCGGGAAACCCAACATGATCGCCACCACAATCAGGCCAAGCATTAAAAGGCCCAAATGTCCGTTGGTCATCTCCGACGGTGGCGGCATCAACACGAAGACACCAACCACCACTGCGATCAGAATAGTGAGGCCGAAGTAAATTTCTTTTCTCATTTGTGCGCCCCTTCTTGTGCGACGACTAGCGCATCAAGCTTGGCAATATCCTCGTCCTTTACGTTGACCATGCCTTTTAATTTCTCGACGTCGACTTCTTCTACGTCATCAGCACGGCGCGGCCATGCGCCCGTTTGTAGGCACACGATGCAACGGAGAATCTCTACGACACCCTGAAACAACAGCATGGCTCCAGCAAGCGGAATGATGGTTTTGAAAGGGTAAATTGGTGGTCCATCGGAGGTGATGTTTGAGATTTCTTTGATCGCCCACGACTCGGATGCGTAACCGTAGCCCGCCCAGGCCAAGGCGAATACGCCCGGCATGAAGAACAGCAGATAGAGTGCCAAATCAAGCCCGGCCTGCAAGCGCGGTGGGAAAAAGCCGTAGAGCACATCACCACGTACGTGGCCGTTTTTCGACAGGGTGTACGCACCGGCCATCATGAACATGCCGCCATACATCATGATCATCACATCAAATGCCCACGGGTGCGGATGGTCGAGCACATAGCGAGAGAACACTTCCCAAGTGATCAACAACGTCAGCGCAAGAATCAGCCACGAAAACGCGTGGCCGATTTTGGTGCTCACTTTATCGACAAATAAAAACAACTTCTGCATAGCGTCCCTCCGCTCAAAAAAAAGACCATCCGAGCATGGCTCGGATGGTCGTTGTGCGCTACTACCGCTTAGGCCTTGGTGCCGAAGAAGTGATTCACGGCCATACGGCGATTAACCACCGTATCCTGTTCCCACTTCACAGCACGCGAGGCGAACGCTTTCTGCGAAGCCACAATTTCTTTGAACAGTGGATTCTCGGCCGATTTCTTAACGAGAATGGCTTCCCACAGCTTGAGCTGTTCTTGCAACACTGCGTCCGGTGTTTTGTAGAACTTCACTTTGTCTTTGTTCTGCAGCTCGATGTAATCCTTGGAGTAGCGATCGATCGCTTTCCACGACATATCGGCAGAAGCGGCCTCGACAGCACCGGCGATGATGGCTTTCATCTTTGCTGGCAGCGCGTCGTACTTCGGCTTGTTGAACATGATTTCAAACGTTTCAGCGCTCTGGTGGTAGCTCTGCAGCATGCACACTTTCGAGACGTCCGGGAAGCCAAGCAGACGATCAGACGTTGCGTTGTTGAACTCAGCACCGTCGAGCAGGCCGCGCTCTAGTGCTGGCACGATTTCGCCGCCGGGCAATGCGTTAACCGCTGCGCCCATCGCCGTGAACAGATCGATGGCGAGACCGTTGGTGCGGAATTTGAGACCCTTGAAATCAGCCGCTTTGGTGATTGGCTTCTTGAACCAGCCGAGCGGTTGCGTAGCCATTGGGCCGTACAGGAAAGACTGCACAGCGGTCATACCGATGGAAGCGTAGAGCTTGGTGAGCAGTTCTGCGCCGCCGCCGTATTTGTGCCACGAGAGCAACATGTTGGCGTCCATGCCGAATGCGGGACCGGAGTTCCACAGTGCCAGGGCGTTTTGCTTGCCGTAGTGGTAGCCGAGCACACCGTGGCCGCCGTCGAGCGTGCCCTTGGAGACGGCTTCAAGCAGACCGAACGCAGGCACCACAGCACCGGCCGGGAGCACGTCAATGCGCAGGTCGCCGCCGGTCATGTCGTTGACCTTCTTCGCGAAGTCAAGCGCGTATTCGTGGAAGATGTCTTTTGCTGGCCATGTGCTTTGCCAACGCATGGTGATCGGACCCGCTTGGGCGCTGGAGAGCATCGGCGCGGCAATCGCTGCACCGCCGACGGCCGTTGCGGTGGCCTGTTTTAGAAAACTGCGACGCGTGGAAATCTGCTCGGGCGAAGTCTTAGACATAGTGTCCTCCAATGATTTTTTGATGACGCCAACTGAACGGCAAATTATGGTTAGTCTGCGAAGAAATTGCTTAGTGCTAACCCTTGCAGCGCGTGCGGAAGCGGCGCGCACGCGTGCATTGCGCGCTTAAATCGAAACGCGGTGCGGGCACCACTTCGCCATCGGCAAGCGGCGTGCACCCAACGCCAATCCACGTTTGCGTCAGTGGATATACAGCTTTATGGCGCGAGCGACAGCCAGATGGCGGTTTCCGGCTATTTTTTTACATTATCGACAATACGTCAAATTGCGCTGCAACGACCGCCTGGCTGTCGTTGCAGCGAAAAAGCTGTGTTACGTACCACGATGTCAGGGTGCGAACGCGGTGCCGCAGTTGGCGTTGAGCCATTCACGGATGTTGTTGTTCGTGCCGGCGGGCGTATTCCATTGGCTGCGCAGCGCGCCAGCAGCGACCGCGCCGTTGGTGACAGCCGCGCCGCTCAGTCCGAGCATCGCGCGGAGTGTGACGAGGCCGTCCGTAGTGAACGCGGGGCTCGCGCTACCCGTTGCGGCCACGGTCGCCTTCGCGCTGTTGGCGTGCAACGCGGTGGCGGTCGTGTGTTGCGCGCAGGTGCCAGAAAGGTTGGTGAATGCGCTGCTGTTGACGCCGAGGTAGCGACGCAACATGGCCGCGCCGTCGGTGGCGGTGTCGAGGATGCCGTTGCCGTCCACATCGAGATTGCAATTCGGAAATGCGCTGTCGAGCTGCGCGCTGAGGTTGTTCGTCGTCGCGCCCATGGCCAGCGGATTGGAGACGACCGCCGCTGGAATGCGATAGCCCGCCGCACGTGGGTGGATCGAGCCGGTCCAACCCGCGGGGCCGCTGCAACGATAGGTGTTGTTCGTCGTCGTGCAGAGAATGTCCGGGCTTGACGTACACAAACTGAAACTGTTGACCGGTGTTGCGCCTTGCACGATGGCGCCAGTGACGGCTGCATCGCGCCAACGCGACACTTGGACTCGCACGTAATTCAACCCGCGGGCGCTGTACGCGCAGTTGGTGTTGGTCGTGCACGACGCGGAGGCCGCACCGCAGCCTGCGGCTGTGCTGGCGCAGGCCTCTTGCGCGGTGTCGGGCGCAACGCCCGCAATCGTTCCGGAAACAAGACTGAGTCCGCAAGACTGCCCGTCCGGCGAGATGCGAATGCCGGGATGCGAGAAGCAGGGCAAGTTTCGATTCACGTACGCGATGGACATGATGTCGCCATGCGTGGGCATGTGACAGTAACCATTCGGGCAGTTCGGCGCGTTGTGGCCGTAGCCGAAGCCAAAACCGTAGGAAACCGGCGGTGGGAGCGCGCCCGGTGAATCGACCAGAAGGCTCGGCCGATCATGATTCATCCCCATGATGTGACCGATCTCGTGCGAAAACGCGGTGTCGGGACAGGTGCCGCCGGTATGACCCGGTTCGTCATCGAGCCCTTCGCTAAACACGCCGTACGCCCAGCCTTCGTAGACGTCCATCGGAAAACCAACGGTGCCGTTTCGATTGGCCATGCCGCATGCGACGTGGGCGTTGCGGCGAAATGGACGAACCAACATCACAATATCGGCTTGACTCGAATTGCGCAGCGGCGCGACGTTTTGCAACGCTGCTGGCGTGATGACGGTACGGCCAAACGCGGGAATCGAGGGCGTCATGTGGTCGAGCGCGACACCATCGCTCGTCGTTTCCGAATATGTCGTGCGCAGCGTCGCGACGAGCCGCAGGGTGATCGCCACCTCGCTATTGAGATACGCGGTGTTCGATTGCGCGACGAGATTATTGAGCCGTGCGAGCACGCCGTTTTCTGTACCGAACCGCGTGACCATGGCTTCGGTGTAGACGATCAACAGATCAATCACGCTTTGCGGCGCGGGCGAGGCGTAGGTCGTGATGTCGCCGCCGCTGCTCGCCTTCAGAGATTCGGGAAATGCACCCGGCAATGGCAACGGCGGCACTACAAAGTCGTTCGCAGTCGGTGGCGCGAGCGTGAAGCCCGCTGCCTTTTGATCACGCAACATGACGTTGCTTTTTTTCGTGTCGCCGATCAGGTCGTAGATCGTGTCCGACGCATAAAGCGCGCCATAAATCGCGCCGCGATATTCGGTCACAAACACGTTGTGTTCGCTATCGCCGTCACGGTGCATGCCCACCCAAGTGCGCGCGCCGTCATGTCCTTCTAGCGTGCGCAGCGTCGTAAGTGCTAGCGTTCGACCCGCGTTGACTTCGATGGTTTGTGTTTCGCCAGCGCCTTGCGCAAACAACGCGGTCACGTCAACGCTGACTGGCATTAATGCGGCCGATTCGACCCGCCGTTTTGGCGCGTCATGCGCGGGTGCCAGCCACGCTGCGTTTGCAGCGCTCGCGGCAAGTGCCAAGGCCGCGCTGACCCACCAAGCGCTTGTTCGAAAACTATTCATGGACACCCTTAGGAAATCACAGCGAGCAGAAGCGGCAATAGTGCCGCTTTACGCGACGCTCACTTTACTTTTTTTGCGCTAAATCCGAGCCGCGACGGCCTCGCGACTAGGCGCGCCAATGCGTCCGCCGAACACCTCACACTTGAGGCTCGCCGCGACGCAAGAGAAGCGTGCGGCATCATGTGCGCTCATGCCTTCCGCCAACGCCAATGCGTAGGCCCCATGAAACACGTCGCCCGCCCCGAGCGTGTCGACCGCAATGACCGATAAGCCCGACGCGTGCTTTTCGGCACCGTTTTCAAGCCAGAAGAAACCTTCCGCGCCGCGCGTTACGCCGAGAAATTTTCCCGGCAGCTGCGCCTGCGCTCGCGTCAGTTGCTCGCGCGGAGACGCATCCCCCACGTGCGCAAGCAGTCCTGTCTCGCTGTAGAGCACATGCGTCGCTTTTGCCGCCAGCATCGGCAACACACCGGGTGCCCCGACTTCGGCATCAAGTATCGCGGGGATGCCCGCTTCGCGCGCCGCGTCCAGCACCGCCGCCGCGCCCTCTGGCCAGCGCACCTCTGTGAGCACCGCAGAAAATTCGCCGTTACGAATTCGATCGAGTGGCAACCAATCGGCGCTGCTCGGCAACATGGGGTCATGCCGCGGAATCACGATGCGCTCGCCCGCCGCGTCGATCACGACCGTGCAAAACGAGCCCTTCACACCGTTGACGAAGCGAATCGCGTTGCACTCAAGGCCCGCCTCGGTGAGCGAGTCAATCGCAGCGCGGCCATTGGCGTCATCGCCCACACGCGACCAAAACTCCGCGCGACC
>JAGNQL010000325.1 GCA_017989135.1 Burkholderiales bacterium
GGAGTGGGTGCGCGTTGCATACGCGCCCGCTGCACCCGGGACGACCCACTGCGGCGACGGAAACTTGAAGATGTTGCGCGCGATGATGGCCGCGTCGTCGACATCAAACTGTCCGTTGCCGTTCATATCGAGTTGCGCCGTATTGGCGGCGATCGTCGCCTCTACCGTGGCGGCGGTAGCGCCTGTGCCAGCAACCAGCGTGGCGCCGCGAAGTCCCTGCGCGTAGCGCACGAGGAGCACGCCGTCACGAAGCGCGTCAGGCGCGCTGCCACCGGCAACGTTGAACGGACAGATGGCGTGCGCGGCGACCGGCAGGATGGCGAGTGCACAGGCTGCGAGGACTCGGGCGAGAGGAGGCGACGCAAGCAGGCGGGGCCGCGGCTGATGAGATAAGCGGGTAAATGGCACGGCTCGAATCCTCGAAGCACAAAGGAATCCGGAGTTTATGCCAACGTCATTGGTTCGTAAACAGCAGCAGGTGTAACAAATGCCTAATACTAGGCCTATATGGCTTTTGTCGCGAAACGACTGCTTGGCGGTCGTTTGGCTCAAATTTACACGTTAGTCGACTAACGCAAAAATTTGGCCTCATCGACCGCCAGTCGGTCGTTCAAGTGAGAAAGTTGTACATAACAGAGGCGTTTTGGTCAAGCGCACTGGGCGGGCGCGCCAAACTTCAGTGTGCTACGCCGTCGAGACGCTTCGTCACTTTCGCCATGACTTCGCCCGTACGAAGTTTCACGCGTATGTCCGCGTCAGCCGCAAGGGTGGCAGCGTCACTAACCGTGTGCCCTGCTGCGTCGAAAACGACCGCGTAACCACGGTCGAGCACCTGCTGCGGGTTGAGCAGTGAGAGCGCCTGTGCGGCGTGCGCCAAACGGCGATCGTAGGCCTGTATGCCGCGTGCCATCGCACTATTTAGCTGAGTGTCGAGTCGCGCGACGATCACCGCGCTAGCGTGCGGCGTGCGAACCACCAGCGCCAGTCGTTGGTGGGCGAGGGCAAGGCGAGCGTGCCGCGCTGGCACCATAGCGGCCATCGCGCGTTGCAAGCGCGCGTCGAGGCGCAACAGACGCTCGCGCCACGGCGCAATTACCGAGCTGCTGCTACGCAAACGTTCGCTGGCGCGATCCAATCGCTCGCCGCAGCGATTAAGGCGCCGGCGCGTGGATTCGGACATGCGGTCGGCATAGTTTGCGCAAAGCGAGCGCATCGCATCAAGCTCCGGCGTGATGAGCACGGCAGCGGCTGTCGGCGTCGGTGCGCGCGCATCGGCCGCAAAGTCGCAAAGCGAAAAATCGGTTTCGTGGCCGACTGCGCTCACGATTGGCAGCGTCGAGGCTGCGACCGCGCGCGTTAACGCTTCGTCGTTGAACGCCCACAAATCTTCGACGCTGCCTCCGCCGCGACCGATCACGAGTACATCGCACTCCGCTCGCGCATTCGCCGTGTTAAGCGCCGCGAGCAACTCAGACGGCGCTTTGACGCCCTGCACACTTGCTGGATAGATGATGACCTCAGCGCGTGGCCAACGATCACGCAGAACGCGCAACATGTCAGCCAGCGCGGCGGCCTTGAGTGATGTGATGACACCGATGCGACTTGGAAACGAGGGAAGCGGGCGCTTCAAGTCATCGTCGAACAGTCCTTCGGATTGCAGTTTTGCCTTCAGCAGCAAGAACGCTTCGAATAATTTCCCGACGCCAGCAAGCCTCGCTTGTTCTACCGCGAACTGCAAGCTCCCGCGCGGCTCGTAAATCGCGGGTCGGACGCGCAGTTCAACTTGCGCGCCGTCTTTGAGCTCAAAGCCCACCAACGCCGCGCGGTTGCGGTACAGCACGCAGGCGATCTGCGCGGCGTCGTCTTTCAAATCGAAGTAACAATGCCCCGATGCGGCGCGCTTAAAACCGGAAATTTCGCCCGACACCCAACACAGCGGCAGCGCACGCTCCAGCGCGGCCTTGGCACGCGCCAGCAGCTCGCTGACTGACAGCGCAGAGGCGCTAGTGGGTAACTGTGCAGAAGCCGAATTTTCGTAACCATCCATAGGGGACGCATTGTGTCTGAAATCCGCCTAGAAGGGATTGATCTTAGAACACTGGCATGCGCGGCAAATGCACATTGGGCGGTGTAAGTGGTTGATTCATATTGATTTTTCGCCTGCTAATGGTCGGGCAAAGGTGGCGATCACGAATTCACGCGGGTTTGGGCGCGGTGGGGCGAGTTATCAGCCGAGTTATCCACAGTCGTTGTGGGCAACTTTTGTTCGGGAACTAAGAACGTTCTTATGTTTGGATGCTTCCGGATGACGAGGGCGGGAGCGAAATCAGGTGCATCGCTCAGCGACTGGCCGCAAAAGCGCGCCATTACAATGTGCATCCGCACAATTAGACTTTGTCCAATCCTCGAATGACTTCTGTGAGCCACACGACGCCGCCGGCCAGCGGTACCGCGACCAAGGGCAATGCGCCCGAAACCAAAGTCTCCAACTTCATTCGACAGATCATCGACGCGGACAACGCGTCCGGCAAGCACGGCGGCAAAGTCATCACGCGCTTCCCACCGGAACCTAACGGCTATCTTCACATCGGCCACGCAAAATCGATTTGCCTGAAC
>JAGNQL010000010.1 GCA_017989135.1 Burkholderiales bacterium
GCGGCGATCCTGTTGCATGGGTGCGGCGGCTTAGGTGCGAAACGCCAGCTCAATGCGCGGCACGCTGCAGCGAAGGATTGGCTGCTGGAGCGCGGCATCGCGGTGGTGTTTCCCGAAAGCTTCACGTCCCGCAGTTTCGAGGAAGTGTGCACAGTGAAAATGTCGGCGCGCACGATTCGGCAAATTGACCGCGTCGAGGACGTCATGGCGACGCGCAAATGGCTCGACGCGCAGCCAGGCGTGGATGCAAAAAAGGTGATTTTGTGGGGCTGGTCGCACGGCGGTTCGACGGTACTTAACATCGTGACGCACCAATCGTTAGGCGCGTTTCCGGCGGAAGTGAAGTTTGCCGAGGCGATTGCGTTTTACCCCGGCTGCTCGCCGTTTGCGCGCAACTCTTCGATTCAAAAAATTGCCTCGCCGCTGACGGTGTTGATAGGTGACGCTGACGACTGGACGCCGCCGGCGCCGTGTGAAACCTTCGTCGCACGGCTCAAAAACAATGACCAACCGGCGACGATCACGCTCTACCCCGGCGCGTATCACGACTTCGATAATCCGGCGGGGAAGCTTCGCGTGCGTGCCGACGTGCCAAACGGCGTGGTGGCCGGCAAGGGAGTGACCGTCGGCCCCGACCCGAAGGCGCGCGAAGATGCGATGGCGCGCATTGATGCGCTGCTGCGCAAGCGTGGACTTGTGGTCGCGCCGGTTTTGCCTGCGACGCCCGCGACACCCGCAACGAAACCGTAATCAATCGCTTACGTGTTAACAGCTTTTTGTCAAAAACGGCCTCGAACGACAGCCTGGCGGTGGTTTCAATGATATTATTCGTAATGTCGACTACAGCGCTTAAATGCCTGCAATGACCACCAGCCAGTCGTTGGCGCCTTAAAGTTGTTGGCACAAACCGAGCGATGCGCCCGCTAACCGTGCATCAAGCCCCACACGCCAAGCGCCATGAGCGTCGAGCCGATGAGGCGTTCCCCGCGATGGCCCTCGCCTAAAAGCTTCGCACCGAGAAACGCGGCGAACACCATCGAGAGCTCGCGCATCGGCGCGACGGAACTGATCGGCGCGGTCTGCATCGCGTAGAGCACGAGGATGTATGCGAGCGGCGAGATGGTGCCGATGATCAGCGCGTAACGACCGTTTTTGTGCCATTCCGCGACGAGCGCTGTGCGATTGCGCCACGCCATCGGTGCCATGAACATTCCGCGAATCACGTTGCTAAAGTAATCGAGCACCAGCGGAGCCATCAAGAGCACTTTCACGCCGTAGCCGTCGACCAATGTGTAGCCAGCAATCGCGAGTCCTGTTAGCGCGCCATAACCCACGCCGCCGAGCTGTGCCGCAGTGGGATTTTTGATGATGCGATGGCCGCCCGCGAGAATGAAAATACCGATCACGATGCAGGCGATGCCGCCGCCGGAAATCAACGTCACCGGCTCGCCAAGCAACACGATCGCAAACGTGCTCGACAACAACGGCCCCACGCCCCGCGCGACCGGATACACGACAGTCAGATCGTGCTTCTGGTACCCGCGCTGCAGCGTGAGCGAATAGACGAGATGAATGAGCGCCGTCGCGATCAAGAGCGTGATTTCTTTCCAGCCGTAGTTCGGTGGATTGAAGTAGACGTACACCGCAACAATCGGCGCGTACAGCACCGATACAACCAACACACCAAGCATCACAAACAGCGCCCCGCCGCCAGACTTCTTCGCGAGAATGTTCCAACTTGCATGGATCATCGCCGCGGTAATGACGAGCGCGAAGGCGGTGGCGGTCATCGGTTGCAGGCGGTTCGCACAATGTGCGTGCGACCGCGCATCACGTGAAGCCTACAGCGCAGCAATCTTGCGGCGAACGATGTCATTCACCTGTGCCGGATTGGCTTTCCCTGCGCTAGCTTTCATCACCATGCCGACGATGCTCATGAGCGCTTTTTCTTTACCCGATTTGAAATCGGCGATCTGGGCAGCGCTCTTCGCGAGCACTTCGTCGACGATCTTTTCAATCGCGCCGCTGTCGCTGATCTGTTTGAGGCCTTTGGCTTCGATGACGGCGTCGGCGGATTGACCTTCGCCGTTCCACAGCGCCTCGAACACCGTCTTGCCGATCTTGTTGCTGATCGTGCCGTCGCTGATGCGCATGATCAGGCCTGACAATTGGGCGCTGCTCACGGGCGATTGGTCGAATGTCTTTTCATCACGGTTGAGCGCCGCGGACAAATCGCTGAGCATCCAGTTGGCAACGAGTTTCGCGTCGGCGCCCGCCTTCGTCGCAGCCTCGTAAAAATTCGCGGTCGCGCTGTCTTGCGAGAGCAAACGCGCGTCGTATTCAGAGAGCGCGTACTGCGATACAAAGCGCGCGCACTTCGCCTCCGGCAACTCTGGCATCGTTGATTTGATGCGAGCAAGCATTTCGTCCGAGACCACCAGCGGCGGCAAGTCGGGGTCCGGGAAGTAGCGATAGTCCATCGCGTCTTCCTTGGTGCGCATGGCGCGCGTTTCGCCCGTATCCGGGTTGAAGAGCACCGTCGCTTGAACGATTTTGTGGCCGTCCTCAATCTGCTCGATTTGCCAGCGAACTTCGTAGTCCACGGCCTGCTGCATGAACTTGAAGCTATTCAGGTTTTTGATTTCGCGGCGAGTGCCAAATTCCTTCTGGCCGAGCGGGCGCACGGATACGTTGACGTCACAGCGAAACGACCCTTCCTGCATGTTGCCGTCGCAAATGTCGAGCGAACGAACCAGGTTGTGAAGCGTTTTCGCGTATGCAATGGCCTCTTTCGCTGAGCGCATTACAGGTTCAGTCACGATCTCCAAGAGCGGCGTGCCCGCGCGATTCAAATCAACGCCAGACGCACCGTCAAACTCGTTGTGCACGCTCTTGCCCGCGTCCTCTTCGAGGTGAGCGCGGGTGAGTTCGATGAACTTTGTGCTGCCATCATCAAGCGTGATCGTGAGCCCACCGCCCTCCACAATAGGCGTCTCAAATTGCGAGATTTGATAGCCCTTTGGCAGATCTGGATAGAAATAGTTTTTGCGCGCGAAGATCGAGCGTTGGTTGATCTTTGCACCAATGGCGAGACCGAACTTCACAGCACGCTCCGCCGCGCCTTTATTCATAACGGGCAGCGCACCTGGCAAAGCCAAATCAACGACGCTTGCCTGAGTGTTCGGTGCAGCACCAAACGCGGTGCTGCTGCCCGAGAAAATTTTCGATACAGTGGTCAGCTGTACGTGTGTTTCGAGACCGATTACGACTTCCCACTGGGCCATGATGACGCTCTTAACCTGACTAGATCGACGGATGGCGTTTGTGCCAATCCGTTGCCAATTGAAACTGATGCGCAACGTTCAACATGCGGGCTTCATCGAGGTAGTTGCCGATGATTTGCATGCCGACGTGTTGGCCGTTTTCGTCCGTGCCGCATGGGTGGCTCAGCGCGGGTTGTCCCGTGAGGTTGGCCACGACGGTGAAGATGTCGTTCAGATACATCGTAACGGGATCGTCGGTTTTGGCTCCGAATTGGAACGCGGTTTCCGGGGCCGTTGGGCCCATGACCACGTCGCACACCGCGTAGGCGCGTTTGAAATCTTCTGCGATCAAACGACGCAGCTTGCCTGCTTGCAGGTAGTACGCGTCGTAGTAGCCATGCGAGAGCACGTAGGTGCCGATTAGGATTCGGCGCTTGACCTCGGCGCCGAAGCCTTCGGCACGTGAGCGTTTGTACATGTCGAGTAAGTCGGTGAACTCATTGGCGCGGTGGCCGTAGCGCACGCCATCGAAGCGCGACAGATTGCTCGACGCTTCGGCAGGCGCTACGACGTAATACGCCGGCACCGAATACTTGACGTTCGGCAGCGAAATGTCCACCGTGACCGCGCCGAGCTTTCGGTAAACCGCGAGCGCGCTATCGACTGCTTTTGCGATACCGGGAGCGACGCCTTCACCAAAAAATTCTTTTGGCAAACCAATACGCAAACCCGCGAGCGGTTTCGCCAAATCGCGAGCGTAGTTTTCCGTCGGGCGATCCAAAGAAGTCGCGTCGTGCGTATCGAAGCCTGCCATCGCGTTGAGCAGCAGCGCGCAATCCTCGGCCGTTTGCGCGAATGGGCCGGCTTGATCAAGCGACGACGCATAGGCGACGATGCCGAAGCGCGAGCACACGCCGTAGGTAGGTTTGAGGCCCGTGAGGTTGCAGAACATCGCGGGCTGTCGAATCGAGCCGCCGGTGTCGGTGCCCGTGGACGCGGGCGTCAAACCTGCCGCCACCGCCGCAGCCGAGCCGCCCGAGGACCCGCCCGGCACGCGTGAGACGTCCCATGGGTTTTTCACGGTGCCGAAATACGAGGATTCGTTGGACGAGCCCATCGCGAATTCGTCCATGTTGAGCTTGCCCAACGTCACCATGCCGGCGTCAGACATGTTTTTGACGACAGTTGAGGTGTACGGCGCGACGAAGTTTTCCAGCATCTTCGAGCCGCAGGTGGTGCGCCAACCGTCGATCAGGTAAATGTCTTTGTGCGCAATCGGCACGCCGAGCAGTGTCGTGGCGTCGCCCGCAGCGCGTTTCGCGTCGGCCGCTTTGGCCTCAACAAGCGTACGGTCGCGGTCAAGCGTGATGTAGGTGTTTAACGTCGACTGCAGCGCGTTGGCGCGGTCGAGGTAATGCGTCGCCAGCTCTACGGCGCTGACTTGCTTGGCGGCAAGCGCCGCAACCGTTTCGGCTACGGTGGCAAAGGTGTTCCAGCTCATAACTCTACTCAATCACTTTGGGCACGAGGAAATAGCCCGCTTCTGCCTGCGGTGCATTTTTCTGAAATTTTTCGCGTTGATTGATCTCGGTGACCGCGTCGTCACGTAGGCGAAGCACCATGTCGAGGCCGTGCGACATAGGCGCGACGCCGGTGGTGTCGACCGCTTGCATCTCGTCGATGAGCTTAAAGACGCCGCCTAGCTTGGCCTGAACTTCGGCCACATCGGCGGCGGAGACGTGAATGCGAGCGAGATGCGCGATTCGCTCAATATCTTGGGTGGAGAGACTCATGAATCAGGGGGCGCTCCGCGGCGGTGGCCAATCACCCGGCACGAGGGCGGGCGCGGCGCGCGGCGGGCGCTGAAGGGTAATTTGTCTAAGGGCGGTAGGGTAACATATCGGGTTAAGTAAATCAGGCTCCGACCCGCATGGAAAGGGCTTGTAATCGATGTTTCCGGGGGAATGTGTCAGTGGGCCAGTTGTGCGTCGTGCGCTTCGGGCCTTTCATGCCTTGCGGAGTGCGTTTGATGCGATTGCGAATTTCGCGTTTTCTTCACTCGCCGAGACAACCCTATGAGAGTCAGTAGACAGCCTTCATGTTTAAGTTTTTAAGTAGTTATCTTTCCACCGATATCGCGATCGATCTCGGCACCGCCAACACGTTGATTTACGTGCGTGGCCGTGGCATCGTGCTGGACGAGCCGTCAGTCGTTGCGATCCGCCAAGAAGGCGGGCCGAACGGCAAACGCGTGATTCAAGACGTCGGTCTTGCCGCGAAACAAATGTTGGGCCGCACACCGGGCAACATCACCGCAATTCGCCCGATGAAAGACGGCGTGATTGCAGACTTCAACGTTACCGAACAAATGCTCAAGCAGTTCATCCGCAAGGTGCTCGACAGCAAAATGTTCAGCCCGAGCCCGCGCATCATCATTTGCGTGCCCTGCGGATCGACACAGGTGGAGCGTCGCGCGATTCGTGAATCCGCGTTGGGTGCGGGTGCTTCGAAAGTATTCCTGATCGAAGAGCCAATGGCTGCGGCCATCGGTGCGGATCTGCCGATTTCGGACGCAACTGGTTCGATGGTCGTCGACATCGGCGGTGGCACCACGGAAGTGGGCGTGATCTCGCTGGGCGGCATGGTGTACGCGGGTTCGGTGCGTGTCGGTGGCGACAAGTTTGACGAAGCGATCATCAATTACATCCGCCGCAACTACGGCATGCTGATTGGTGAAACCACAGCTGAGACGATCAAGAAAAAAATCGGCTCGGCATTCCCAGGCAGCGAAGTGCGCGACATGGAAATCAAAGGCCGCAATCTGGCTGAAGGCATTCCGCGCGCATTCACGGTTTCGTCAAACGAAATTCTTGAAGCACTCACCGATCCGCTCAACGCGATCGTGAGCGCCGTAAAGCAAGCACTTGAGCGTACGCCCCCTGAGCTGGGCTCCGACATTGCCGAAAAAGGCATGGTGCTTACCGGCGGTGGCGCGCTGCTTCGAGACCTTGATCGTTTGCTGATGGAAGAAACAGGTCTGCCCGTGGTGGTGGCCGAAGATCCGCTGACCTGTGTGGTTCGTGGCTGTGGCAAGGCGCTCGAAAACATCGATCGCCTCTCGTCGATTTTCACCACAGACTAGAGGTTTACCGCGTGAATGCCTTTCGCCTGCGCCTCCAACGGATGAGCGTCGGCGGAGAGTTCGTTGCACGCGCCAGGTTGTATGCACGGTAGAGTCACGTCGCTGCCCTCCGAGCCGCCTCGCTTTTTCAATCGCGGGCCGAGCTCGATCGCCAAGCTCACCTTTTTCGGCGTGATTTCACTCGCGGTGATGTTCATTGACGCGCGCTTTCAGACGCTCGAGAAGGTGCGCATGGCGATTGCGACTGTCGTCTACCCTGTTCAGCAAGCCGCGCTGCTGCCTGCGCAAGCGGCGGCACGCGTGGGCGAATTGTTTGAGACGCGTGCTGAGTTGCGCGACGAAAACGAGCGCTTGAAGTCTGATTTACTGCAAGCCTCACAGGGGCAACAAGCGCATATCGCAGCAAAGCAAGAATCAGAGCGCTTGCTGAAGCTTCTACAAATGTCGCAGTCGGTACCGACTCGCGCACAGGCGGCGCGCGTCGTGTACATGGGGCGCGATGCTTTTTCGCAGAAGGCTTTTATTGATCGTGCGTCGTCGCAAGTGTTTGAGCCGGGCTCAGCGGTAGTGGACGAGCTAGGCCTGTTGGGGCAACTCACCCGCGTGCATCCGCTCTTCGCCGAAGTCACACTATTGACCGAAAAGGATGTCACGATCCCGGTAAAGCTCGAGCGAACAGGGACACGAGCCCTGCTCTACGGACGCGGCCCCGGAAAGTTGCCTGAGCTCAAGCACGTATCCAACACCCTAGATATTAAAGAGGGCGACATACTCCTCACGTCCAACATTGACGGCTTGTTTCCAGCCAACGTTCGTGTGGCCAAAGTTGCCAGCGTTCAACGCGACGCAGAGAGTGGTTTTGCGCGCGTTGAGTGCACGCCGTCGGCCAATGTGGTGGGTGCCGATGCGGTGTTAGTGCTCGACAAACCGCCGGCACCACCGCCGCGCCCAGTGGCCGACGCCGCACCCGAAACCACCGGGAAGAAGCGCAAATGAGTTTGTTTCGCTTACCCGATTCACCGCTGTTCAAGATCGCGAAGCCGGAAGACATTCTGCTTGCGCCGAAGCCGTGGTTTGTTGCGTTGACGTTGGCGCTAGCTTTTACGATCAACCTGCTGCCGCTCTCCGGCTTTGCGCTATCGTTGCGACCCGATTTTTTCGCACTGGTACTGCTTTACTGGGCGATTCATCAACCGCGCTGGATTGGTATTGGCGTGGCGTGGGCGTGCGGATTGTTGACCGACGTTGTCGAGGCGAATCTGTTTGGCCAACACGCGTTGGCCTACGCGATTCTTGCGTTCGCTGCAGAGTATTTTCACCGACGCGTGTTGCGTTTCCCGGTGTGGCAACAGGCGCTTCATGTGCTCGCGCTGCTGCTGATTGCACAAGGCGTCGTGTTGGTGCTTCGCCTGATGAGCGGTGCGGCACCGCCTAGTGCGGTGATTGTGCTCGCAAGCATCAGTAGCGCATTGGTTTGGCCCGTCATTTCCGCGCTGCTGCAATGGCCGCAGCGCGTACGCTCTTTGCTGGACTAGCGGGCATGGCCTCAGAGTTACGCAATCACGACCAAGAACTTTTCTGGTACCAACGGCGTCTAGGCTTGGCCGCGGTGTTCGTAGTGCTCGGCTTCTTGCTGTTGCTCGGTCGTTTCGTGTATTTACAGGTGTACCAACACAAACACTTCGCAACACTTGCCGAAGCCAATCGAATTGACACGCAACCTGCGATACCTAATCGCGGTATCGTGACCGATCGCAACGGTGTGGTGCTCGCGTCTAACTATTCGGCCTACACGCTGGAACTTAATCCTCGGAAGATCGCCAACGTCGAAGCGACCATCGAAGAAATTGCAAAGATCGTTGACATCACGCCGCGTGATCGTCGTCGCTTCAAGCGGTTGTTCGAAGAGTTTCGCACGACCGATAGCTTGCCTCTCAAATCCCGTTTGACCGACGAGGAGGTTGCGCGCGTGGCCGCCAATCGCTTCCGCTTGCCAGGCGTGGAGATCAAAGCCCGATTGTTTCGCCAGTACCCAATGGGGGAAGTCGCGTCGCACGTCATCGGATACATCGGCCGCATCAACCAAGAAGAGAAAACGCGTATCGATGCTGGACCCGACTCAGCGAACTACAAAGGTTCAGACTACATCGGCAAGCGCGGCATCGAGGTTGCCTACGAGCGCGAATTGCACGGAATTGCAGGCTCCACCGAAGTTGAGGTTGACGCGAGTCGCCGTGTGATTCGCGAAATATCCAAGAAACCGTCGATCGCGGGAAACAATCTGCAACTTTCGCTCGATATTCGCCTGCAAAAAATTGCCGAAGATGCATTCGGAACGAAGCGCGGCGCGTTGGTGGCCATCGAGCCTTCTACCGGCGACGTACTCGCGTTTGTTAGCAAACCTGGCTACGACCCGAACTTGTTTGTGGACGGCATTGATCCGCAAAGCTGGGACGCGCTGCGCGATTCTCCCGACAAGCCGATGCTGAATCGGCCATTGCAGGGCGGTTATCCACCGGGATCTACGTACAAACCGTTTATGGCGCTTATGGCGCAAGAGCTTGGTGTAAGAACGGCAAACCAGACGATCAGCGACCCCGGATACTTCAGCCTCGGGCGGAAGACGTGGCGCGACGACAAGCCCGGTGGGCATGGTCTAGTAGATCTAGTTAAATCGATCATCGTTTCTTGCGACACTTATTACTATCAGCTAGCAGCCGAGCTCGACGTAGACGAGTGGTCGAAATTCATGCGGCAATTCGGCTTCGGCCAGAAGACCGGCATCGATATCGACGGCGAATTGCCCGGCATCCTTCCAACACGCGAATGGAAAGCTAAACGCTTCCCTAAGGATCCGAAGTTTTATGTGGGCGATCAAGTCTCACTGGGCATCGGACAGGGATTCAACACGTTTACGCCGATGCAGATGGCGTACGCGACCTCTGTGCTCGCCAACCGTGGCGTTGCATTCAAGCCCCACCTAGTCAAGCGAATTGTCGACGCCAGAACCGGAGAGGCGCGACTCACGCATCCCAGCGCAGCGTACTCGATTGATCTGAAACCGGAGCACCTTGACGCAGTTTTCCGCGGCCTCGCTGGCGTCGTAACAGAGGGTACCGGTCGCACGGCATTTCTCAACGCGAAATACATCAGCGGCGGCAAGACTGGCACCGCGCAAGTCTTCAACCTGCACGGCGGTGAGTACAAGGCTTCGCAAGTTGCAGAGCGATTGCGTGATCACGCGTGGTACATCGCCATGGCACCGCTGGATCAACCAAAGATCGCCCTCGTCGCGTTTGTTGAAAACGGCGGTTTTGGAGCGGAAGCGGCGGCACCGATTGCGCGAAAAGTGATGGATGCGTATTTCGATCCTGCCTTGCTTGCTAACGCGTTAAAGCCCGTGAAAAATTCCGATGCCGATGCGGCGGCGGTTGCGGCAGAGGCAAAAGCGGCGGCGGAAACTGCGGCCGCAGCCGACATGAGGCGCGCGCGATGATTCAGCAAATTTGGATGAAACTCACGGATCGACTTGATCCGTTTTTGTTCGCCATCGTCACTGCGATTGCTACGCTGGGTTTGCTGGTGCTTTACAGTGCGGCGAACGAAACTTTGAGTCGTGTGGTGTCGCAATCGCAGAAGGTCGTACTGGCCGTCGCCATAATGATATTCATTGCGAATCTCTCGCCGCAATTCATAGCTCGCTTTGCCGTGCCGCTGTATGTGATCGGCATCGTGTTGCTACTCGGTGTTGCCGTTGGGGGCGAAGTTGTCAAAGGCGCGCGACGCTGGTTGAAAATTCCTGGGGTGGGCAATATACAGCCCTCCGAAATCATGAAAATCGCGCTGCCGCTCATTCTGGCGTGGTACTTCGAACGCCACGAAGGCAGCATGAATTGGCGTAATTTCGTGGTGGCCGCGTTTCTCGTAGCGCTGCCCTTCGGTCTTGTGGTGCGGCAACCGGATCTAGGAACGGCTCTACTCATCGGTGCGGGTGGATTTTGCGTACTCTACTTGGCCGGATTGGATTGGCGCGTCATGGTCGGTGTCGGCATTCTCGCGGTACTCGTTTTTGCCGCAGCGTGGCAATTCGACTGGATGCACGATTACCAAAAGGAACGCATCCTCACCGTTATCAATCCGGACGGCGACGCGCAAGACGCGGGGTGGCACGCGATACAAGCGGCCATTGCGATTGGTTCCGGCGGACTGTTCGGCAAGGGCTGGCTCAATGGTACGCAAACACACCTTGAGTTTTTGCCCGAGAAGCATACGGATTTCATCTTTGCCGTTTATGGCGAGGAGTTTGGGTTGCTCGGCGGAGTGGTTCTGATCATCTTGTACCTGCTCTTTATCGGTCGCTGTTTCTTGATCGCGGCGAACGCGTCAACCTTGTTCGGTCGCCTTATGGCCGGCTCGATGACGATGATGTTCTTCACCTATGCCTTTGTAAATATCGGCATGGTCACTGGCATGCTGCCGGTCGTCGGTGTGCCACTGCCATTCATGAGCTTTGGTGGCACGGCGCTAATGACTTTATTCATCGCCGTAGGTATTCTCATGAGCGTGCAGTCTCATCGAAAACTGGTGAACTCTTGACGTCTCGCAAGGCAATCTATCTCGCCCACCTTGTGCTCGCCACAGCCTACTTGGTTGGCTGCGCCAGCAAGCCGAAGTCGCAGTCGGGATCGACCTCAAATTCAGTCCGGCCCGGCGCGTACTACAAAGACGACGGCCCTGCGGCATCCGTGCCGGCGGACATTGATCGCATCCCAGACGCTACCCCACGCGTCGAGCAGCTGCATCGCTTCGCCAATCGCCCATATAACGTGTTTGGCGTCGATTACGCGCCCATGACCGTCCTGGCACCGCTCAAGCAACGCGGCACTGCTTCGTGGTACGGCAAAAAATTTCATGGTCAGAAGACTGCCATAGGCGAAACCTACGACATGTTCGCGATGACCGCGGCACACCCTACCGCGCCACTGCCTTCTTTCGCACGGGTAACCCATGCGCGCTCCGGCCGCAGCGTGATTGTGCGCATCAACGATCGAGGTCCGTTTCACCCGGGTCGGATTGTCGATTTATCTTACGCAGCGGCGCATCGCTTGGGCATCGCGCAGGGTGGCAGTGGCGAAGTTGAGTTCGAAATTCTGACGCCGCCTTTCGAGGCGAATGCGCCAATACAAACGCCCGTATTAACGCCGCCTATTGCGACAACGGCCCCGGTCGAACCGCCGCCGTTGTTGCGCCCAACGACGCCGAGCGAAACTTTTTACGTTCAATTAGGCGCTTTCGGAAACTTTGCGAACGCTCAGACGTTCCAACAACGAATGAGCTCTGAAACCAACCTAACGCCCCGTGTCCAGCAAGTCGACGGATTGTTCCGCGTGCGCTTGGGGCCGTTCGACACCCGCGCCGCTGCCGACGCGGCGCGCGTTGACGCCCAAACCCGATTGGGCACACGCTCACCCTTACCGATCATTTCAGGTAACGCTCGATGAAATCTGCGCTCGCTCGCTCACTTTCCGCCCTCGCCCTGCCGCTGCTACTGCTACCGTTCACAGCACGCGCGCAGCTCACCATCGACATCATCGGCGTCGGAGCACAACAAATCCCGGTCGCGGTGGCGGGCTTTGCGGGCCAAGACCCGAACGCGCAACAAATGTCGGCAGTGATTGAGGCCGACCTTGCGCGCAGTGGACGTATCAAAACGGTCAACGGTGCGAGCTTGCCGCGCAGCGGTGAATTTGCCGCGATTCCCTTTGACGACTTAAAGGCGCGCAGCGCCGACGCAGTGGTGATCGGCACGGTGCAGCCTGCAGCGAACGGGCAGTTCAACGTGAGTTTTCGCCTTGCGGATGTACCCAAACAATCGCAACTGACGGGGCTCGTGTTCACGGTCGGACCGCGCGAGCTGCGCGCGACAGCGCACCGCATCGCGGACATCGTCTACGAACAACTCACAGGCGAAAAAGGGGTGTTCAGTACACGTCTCGCGTACGTCTCGAAGTCTCCCGGTCGGTTCCAGCTCCTGGTGGCTGACAGCGACGGCTTCAATACCGTAGCCATCGTGAACTCGGCCGAACCCATCATTTCTCCGTCATGGTCGCCCGACGGCAACCGGTTGGCGTACGTTTCGTTCGAGGGCCGTAAGCCGAGCGTTTACGTACAAAACGTCATCACTGGCGAGCGAACCCTTCTCGTTCGGGCATCGGGAAATCAATCGTCACCGGCATGGTCGCCCGATGGCCGGCGCATCGTGTTCGCCTCTTCGCAAGCGGGCGGCACACAGTTATTCATGGTCAATGCTGACGGCTCAGGACTTCGCAGGCTTACCAACAGTGGCGGCATCGACACCGCCCCGAACTGGGCGCCCGACGGTCGCATTTATTTCATGAGTGATCGCGGCGGTTCGCCTCAGATTTATCGGATGGCGGCGGATGGCGGAAACGCCGAGCGCGTGACCTTTGAAGGCAGCTACAACGCCAACCCACGCGTAGCAGCCGACGGTAAGAGCATGGTCTTCATCAAACGTGAAGGTTCGCGTGAGATGCTTGCGGTTCAGGACTTCGCCTCGCGACAGGTCCAGGTTCTGACACAGGGCCCAGTAGACGAATCCCCTTCGTTCGCGCCTAACGGAAAACTAGTCGCCTATGCGTCGGTGTATAACGGCAGGGGTGTTTTGGCGACGGTATCAGCCGACGGCCGTGTGAAGCAACGATTGGGCGCGACCAATGCTGACGTGCGCGAACCCGCTTGGGGTCCGTTGCCACGTTAGTTTTAGTATTGCGACACTTTGGTACGACATGATTTCGCCCGCTGGGTGATGTGAAAGGGATGACAATGAAACAACTCTGGAAATTGGTTTTGGCGGCCACCACTGCGGCATCACTTGCAGCCTGCACCTCCACGCCCGAGAACACGGCGCAAGTCGAAGATCGCAACGCGACTACCGCAAAAAATACCGCCGGCACACAAGGTACGGGCACGACAACCGCAGGCGTCGGCACTGGCACTGGAGTTGCGGGCAATAGCCTCCAAGGAAACGCCAATAATGCGGGCGCGAACAACGCTGGCAACAGCGCCCTACGCGATCCACGAAGCCCGCTGTCGCGCCGAGAAATTTTTTATGATCTCGATAGCTTCACCGTGAAAGACGAATACAAGCCATTGCTTGAAGCGCACGCGGCGTACCTGAAGAGCAATCGCAATGCGCGCATCAAAGTTGAAGGTAACACCGACGAGCGCGGCAGCCGTGAATACAACCTCGCACTGGGCCAGAAGCGCTCAGAAAGCGTGAAGCGCGTGCTGATGCTTTTGGGCGTCAGCGAAGCACAAATTGATACCGTGAGTTTCGGTGAAGAAAAGCCGCGTAACACGGCAGCAAACGACGCTGCGTACTCAGAAAATCGTCGCTGCGATTTGGCTTACGCTGGGGAATAGTTGATGTTGTTGGTGCGTTCTATGAAGTTTCGGGTTTCTTCGCTTAAGCCGTTGTGTGCAGGCGTTTTGGCAGCGATGGCGCTGTCGGCGGCGCACGCTGGTTTGTTCGACGACGAGGAAGCGCGCAAGCAAATCCTTGCGCTGCGCAACCAGATCGCGGAAACGCAGCGCACGCTGGATCAGCGCGTGGGCGAACTCGAAGCGCAAGCGCGCAACCGCAGCATCATCGATTTGTTCAATCAGGTCGAAACGTTGAAAGCGGAATTCGCGCGTCTGCGTGGGCAGATCGAGTTACTGCAAAACGAACTCGAAACCACACAAAAGCGGCAGCGCGATTTGTACGTCGATCTCGACGGGCGCATGCGAAAAATGGAAGCGCAGATCGCCGAGCAGGATCGTGCAGCTGCGGCGGCAAAGGCGCAACCGCCCGCCGTGCTTCCCGGCACGTCTGCGCCACCCAACACGCCTCCCGGTACGGCACCCATCGTCACGCAACCGTCCGTTGACGCTGCGCGCACCGCACCACCCGCACCAGTTGTCGTAGTCGATCCCGTGGCAGAACAGCGTGCTTACGATCAAGGGCTTGATCTCTTCCGTGGCACTCGATACGGCGATGCCGTCGCTGCGTTCCAAGGCTTTGTGCGCACCTATCCTCGCAGCACGCTCGTACCGTCAGCACAGTATTGGATCGGCAATTCGCTGTACGCGCTCAAAGACCACCGCGGGGCGATTTCCGCGCAACGGCAGCTGTTGTCGCAGCATCCCGAAAGCGCGAAAGCGCCGGACGCGCTCTTGAACATCGCTACAGCACAATCGGATTTGGGCGAACTGCAAGCCGCTCGCGCGAGCCTGCAAGAAGTTGTCGCGAAATACCCGTCCAGCGAAGCGGCGGTAAAGGCCCGGCAACGGCTCGGCATTCGCTAGCGCCTGTCCGGTTTCGCTGCCGCGCTCGTGACTACAAAATCGTTCTCGTCACGCATCGTCACATGGCAGCGCACCCACGGTCGCCATGATTTGCCGTGGCAGAACACGCGAGACGCGTATCGCATTTGGCTCTCAGAGATCATGTTGCAGCAGACACAGGTCACGACCGTTCTGCCGTATTACGCGCGTTTCCTCGAAAAATTCCCAACCGTCGCCGCGCTTGCCGCAGCGCCAGACGACGACGTACTCGCTCTGTGGGCGGGCCTAGGTTATTACAGCCGTGCGCGCAATTTGCACAAGGCCGCGAAGCAAGTCGTGGCGTTGCACGGCGGGCGATTTCCGGCAGACGTCACACTACTTGCCGAGCTTCCCGGCGTCGGGCGCAGCACGGCTGCCGCGATTGCCGCATTCGCCTACGACGTAATCGCGCCAATTCTCGACGGCAACGTGAAACGGCTGTTAGCGCGGCATGCCGGTGTTGAAGGGTTTCCCGGCGCAGGCCCCATCGAGAAGAAACTTTGGCTGGAAGCAGAGGCACGTGTGCCAAGACGCGGGAGCGACATGGTGGCGTACACACAAGGGCTCATGGACATGGGTGCAACGATTTGTTCGCGCAGCGATCCGACGTGCTTGCTTTGCCCCGTTGCCGCCGATTGCGCAGCACGCATCACGGGGCGCACAAACGACATCCCTGCGCCGCGTCCGAGCAGGGCCATTCCGCACCGCACGCAACGCTATTTGCTTGCCGTACACGGTAGCGATGTGCTCCTCATCAAGCGGCCTTCACCGGGCATTTGGGGTGGCCTGTGGTGCTTGCCCGAAGTCGGTGAGCACGACGACGCAATAGAACTCGTTCGTCGTCAATTTGGCGTTGACAAGTCCAGCTGGGCGCACGATCTGCCACCGTTCGATCACACGTTTACGCACTTTCGCCTTACGCTCTGCGTCACCCAGCTAACGGTCACGCGCCTAGCCACGCACTGCACCGAGCCCGGCACGCTGTGGCTGCCGCGTACCGATCTGCCCAACGCCGCGCTGCCTGCGCCGATGGCGAAATTGCTGGCGACGCTCTAGCGCTCGGCCAACTGCAGTTACAACTTTATGACGTTAGCGACCGACCAGCGATCATTCATGGCACTTCTTTGCTTAAGTCGACTATCACTCTTAAAGAGCTGAAACGCCTTTAAAACGGTCGTTAACCGTTAAAAGCTGTACATCCACCGAATCGCGAACGCGAGTGAACGCACTCATACGGCGAACTCGCGCCGTTGTACGCGCTGTAATCCACCTGTACGCCACGCCCGCCTAACGTGTCACGCATGCTCACTTTCACGGCGGCCAACGCACTCGCCGCGCGCACTTTGCGTGAGCCCAACACCGAAGGATTTCACCATGCGTCACGTCTCCGTTACTTTTGAAAATGCCATCGCGCGGTGCGCGGAATGGTGGTCAGCGCGATCGGCCGCAACACCTAGCCGGGGCGCTGTTAACGCGCTAATTCTCGCAACGCTTATGACCTTCGCCGCATCGTTGGCGAGCGTACATGCCGCCGACATTTTCGGTCCACCGGGTTTGCAACCCGTCAACATCGGCGGTGGGGTGGACTCGCCAGGGTTGGCCGTGACGGCCGACTTTAATAACGACGGCTATCCCGACTTGGCCGTTCTCAAATACAACAGCGCGAATGGCACCACCAATTTGGCCATCTTCACAAGTAACGCGATTGGAACGCTAACGCTCGCCCATGACTACGGCATTTTCAACTTCGATCACGCACGGGACATCGTCGCCGCGGATGTAAATGGCGACGGAAAGATTGATCTCGTCGTGTCCGATGATCTAGGGGTATCGATTCTGCTCGGGGGTGGCGATCCCACGGCAAGTTTCGCTGCGGCAAATCCCCAACGCCCCTATCAGCCAGACACCGTAGGCACAACCTTTCGCACGATTGTTGCCGATCTCAATGGCGACGGTAAACCTGATCTCATCACGGAGTCGAGCTATGGCTCCGGCGTCTACGTTGAAGTGCTTTTTGGCATTGGCGGCGGTAAGTTTGAATTCGCGATTCAGTATGACGTGGGTTACGCCGACATTGTTGGCTTGGCGAAAGTGGACGGTGATTCGATTCCCGATCTGGTACTCGTTGAGAAGGGCAACTCGAGCTTCTACGTGATGAAAGGCGTCGGCAATGGATTGTTCCTGCCAACCGCTCTTTCGTTTAACTACGCGAGCACCATCGGACTCGTCGACGTCTCTGCCGTTGCCGATCTCGATGGCGATGGCAAGGTCGATGTACTCATGCAGAACTTGGTCGGCAAGGGCGTATGGATGGCGAAGGGCAATGGCAACGGCACGTTTCAGGCACCGACGCAACTCTTCGCCACCGGTATTGACCCATGCTGCAACCGCGGTATGGGCGTATTTCAGATCGCAGACGTGAACGGCGATGGTCGGCTGGACATCGTGTCCGACGGCTACGTGGCGCTGCAACAACCGAACCACAGTTTTGTCATCAACGAACACATCGGATACACGGAAACGTACATGTTGGCGGCGCTGGATCTCAACGGAGATGGTCGCGCCGATATCGTGACCGCTGGCCCTAATCCGTGGGACACCCGCATCGCCGTGTTCATGTCCGTCGCGGGAGCAGCTTCGGTGGTTACCGCCACCGGCACGCCGCAAAGCACGCCCTTCAACACGGCATTCGCCAATCCCCTGACCGTCACCGTCAAAGACAGCAACAACATTGCTGTGCCAGGCATACAGGTGACCTTCACAGTGCCCTTCGGTGTCGCTGTTGCTAGCGCGACGCCGTTCGGCGCACTCACCGATGCGCAAGGCAAGGTCAGCTACACGCCAACGGCCAATGGCGTGCTGGGTTGCTATCAAGTCAAAGCGACTATCACCACGGTAGCGGTGACACCCATGTTTGATCTATGCAACACGGGGGCCAACACGCTCAACGTATTGCCCGCCAGCGCCAACCAAACGACGTTGATCAACACCGCGTTCCCGACGGTCATTCAGGTGCAGCTAAAGGACAACAACAATATTGCGGTGTCCGGCGCAACCGTCACCTTCAGCAAGCCCACTGTTGGCGCAAGCGCAGTGCTGGCACCCACCTCGGGCGTGACCGACGGCAGCGGCGTGGTGTTCGTGAATGCAACGGCAAACGGAATAGCTGGCACGTACAACATCGTGGCGAGCGCACCGGGGGCGACGCCTTCGTTCATTACGCTGCATAACTCAGCGCCGGCGGGCGCTGCCGCGAACGTCGCAGTCGATGTGAACACGCCGCAGTATGCATACGTCACACGGCCGTTCTCCGGGCCGATCATTCTTCACGTCACGGACTTCTTTAATAACCCCGTACAGGGCGCGACGGTGGTGCTGCAAATTACGCCTGACGCAACGACAGGTGCAACGGCGACGTTCTCCTCGCTCACCGCAGTGTCCAACGCGCAAGGCAATGCACAAGTCACGGCCACGGCCAACGGATTCATCGGCCAATATTCGATGAAGGTTTCGCTGCAAGGTAACCTGTTTGCAGCACCCAAAACGTTCGCGCTCAAAAATGTGGCGGACTTACCTAAGTTCATGACGTTGGCCAGCGGCACGCCTCAATCCACCTTCGTGAACACCGCCTTCGCGCAAAAGCTGCGGGTAAAAGTCACCGATTCGCTGAACGCGGCAACACCACAAGTTCGCGTGTTTTTCAGTACCAGCGGCAACGCCATCCTCACACCGTCGAGCGCGTTGGCCGATGCGAACGGATTTGCCGAGGTGACCGCCACTGCCAACGGCGTTGTTGGTTCGTATCAAGTCGGGGCGATTGTGTTTGACACTTCAACGGAAGCTCCGATCACGCAGTTGTTTAATTTGACCAACTTAGCGGCCATTCCAACGTTCGCACTAACCGTCACCAAGTCCGGCACGGGCAGCGGAACGGTCACAGCAACTGGCGTTGATTGTGGCGTTGACTGCAACGAAATCTACGCTCAAGGAACGGTCGTTTCGTTAGCCGCAGTGCCCGTAGCGGGATCAACCTTCGTCGGTTGGTCTGGCGGTGGATGCAGTGGAATCGGTGCTTGCATGGTCACCATGAATGTCGCACAAACGGTAAACGCGCAATTTGATGTGCCTGTCGTGGCTATCGTGCATCCGGTGCCAGCGCTGCACCCCTTGATGCTGGCACTGCTGACACTATTGGCGGCGGTGTTGCCCGGCGCAATGGTGCGACGTAAACATTAGCCTTGAAACGTTGCGCCAAAGCATATCGCTCGGTGCAACGAATTTGCAACTAACAACGAAATTTACGCGTTCTGTAAAGCCTCGACGCACTGTTGCAACTGTTTCCAGGCGGGCGTGCTGCGTTCGCTTGGGTGCACGGCAGCGAGTAAGCGCGACACGTCCAACCCGCGCTCAAAAACGCGTGTCATGGTGAGTTCCGCTGCGGCGTAGCAATTCGCCTGCAAGGCATCTTGCAACATGCGCTGGCTCGCGAGCGTGACGCGCCCGCGATAGTGCGATGCGCGATGCCTTGCCCAGTCGTCTTCGATACTCAGCAAACAATCACCGCGATAGAGATCGAATAATCGATTGATGTATTGCAGGCGCGTCGTTTCACTGAGCGCAGCCAAACGCTCCGGCATGCCGTCAAGATGCGCCTCAAACGCTGCGACATCCGTCCAAACGCGATACGCATTGAGATGTAGCCAACCACCGCGCCGCTCAATCAAATCAGCTTCGTCATACAACCGTCGCAAGCGCAGCAAGGTGACGCTTAACGCGTTCTCTGCCAGATCGCCATCTTGACCTGGCCACAGCGCGTCGGCCGCCACAGCGACTGGCAATCCTTGCGCCCCAGACGCCGCCACTAACATCAGTAAGCTCAGCGGCTTATTCGATGCACGACTCGCGCTCTTTCCTTCGGGCGCTTGGCCATTACTGCGAAACCCGCCAAAGCAGCGCAACGTAAGCGCCCAAGGCCAATGCTCATCGGCCCATTTCGGTGGTGGCACCGGAAATTGCAATAACGACGCGCGCACGAAATCAGCTTCAATATTCTCGCGCATGGCAAGCGCACCAATGATCGCTCGGGCGGCAGGTACCGTAAACCAAAAATTGGGTTGTGAACGTCGTCGACACATCGCTAAACTGGTCAATAGATTTTCACGCAAAGCGGACGTAGAGGACGGATCGTGTTGATGCGCTTGCAGCGCGCGACAGAACGCGGCGTTGCCCTTGTACACGTCAGCATGCGTTGTATGCGCTTGCTGCACGCATGCCTCATAGGTATGCGCCGCCTTTTCGTACTGACTAGATGCCCCGTAAGCCCGTGCCTCCAGCATGCGAAACACGGTCGCGATGCTGGGCGGACAATCAGCGGCCTCCAAGTCGCGCAACATATGTTTCACATGAACCTGTGCGCGCTCCGAATCGCCGGTGAGGCATGCGAGGCTAATCACTTGGCCATTAAAAGTTGCACGATCCATCGGACGTTTCGGGTGCATGACCGCCAGCATCCCCCGCTGCGCCTTCTCGGCGCCTGACACGTCTTGTCGCGCGATGCTTTGTTCGCCATTCCAACGCGACCTCCGAAACTGCAAGGCCTGCATGGGGTATTTATCAAGGTAGGCCGACATGTTTGCTACAGCCTCAGGAAAGCGCGTTTGGTCTGTCGCGTAAGAATGTTGCGCGCAATCGGCGAGCCACACGCCGCGCAAGTAGCGCGCGCCAGGTTTATCAAGCGACCAGCCTTCGGCTATCGCGCTCATATTGGCTTTGAGCATTTGTGCGCCAGCCGTATTGCGGGACATTTGCAGCCACGGCAACAATGCAGCCGCAGCTAGCGACGTTTGCACTGGATCTGACGACAGCGCAGCTAGCGTCTCCAGACGTTCACCCAATGGTGCAAGAGTTTCAAACGTATCACCACGAAGCAGTGCCGCCATCACCGCCCCGGTTGCGCGCGCGACTTGCAAGAAGATGTCGTCTGTCGCGTCTAAGCTCGCATCGGCGGCTTCGAACCGAGCAAGCCAGACACGCCAATCAGTGAACCGAGCCCAGTCGAGCACCATGTAAGCGAGCACATTGGCGCACAGCCCTGCATGTGCTTCGTCATCGCTACGTGCGCCTGCGTCGAGCGCTTCAGTCGCCAACAGATCCAGCGCTTCAAATGGCTCACCACTGATGATGTCGTTAGCAATCTGATGCCATGCGCGGGCAGGTGAAATCGAAGCGATGGAAATGGCCAGTCAGTGCGTTGAACGAATGAGTCAGCGGAGGTAGTGCGCGCGTGCAACAAGAGTTGTTGGGCGCGGCGCTTTGTCACGACTCGAATGCAGGCTAACACGCCCTAGATGATTCGCGTTTGTAATTTAGCTGTATGTGACGCGAGCCTATCCTTTGTAAGAACGAAATTCGTGTGCATGTTGTGACTGTCGAGTGATCGAAAGATGCTGAGCCAATGCACGTCGCACGTTCTAAATCGATTTGCACCACATTATTAATGCGCCATGTTGTTCAATAAAATTTATTCTGCGGCGAACCTGATCTCAACGTTCATGCATGAGCGCTCAGCGGGATCGTCGGGGCCGGCCCCGGAACACGTGCCTTCACCGCCATACAACCCGCAGGCCCTTGGTCGCTGGAAGGTCGCCGCACCTCTGGCATGTGCGCGCGTTTTTCACACGGCAACGCTGCTCAACGACGGTTCGGTGCTCGTCGTGGGCGGTGTAGGCGCAAGCGGGCACCTTTCGAGTGCGGAGCGGTTCCATCCTGAAACACATCGGTGGGAAAGCGCGCGCGCAATGCCGCTGCCGCGCTATCACCACAGCGCTACGCTCTTGGCGAACGGTTGCGTTCTCGTCACGGGTGGCTTCAACGGCCACTGTATTCGTGAAGCGTTTTTGTACGACACCGACGCAGATACATGGCGTGACGCGAACACGATGGTCACCACGCACGGTCTGCATACTGCGACTATGCTGCTCAACGATCATGTGCTCGTTATCGGTGCACACGAACACACAGCGCTCGGCGCAAGCGTGGAGCAATACGATCCGTTCGCCGACACATGGACACGCATGTCCGCGCCGATGATGCCGCGCGAACAGCACACTACCACGCTACTCAACAACGGTGAACTATTGATGGTCGGCGGCCGTGACGACGCGGGTGCGATTCGTTTGGTGGAGCGCTACAACTGTAGGACCGAGGCTTGGCAGCCGGCCGATTCACTGCCCACTGCGCGCCTGTGCCACACGACAACCTGTTTGCCCGACGGACGCGTACTTGTTGCGGCGGGCGACGACGGTACAAGCAATTTTCTCAGTAGTGCCGAGCTCTACGATCCCGCAACGAATTTGTGGCATCTTGCGGGTTGGTTAAATCACCGACGCGAATACTGCACCGCATCGGCGATGGGGGATGGCACGCTCTTGCTCGTAGGCGGCGACGGGCCTGACGGCGCACTGGCGTGCGCTGAAACGTTTGATCTGTCGTTGCTGCGCTGCACGGTTGCCGATGCTGCAATCACACCGCGCTACCTGCACACTGCGACTCGCCTAGCGAACGGCGCAGTGCTTGTCGTGGGCGGTAATGACCGTAAGGGTCCGTTAGCCAGCGTCGAGATGTTTTGCTAGCGCACCGTTGGCTTCGCGGCCAATTGCGAACGTAAACGTAGCAGCGTTTCATCCGGCGCGCTCGTCGTAACACGCGCGCCAATTTCCGCATCTACGAACGACGCGGCGGTGCGTTGATCATATTTGCTATACGTCTTGCTCACGTTCACACCGCGCTCAATCAGCAAAGACAGCAAATCCCAGCGCTTATCCATCGCAAGCCACACCGAGAACGGCGTGCTTCCCCACAAAACATCAAAGTTCACCTTGCGTTCGGCCAGCAATTGCAGGCTGCTCAGCGTCATCGTGCTGCTGGCACCAAAAATTAGCGGCGCGCCGCTGTTATCGAACGCGTTGGGGTCTGCGCCCGCATCTAGTAACGCCTTCACGACGGCGTCGTCTTTTTTCATCAGGGCAATCAACAGCACGGGGTTGACCTCAGACACGACAGACGCGTTGTGCACGCGATTTGGATTCGCGCCCAACTTGAGCAATGCCGTTACAACGTGCCGACGCGCGTCGTCGAATTCCAAATTCACAGCGAGCCACAACAACGTCACGCCCGCCTCTCCCGTGGTGTTGATATCGACACGGCTCGATGACTTTTCTAATTCCGGCACGTCGGACCGCATCACCGCTTCGGCCAGCACTTCCATCGTCCGATCCGCGAAATAGCCGCGTCCTAACGCGCGCTGTTGCGCTTGATGCGCTTCGAAATAATTGCTGGCTTGGAGACCGCCAACAATCAGCGCCGGACTGGCCGCGAACAACAGTGCAAGAACGCGCAATACGAAAAAGTTACCGAATTCAAACAGCAGTATTGCAGCGACAAGCGCTAACGCCGGCAGCGCCAAAAAAATAGTCAAACCCATCGAGAGGCTGCCATCGTGCTGGCCGTGGTAGTTGTCCGCGAAGAACAAACCGGCCATGACCAACACCGCGAACGCGTCAATGGCGGCGAGGGTCCAAAACGCTAGGTTCAATTTCGGAATGGCTGATAGGCGCATACACATCTTCCGTAAGCTTGGGCAGGTTTCAACTATGCGCGCGACCGACATACATCTGCATTACAGCGCGCCTTGGTGCAGACGGCGTTAGCGTGTCCACCTAGAATGGTTGCGCCAACCTAGCGGTTGGTAGCGTTCTCAGGGCGGGGTGAAATTCCCCACCGGCGGTATCTTTGGTTGTTTCAAAGGAGCCCGCGAGCGCCCGACACGGCCCTTGCTCGTGTCGGGGTCAGCAGATCTGGTGAGAAGCCAGAGCCGACGGTTGGGGCACGTACACAAAAAACTTGGTTTAGGTGTACGTGTCTGAAAGTCCGGATGAAAGAGATCGCGTGAAATCGGCGTTTGCACGCTTGCGTGCCGACGCCGCGTTTGCGTGCGCCCTGATTCTGGTAACCCCTCACTTTGAGAATCTCCATGAATCAGTCTTCTCAGTTACAGCCAACATCATCGACGGCGGTGCATCCACCTGCACCACGCGTGGCGATCATCGCGTCGGCGTGGCACCGCGACATCGTCGCGAGCGCCACCGAAGCCATCCGCGCGGAGTTCGCGCGATGTCGAATACCCACTGAAAACACCACGTACATCGAGGTGCCTGGCGCCTTTGAAATTCCGCTGCACGCAAAACGACTTGCTCAAAGTCGGAGCTTCGACGCCATCATCGCGTGTGGCTTGGTGGTGAACGGCGGCGTGTATCGGCACGAATTTGTGGCCGCTGCAGTGATTGACGGTTTGATGCGCGTGCAGCTCGATTGCGACGTGCCGGTGTTTTCGGCAGTGCTCACACCGCGCGATTTTCACGAACACGACGACCATCACCGCTTCTTCCGCGAACACTTCGTGAAGAAAGGGACGGAGGTGGCGCGCGCCTGTCTTGAAACGCTGGCCAGCCTTCGCGCGATGGCTGCGCTCACCTTGGCGAAGCGTTAGCGCCTAACTCGTACGCCGGTGACGCGGCGGCACAAGCGCCGCTGCGTCTACAACTTTTCGGCTCTAACGAATGCCTGGTGGTCGTTAGAGCGCATTTTTGGGTAATATCAACTACCTATAAAAATCACCGCAAAGCGCCGCCAGGCAGTGGTTAGACCCAGAAAGCTATTAATCCAGTGAGCGACTCAGGCGATCCGGGCAAAGGCTCGCCGCTTTGCCACAACCCACGCTAACGCCGATAATCGCGTCGTCGCCGCGCCCGTGCGACGCTTCTCCGTCCTTCGCTCGCCGCCTTTTCGCAACTATGCCCATCGACATTGCCTCCATCCAGCACACCACCGCGTTTTGGGCGTTCGTGCTTTCCATGTTTTTCGGCGCGGTCACGCAGCGCAGCAATTACTGCACGATGGGCGCGATTTCGGACGTGGCGAACTTCGGCGATTGGACGCGGGCACGCATGGCGCTGACCTCCATCGGCGTGGCGATCATCGGCGTCGCCGCGCTCAAAGCGACCGGCACTGTGGACATGGCGAAATCGTTTTACATCGCGCCGAAACTCATTTGGCTGTCACACATCGTGGGCGGACTGGCGTTCGGATTCGGCATGACACTGGCGTCCGGCTGTGGCAGTAAAACGCTTATCCGCGTGGGCTCCGGCAGCCTGCGCGCGCTGGTCACGATTTTGGTGATGGGCATTTTCGCGTGGTTCACCTTGCGCGGCATTCTTGGCGTGTTTCGTGTGTGGGCGCTAGACAGTGTGGCGGTCACGTTGCCAACGACGCAGGACTTGCCTTCGCTCGTGGGCTTGTCGGGCAACGCGGCAAGCATCACAGCGGCGTTGATCGGACTCGCATTGTTGGTGTTCGCCTTCATCGGTAGAGAATTCCGCGCAGACCGCTGGAACTGGATCGGGGGCATCGTCGTCGGGCTCACCGTGATCGCCGCGTGGTACGTGTCAGGCCGCATCGGCTTCGTCGCCGAGCATCCAGAAACGTTAGAGGCTGCGTGGGTCGCGACTAATTCCGGGCGGCCGGAATCGTTGTCGTTCACCGCCCCACCCGCGTACTTGATGGAGCTCTTAGCCTATTGGAGCGACAAGAGTCGCTTCCTAAGTTTCAGTGTCGCGACCGCGTTGGGCGTCGTTACCGGCTCGTTCTTGATGTCCATCTTCACCAAATCATTTCGCTGGGAAGGCTTCGCGACCACCGAAGATTTGGGCAACCACCTCGCGGGTGCAGCGCTCATGGGCTTTGGTGGGGTCACAGCGCTCGGCTGCACTGTAGGGCAAGGCTTGTCGGGCATGTCTACCCTAGCGCTCGGCTCAATCATCACGGTCGCGTTCATCATTGTCGGATGTCGATTGGCGCTTGCGTATCAAATGTGGCGCCTGGATCGGGCGGGGTAGCTAGACATTCACGATGGTTGGCGCGTTTGGCTGGCGAAATGCGTCCACTACTGAACAACGCTAACAGTCAAAGGAGCGCGCAATGAACGTCGTCGTAAAAAACATGATTCCAACAGCATCAAGAGCGAGTTGCGTACTCGTTGCGATGCTCTCGTTTGCAAGCTTGGCCAGCGCCCAGAACGCGTTCACCAACCGCACCGTTAAGCTGCATGCTGGCCCCGATCGAAACTATCCAACTGTATCGGTGATCGGTCCCGGCGCGATGGTTTACGTCAACGGATGTTTGCGTAATTTCAACTGGTGCGACGTGCAAGCTGGTCCCGCACGCGGCTGGGCCAACGCGCGTAACCTAAATTACACGTATGGCGGTCGTCCGATGGCTATTTATGGCAACGGTGTGCGCTTCGGATTCCCCGTCGTCGGCTACGCAATGGGGTCGTACTGGGACAATCATTACTGCGCTCAGCCTTGGTACAACACGCACCGCCACAACTGGCAGCCCAATCGCGCGTACGTCGCGCCTCGCGCGCCGGTGCATCAGCCGCATGCGAATGCTTTCGCACCCACGCATCGGCCGCAAGTTCACACGCGCCCAGTGCCCGTGCAGCCGCACTTCGCCCCACAGCACCAGCAGCATCAACGCCCGGTCGTTGTGCGGCAACACGTTGCGCCACACCCACAGTCACAGCGCCAGCAGCCGCAACATTCGCAACGCGCTCACGCCAACGGCCACCTGCAGCATCGCCCGTAACTGGAACAGCGTGTCACGGTAGTACCGCGTTGGTTCGCGACCACTCGGCGTCGCTCGGTTCCGCGCGGAGGCGCGGCCTAGGCCGCGCCTTCCCTCGCTCTGGCAATTCCGCGCCCTGCCACGCGTCCGACTTCGCATTTTTATTGCGGCACAAGCATGCAAAATAGACGCATGCTCACCCCTCCCACCGCTTTCGATATTTCCGCAAAAACGCACAACCCGAACGCCGGGTTGCGTGGCAACTATGCGGAGATGACCACCGATTTCACCGTCACGCAGCAGATGACGGAATACACGGCAGAAGAACAAGCTCGCTGGCTGCGCCTCGTGTCGCGTCAGCTCGCGCTCATTCCCACGCGTGCCTGCCGTGAGTTCATTGATGCCGTAACGAAGCTCGATATGCAGCGCGGCATTCCTGATTTCGCGGCAGTGAACATTGCGCTAAAAGCCGCAAGCGATTGGCAGTTGGTTGCCGCGCCGGGTTTGTTACCCGATGACGTGTTTTTTACGCATCTAGCCAATCGCCGCTTCCCGGTGACCGTGTGGCTCCGCAGTGAAGCAGAGTTCGACTACATCGTTGAGCCCGATATTTTTCATGACTTTTTTGGTCATGTGCCAATGCTCTTCACGCCCGTTTATGCCGATCATTTGCAAGCGTATGGCCACGGCGCACTCAAGGCCAAACGCCTCGGCGGACTCGACTGGCTAGCGCGTTTGTATTGGTACACCATTGAGTTTGGCCTCATTCGCGAGAACGATCAGATCAAGGCCTACGGGGCGGGTGTATTGTCGTCGCCCAAAGAATTGATCTACGCGCTCGAGAGCAACGCCCCGAAGCGCGCGCCGTTTGACGTAATGACGATCATGCGCACGCCGTTTCTAATCGACGACGTGCAAACCGCGTATTTCATTCTCGAATCATTCGAGCAATTGCATCACGACACCGCACCTGATTTCACTCCGCATTACGCTGCTTTACGCGATGATTTTCCAGTCGATTTGAGCGCTGGGTTAGGCGCTAAAGCGGCGACCTGACAACTCGATGCAACGAGCCACGGATCGCGCGCAGCGCCACCAAAGGTTTTCAACAAAAACTCGATGAACACGCGAGTGCGCGCAGGGACGTGCATACGCGTCGGCATGGCGGCATAGATCCACAGCGTCTTGATGCGCCAATCTGGGATCACGCGCTCCAGCTGGCCGCTGGCCAGCGCTTCATCCGCAAGAAACGTGGGCACCGCCGTGATGCCCATGCCAGCGATGGCCGCATGAAACAGTGTATCGAGATGTGTGGTCGAGAGCGCCATCGCGGGTTGCGGCAGCGTGACGGACTTTTGCGATTTTCCAGTGCTCAACGGGCAGTGCTCAAATGTGGTCTCCTTGTTGCCGTCAGGTGCGAACGGCAGTAACCACTCGTGACTCAACAAATCGACGGGCTTTTGCGGACGCCCGCGTACGTCCAAATACTGCGGTGACGCGCACGCAATCATTTCCGACTGCGCCAGCAGACGTGCAACAAAATTGCCCGTTTGCAGCGGACGCATCAACGTGAGGATGGAGATGTCGTGACTGTCATCCACTGTTTCAACGCTGTTTTGCACTGTCAATTCAATCGTGAGCTTCGGAAATTGCGTGCGCAATTTCGGAATGTGTTTGGCCAATTGATGCGTCGCGATCGCCGGCGAGGCCAACACGCGAACGACGCCGCGCGGTTCGGCAGTTTCAAGATTCGCTGCCGTTTCGGCGTCTTCAACATCAGCGAGTATTCGCTGCACGCGCTCAAGGTAGCGTTCGCCCGCTTGCGTGAGCGCGAGGCTGCGCGTGGTGCGGTTTAAGAGACGCGCACCGAGGTGCGCTTCGAGATCGGCGACCAACCGCGTAACCACCGCTGGCGCGAGATCCAGCTTGTCGGCAGCGCCGGTGAAACTACCGGCGTCAACCACCTGTGCATAAACGCGCATCGCGCGAAGTTGGTCCATAGCGTTGCTTTCTATTGTTGCCGCGATTGGTTGAAGCGCGGCTCGTAAGGCGCACCGCGAAATCGAAAAAAGTTCCCGCCCAATTATTCCGTATTTAGCAATAAACAATTCACTTTTTGCTAGTTTATTTACGCATTGGCAATTCCTATTATTCATCCATCGACGCGATAACAGAGCTTGTTCAGACGGCTCTCTTCACCCAAAACCGTGTGAACAGGCCCTGCGTATTACGTTGAGACTGAGTGCTTTTGCAATCGGCCAAACAAAACTAAACACATCCTCCTCCTCGAAAGAAATCATCATGAATACGAAAAACATTTTTGCTTCTGTTCTCTTCGCCGCTGCTACCGTATCAACCGGCGCCGCATTCGCTAGCGATTTCACCGCGGCGCAGGGCAATCCATCGGTACAAATCGCGCAATTGGCACCACGCGCTGAGCAACGCTCGATGAACGTTGCTACCGGTGCCGCGAAAGAAGCCGCGCCCGTGGTTGGCGTAAGCAAGGCCGACGCTCGCCCACGCGCTGAAGTGCGCACCGAAACGCGCGGCTACTTCAATAGCGCCGAAGGTCGCGAAGCTCGCGCACTCTACGTTGGCGGCGCACAGTAATCGCGTCGCAACCGTGACGAAGAACGCGCCTTCGGGCGCGTTTTTGCTGCACCGCGGTCGGCAATTTGCATCGCGTCAAACGGCAATCCATGCACGGTGAGGCCGCTTAACAGCTTTCTAGCTTCCGCTACCGTCGGGCGGCGACTCTGAGCGCTTTTTCATAATAGTCGACTACTTTCTTAATTGCCACATAATCGCCGTGCAGCTGTCGCTTAACCGCAAAAGCTGTATCTCCCGATGCTCGCGCATAGACTCCCGCCATGTCTCTCGCGAGTGAATCCCACGCCTACGCCACCAACCCCGCCGCGCCGCTCGCGCTCATGGGCGGCACGTTTGATCCCGTGCATTGGGGCCACCTGCGCGTTGCTAGTGAAACTGCGGCCGCGCTCCGGTTGCCAGAGTTGCGGCTCGTCCCAAGTAAAACGCCCGTGCATCGAACCAGGCCCGACGCAACCGAGGCGCAGCGCTTCGACATGCTTGAACTTGGTATTTCCGCGCTGAACGATCCCGCGCTGCGCGCCGACAATCGCGAGATCACGCGCGCCACGCCGAGTTACACCGCGCTCACGCTTGAATCTTTGCGCACAGAATTTCCGACACGGCCGCTCATTTGGGTGATTGGCGTCGATGCGTTTTTGCACATTCACACTTGGTTTCAGTGGCGACGGCTCTTTGAACTGGCGCATTTTGTGGTGCTCAATCGGCCAGGATTTGCGGTCTCGCAGGTGTTGTCGCACGAAATGGCGGACGTCTGGCAAGGCCGACTAACGCGTGATATTGATGCGCTACATGCCACCACGCACGGCCGTGTTTACCTACATACCGTGACGCCGCAAGCCATTTCCGCCACCGCTATTCGCAACACTATCGCTGCAGGCGAGGCCGATCAAGCGCTGTTAGCGTTGCTCCCAGCCCCAGTGCTGGCCTATATTCGTGCGCATCACCTTTACACGCAGAGTCCAATTGCAACTTAATCCCGTTCAGAAAGCCGCCATCGCCGCCCTTGAAGACATCAAGGCTCGCGACATCACCGTCCTCGACACACGCGCCCAAACGGCCATCTACGATTCGATCATCGTAGCCACCGCCGACAGCCCGCGTCAGACCAAAGCTATGGCGCACCACGTGGGCGACAAGGTGCGAGAAGCCGGCGGGCAAGTGATCTCCATCGAAGGCGAAGCCACAGGCGAATGGGTGTTGGTCGACTGCACTGACATCGTGGTGCACATCATGTTGCCCACCACACGCTCGCTCTACAACCTTGAAGATTTGTGGACCGTGCCCGGCGCTGCTAAGCCCTACGTCGTGCCGAAACCAGCCGCCGCGAAAACCTCGGGCCGCCATGCGTCCGCACCAGAGGCAACCGCTATTGCGCCGTCTGTCACCAAGGCACCGGTCGCGCCTGCACCTACCGCAGGCAAAGCCGCGCCGAAGGCTGCCGCCAAACGCGTGACCAAGACAGCGACTGCTCCGGACGCCTCGTCTGCTGCGACCGCTTTGACCGCGAAACCGGCGAGCAAAGCGAAACCAACAGCGAAAGCGGCCGACAAAACGACGACCGCTAAAAAGCCGGCAGTGAAGAAACCTGCCGCCAAAAAACCCTCCGTGAAAGCCGCGGCCACTAAAGCCACCAAGGCCACAAAGGCACCGGCGGTGAAAGCCAAAGCAACGAAGGCCACGAAAGCGGTTGCTGCCAAGAAGCCTGCGGTGAAAGCGGCGGCGACTAAAGCGGCGAAAGTGTCCAAGGCAAAAGCTCCCGTTGCGAAGAAACCAGCGGCTAAAAAGCCTGCCGCCAAAGCGGTAGCCGTGAAGAAAGTAGCGGCCAAGAAACCTGCGGTGAAGAAGGCCGTGGTTAAAAAAGCAGCGGTAAAGAAACCTGCTGTCAAAAAAGTATCTGTGAAAAAGCCTGCGGTGAAAAAAGCCGCAGTGAAAACCGTCGCAGCCAAAAAAGTCGCGGCTAAAAAGGCAGTAGCGAAAAAGGTGACGGCGAAAAAGCCAGCGGCGAAAATCGCAGCCAGCAAAAAAGTGCCGGCCAAAAAAGTAGTGCTGGCTAAGCCCTCGACAAAGAAGGCTGCGATCAAGAAGCCCGCTCTCAAAAAGGCAGCTGCGAAAAAGCCGGCCGCAAAGAAAGTCGCAACGAAAAAGCCAGCGGCGAAGAAGCCTGCTACGAAAAAAGTAGCGGTCAAAGTCACGGCCACAAAAAAAGTGGCTGTGAAAAAGGTAGCCGCCAAAAAACCCGCCGCTAAACGTAAAGCAGCGTAACGCCGCACGGGATTAAACGGTGCGGCTGAAACTCATCGCGCTGGGACAAAACCAGCCCGGCTGGGTGACGGACGGTGTGAGCGAATACGCGAAGCGCTTTCCGTCAGAGTGGCCGTTCGAACTCGCAGAGCTTAAGCCCGAAAAGCGCGCGGCCAATCGCAGCACCGAGATGGTGCTGGCGACGGAGGCCGAACGCATCCGCGCGCAAATTCCGCGTCAGGCGCTCACCATTGCGCTGGACGAGCGCGGCGAGCAGCTCACCACACGCGCTTTGTCCGAGCGCCTAACGCTTTGGTCGCGCGAGGCTCCGTGCGCTACATTTCTGATCGGCAGCGCCGATGGCCTTGATGCAGCGCTCAAGTCTGGCGCGCATGCGCAGATCGGTTTGTCGAGACTGACACTTCCGCACGGCTTGGCAAGGATTTTTCTGATAGAACAGCTCTATCGCGCCGTCACGTTATTGTCCGGCCACCCTTATCATCGAGATTAAAACTTGATCTGAGCGCCACGAGCGCATCCCTAAAAAACGTGAACGAAATTTATCTCGCTTCGAAAAGCCCTCGCCGCCTCGCGCTGCTGCAGCAAATGGGGATCATCAGCAAGACTCTCATGCTGCGCGAGGACTCGAGTCGTGTCCGCGATGTGGACGAAACGCCTCTGCCCAGCGAAAACCCCTACATCTACGTCGAACGTATGGCAAAGATGAAGGCCGACATCGGCCTATTACGCGCCAAGCAGCGCGCGTTGCCGCCACAGCCGGTACTCGGGGCTGACACGATCGTCGTGTTCAATGGCACCATCTTCGGCAAACCCGCCGACCCTGCAGACGCAATGCGCATGCTCAAGCTGCTCTCCGGCACGACGCATGAAGTGTTGACCGGTGTCGCCGTGACCGACGGCACGCGGATGCTGCACGACACCTCAATTTCGCGCGTGCGCTTTCGTGACTTGACCGAAGCCGAGATTGCGGCCTACATCAATACCGGCGAACCGATGGGCAAAGCGGGCTCATACGCCGTGCAAGGACTCGGTGCCATCTTCATCGAGCGACTCGAAGGTAGCTACTCCGGCGTGATGGGATTACCCATTTTTGAGACTTCAATGCTACTCTCGCGTTTCGGAGTGACCAGCGTCTAGCGTCCGAGTCAACTCGAAGGTTAGTGTTTGCTGATTTCGCTGTGGTACGCGGTTCTAGTTTTTGACCGCAGCGAACGCAATAAACATTCTCTGGGGACAGCCCATGGCTGAGGAAATCCTCATCAACGTCACGCCGCAGGAGACGCGGGTGGCCGTGCTCAATCACGGTGTGATTGATGAACTACATATCGAACGCGCGAGCCACCGTGGCTTAGTGGGCAATATCTATCTGGGTCGCGTTGCGCGCGTGCTGCCGGGGATGCAAAGCGCATTTGTCGAGATCGGGCTGGAGCGCGCTGCGTTTTTGCATGTTGCCGACATTTGGGAATACCGCCAAGCGCAACATTCGCCCGAGATCACACCGAAGCCCATCGAACGCCATTTGCATGAAGGGCAGTCGCTCATCGTGCAAGTGATCAAAGATCCCATCGGCACTAAAGGCGCTCGTCTCTCCACGCAAATTTCGCTGGCTGGGCGTTTGCTCGTGCATTTGCCGCAAGACTCACACATCGGTATTTCACAGCGCATTGAAGATGAGTCCGAGCGCACGCTGCTCAAAACAACGCTGACGCAACTGCTGCCCGTTGACGCACCACACGGTGGCTACATCATTCGCACAATGGCCGAAAAATCGGCCGAACGGGATTTAGCCCGCGATGTGGCGTATCTCACCAAACTATGGGCGGACGTGCAAGCGCGCGCCAAATCAGTAAAGCCAGGCACAGTAATTCACCAAGACTTGACGCTGGCCGAACGCGTATTGCGCGATTTCGCGACGGAAGACACGCAGCGCTTGTTCGTTGATTCGCCGGGAGCGTATCAGTCGATGATTGAATTTTCGACACGTTATGCGCCCGCGTTGACGGATCGCTTGCGCTTGCATCAAGCGGTGCGACCGCTGTTCGACATGTACGGCGTCGAACAGGAAATCGAACGAGCCATTCACCGTCGAGTCGACCTAAAAAGCGGTGGCTACGTCATCATTGATCAAACCGAAGCGCTCACCACCATTGATGTGAATACCGGCGGGTTCGTCGGCGTGCGCTCGTTCGACGACACGATCTTCAAAACAAATCTCGAAGCAGCGCAAACCATCGCACGACAACTGCGCCTGCGAAACCTCGGCGGCATCATCATCATCGATTTCATTGATATGGATTTGCCTGAGCATCGCGAGGCTGTGCTCGACGCACTCAACGCTGCGATAGCCACAGATCGCACACGCCTCACCGTCAATGGTTTCACGCACCTCGGGCTCGTCGAAATGACGCGAAAACGCACCCGCGAGTCGCTTGCGCATGTACTGTGCGAAACCTGTCCCACGTGTAGCGGACGTGGCGAGATCAAAACCGCGCAAACGGTTTGCTACGAAATCCTTCGCGAAGTGATGCGTGAAGCCAAGCAATTCAATCCGCGTGAATTTCGCATTCTCGCGTCACAGAGCGTAATCGATTTGTTGCTCGACGACGAGTCTGCGGCGCTTGCGCATTTGTCAGGTGACATCGGAAAGCCCGTTTCGTTGCAGGTTGAAGCAGGCTACACGCAAGAGCAGTTTGATATCGTATTGCTGTAGCCGCCCATGGAAACACTCGCATTGCTGGTAGTGCTCGCGGTCGGACTGGGCTTGGGCTATTTTTTCGCACGCAGAACAGCGTACGTCCGTGTCAACGAAACGCACCTGCACTCGTCGTTGGAAGGTATGCGTGCAGTGGGCGAGCTCTCGGTGTTCAAAGCCATCACCAAAGAAATTGTGACCGAAACTGATTACAGTTTTGGTGATTTTGGCCGCAAGTATTTGCGTTGGGCGTTCTCGCAAAAGAAGCTTGCGATGATCTTTGAATTTCAGATCGATTTTCGCTACGACCTGCGTTCGCCTGAATTCGCCATTGAATCGAGCACGACGGTCAGTGGTCGTGCGACAACGCTGAAGCTTCCGCCCGTGCGTGCTGAAATCAGCGTGCGTTCATTGCGGTTTTACGATGAGCAGCGCTCAAAGTTTCTGCCGTGGCTCTTGCCCGATTTGCTCAACGGCGCGTTCGGGCCGGGTTTCAGCGAAGAGGATAAAAATCGTTTACTCGAAGGCGCAGCCGCGCACGCGCAAAGCCATGCCCATGCGCTCATTGAGCAGCTTCGTCCTGAAGTCGAAGCTAGTGCGCGAGCCACGCTCCTGCCGATGGTGCATGCGCTGGGCGTGAAAAATGCCGCACTCACGTTTAGCGGCGACATCATTGAGATGAATCGGAGCAAAGACTTGCGTGCGCTACGCGAGTTGCCTGACGACACGGAAAACATCTGATTTATCGATTGATGCAGCGCTTCGAAGTGTTTCCGTGCGCTCGTAAAATCACACCATGAACATTTCTGACTTACGCGTTGGCTTAGCGCGCGTAGCTACTGCCGCCATCGCGCTGCTCCTCGCGGCTCACGGCTCAGCGCAAACGACACTCTCATTCGATGCCATGACCGAACGCCTTGAGGCCTGCATCGCTTGTCACGGCAAAGAGGGTCGCACGATTAACGCGGAGTATCTGCCACGCATTGCCGGAAAGCCTGCCGGCTATCTCTACAACCAGCTTGTCAACTTCCGCGACGGTCGTCGTAACAACGCGGTGATGTCGCACTTGTTGCAACCGTTGTCCGACGCGTACTTGCGCGAAATAGCACAGTATTTTTCGGCACTGGACTTGCCGTATCCACCGCCGCAGACGCCTAAAGTTTCTGCGGATGCGCTTCGTTTGGGCGAAACGTTGGTGCTACGTGGCGACCCATCGCGCAAGCTGCCGTCATGCTCGCAGTGTCATGGCACACCGATGACCGGTGTCACACCCGCAATCCCCGGTTTGCTCGGCTTGCCGAGCGCGTACTTGAGTGCGCAGCTCGGTGCGTGGCGTGCAGGCCAGCGCCGTGCACATGCGCCGGATTGCATGGGAGAAATGGCGAAATCGCTCACGCCAGACGACATCAACGCCGTCGCTTCGTGGCTCGCGGCGCAGCCCGTACCGTCAATCAGTAAACCCATTGCGTCGCTACCGGCGCCGTTGCCGATACGCTGCGGTGGAGTGCCACAATGAAACTGAAGTGGGGAATTCGGCTTGCGCTCAGCGCGTGCGTGTTGGCTGCGCTATTCATTGGCGCACTGCTAGTTAAGGAAGTGATGGGCGACAGCACCAGTTACGTCCTTAGAAAAATTGACGCCACAAGTGAGCAGATTGCTCGCGGAGCATATCTCGCGCAAATTGGAAACTGCTCAGGCTGTCACACTATGCCCGGTGGAGAGCCGTATGCTGGCGGAAAGGGTGTATCAACGCCGTTCGGCACTATCTATGCCGGAAATTTGACGCCGGACCCTGCTACTGGCATAGGAAGTTGGGGGGCGAATGATTTCTATCGTGCGTTGCATGAAGGCCGTTCGCGCGACGGCCGTTTGCTCTACCCCGCATTTCCGTATCCAAACATCTCACTCACGACGCGCGAAGATTCAGATGCGATCTATGCATTTCTCATGAATCGCGTCGCGCCGGTGAAACGTGAAAGCACCGCGCATACGTTGCGGTTCCCGTTCAACAATCAACTCGCCCTCGCGGCATGGCGCGTGCTCTACTTCAAGCCTCGCGCTTATCAGCCCGATGCGACACAGAGCGTTTCGTGGAATCGTGGCGCGTATCTCGTGCAAGGGCTTGCGCACTGCGGCGCTTGT
>JAGNQL010000326.1 GCA_017989135.1 Burkholderiales bacterium
ACTCAATCAACGCGTCGTCGTTCCACGCGGCGTCGGTGCCGTGCAACCATCCTGTCAGACTATGTCCATCGCAAGGGTCAACCAAAGCGGGCGGCTTGCCGTCGGTCGCAAGATCAAGCATGGTCGGCAATAGGTCTACCAGCCCGCAATTTGCGCTCACACGCTGTCCGGCTTTGGCTCCGGGCGCGCTGATGAAGAGCGGCACACGAATGGAGTTTTGGTAGGGGTTGAACTTGTACCACATGCCTCGCTCACCCAACATATCACCATGATCGGCCGTGAAGATGATCACGGTGTTGTCGATTGCGCCGGTTTTTTCGAGCGCGTCGAGCAACATGCCGACCTTCGTGTCGAGGTAACTCACCATCCCGTAGTACGCGTGTCGGGCCGAGCGAATATGCGCATCGGTCACGATGTGTTCGTCTTGTCGGATCAGTTTGTAATAGCGCTGACTCCACGGATCGCGCGCTTCGAACGGGATGAACGGCACCGTTGGCATTTCGATATCGGCATCGTCGTAGAGATCCCAAAATTCCTTTGAGATGGTGAACGGATTGTGCGGATGCGTGAACGATGACACCAACAAAAACGGTCTGCCATCGGCGCGACGTGTGTGATCGAACAGCCATTGCACCGATTGGTTGGCAACGTCATCGTCGTAATCCATTTGCAACGAGCGTACGCAGAGCCCCGACTCCACGATGCCACGCATGCTCATCTGGCTCGGCGCGTACGGCTCAACCTTCTTTTCCCAGTCCGCGGTCCAACCAAAATCCGACGGGTAAATGTCGGTCGTTACGCGCTCTTCGAAACCATGCAGTTGGTCTGGCCCGACGAAGTGCATCTTGCCCGACAAGCACGTTGCGTAGCCAAGCGAGCGCAGGTAATGCGCAAAAGTCGGGACAGCCGCCGGAAACTCCGACGCGTTATCGAACGCGCCGATGCGTGATGAATATTGCCCCGACATCATCGCGAAGCGCGACGAGGCGCAAATGGGGTTCGGTGTGTATGCGTTCTCAAACACCGCGCCTTGAGCGGCGATGCGATCAAGGTTGGGCGTCTTGACGAGCTTGTGGCCGTAAGCGGCCAGCACGCTCGCGGCCAATTGGTCGGCCTGGATAAACAAGATGTTGGGGCGTTGGGTCATGTGTGCATCCAATTCGAGAGGCGATTCACTGAGCAGCGCACCGCGTGACGCGGCGCATTGTGCCTATCATTCTATGTTTAGACAGATATGTCAATTCTGGCTTCCATTACCCGACGTTCGGCAAAATAGTGGGGACATGGCTAAATACTTCGAACACAGCACCAGCCCGCTCTACGCGCAGGTCGCCGATGCGATGCGCGTGCGAATCGTTAAGGGCGTATGGCCGATTGACGCGCAGATACCGACGCTGCCCTCGTTGGCGCAGGAGTTCGGAGTTGGGCTGATCACAGTTCGCCAAGCGGTGCAGCTACTGAAAAGCGAAGGACTCCTCGCACCCAAGCAAGGGCAGGGCACGTTCGTGCGAGGCAAGCCGGAAACCCATCCGCGAATGCGCGTCGAAACGTCGCTGAGCAAGCTCGCAGAGCTCTACCGCAAGCAAGCGCCGAGATTGATTCCGCTGCACGAAGGGTTCGCCATGCCGCAGCTCGACGCCGAAGACGGAACGCTAGCGCCGAAATATCGATTCTTGCGCCGCATCCACGCCAGCGAACGGCAATTCACGTCGGTCATCTCCGCGTACATCGACGAGCGCGTGTTCAAGCTCGCGCCAAAACGATTCCGCAGCGAAACCGTGATTCCGGTGCTCATGGATCTCAAGGCCGTGAAGATTGGATCAGCGCGGCAGATTCTCACCATTTCCACCGCGGGCGAAGACGCCGCAAACGCGCTCAATATTTCCGTTTCAGCGCCCGTAGCGGAAGTCCGACGCGTGATCTGCGCACCAGACGGCACGGTGATTTATCTCGCTGATCTCACGTACCGCGGCGACTACATTCGCGTTGATATGGACTTGCTGGCGTAGTGTTGGCATAGTTCACGCGGTTAGCGCTTGCAACAAGCCGCGCATCGCACACACAATCCCGGATAATCAAACGCGTCGCCGGTGCTGACGATAACGATGAATGCGAGGTGCAAGGTGCGCGGTTCCAAGCGAAACGTTCAGTTTTCAGGCGTGTTGCTTGGCGGGCTATTGTGTCTTGCAGCAGCAGTCGGCGCGTTTAGCGCCTCAGCTCAGGTCACGCCCATTCGTGATGTTCAGGGCAGTGGCTTGACCTCGCCGGTGGTCGGGCAATCAGTGATCGTGCGCGGCGTGGTCACCGCCATTCGGTCAAACAACGGCTTCTTCATTCAAGAGCCGGACGCGTCGGTCGACGCCGACCCGGCAACGTCGGAGGGGATTTTCGTTTTTACCTCGTCGGCCCCGCCCGCAGCCGCGGCTGTTGGTAATCTGGTTCAGGTTGTCGGCACGGTGCTGGAGTTCTCGCCGGTGTCCGACCCTTCCGGGTTGTCGGTCACGCAAATTTCGTCGCCGATCGTCACGTTGCTATCGACCGGCAACCCTTTGCCCGCACCCATCGTGCTTACCACCGCGCAGCTAAATGCTTCCGGCGGAATTGCACAACTAGA
>JAGNQL010000099.1 GCA_017989135.1 Burkholderiales bacterium
GCCACACGCCGGCATCCATCGCCGTTTTTCCGGCACCGATGATCACAAAATGTTCGGGCGTCCCATAGCGGCCCTGCCACAGTTGCGGCAACTGGTTCGGCGTGACGTGGCGCACTCCCTCTTTAATCTCATACTTCGGCGTATGCGTTGAGGGCACAGTGGTACCGTAATACGTGGCATCCACAGTCTTCTTGCGCACGGTCACTTGCGTCTCCGCGCCAGAGAGCACGCCGACAAACTTTCCGTCGCCAACGTAATTGCTCATCGGGAAGTAGCTGACGCGCCCGCTCGGCAACAAGCGCTGGTTCATCACCTTTTCGAAATACGCGCTGATCTCGGGGCCGGACGCGAGCTCGTAAAAGCCCTTGTTCAAACCCGAAGTGTCTTTTTGATTCGAGCCCAACGGCAACGAATTCACGCCATAAAACGCCGACGGCTGATGCAAGCCCACAAACGAATACGCGTCGTTCCAATGACCACCGGGCTTGCTGTGTTTGTCAACGATGGTGATGTGCGCATCGGTTTCGTCGAGCAAAGTGTCAGCAAACGCCAACCCCACTGCGCCGCTGCCGATCACTAAATAATCTGTCTCGATCTGCTTCATAGGATTGCCGTGAGAAGAGGGAACGTGTTCGTGCGCGGATGCGCGTCGCGATCATTATGCTGCACGCGTTTGCACGACGTGAGCGATGCGTTGTAGGCGCGGACTTGGCCGCGCTTCCCCGTCGCACGGCGCGCAGCCATGTCGTCGCGTGCTACCAGTGCGCGTTACGTTTCACGGCACTTGAAGCGCGCATCAAATTCGGCAATTCCAGCCAGTTTGTAAACGGCTTTTAGTGCACGACGACCGTTCGGCGGTCGTTGCGCCTCGGTTCGTGCGAATGTCGAATGTAAAGAAAAAGTTAAGGAAACGACCGCCAATCGGTCGTTAAAGCAAAAAGCTATACGCAGCCACTTGCGCTAAATCGACGCTAGCGAGTTACTCCGGCGTTCCGCCGCACGCCTGAGTAAAGGTGCAAGGTGGTGAGGTTGTTCTACACGCGTGGGGAAAGCTAGTATCAACACGCTTGAAAATATAAAGAAAGTATTACGCAAGTATATAAAAACAATATAAAATTAGATTTGCAATTTCGCACTGATTCTTCGGAAACTTTCCAATGAGCAACGTCCAAGATAGCGCTGATACGGTGGTGGTTTTTACGGCCCGCAGTCCGGATCGGATACTGCGCGAGGGCGGCTCTCAGGCGTGGAAGCTTGATCCGGTTCGCGCGAAAAATTGCACCTGGCTGGTGTGCGCACAGAACCAAAATCACAAGGACGTCGCTTTCTCGGACGCCACCGAACCGCACGGTTCGGCGTTTCTCATTGGGAAAATTTCCGCCGTTCGTCAATCGACCGAAGAGGGCGACGATGATCGGTGGATGATCGTCATCAGCGAGTTTGCGCGAATCGACATCCCTGCGCTTTGGGCGAACTGGCGCAATCCCGTAAAGTATTTATCGTTCAGTGAACTTGGCATCAATCTGCGTTCCCTCAAGTTCAAACCGGTTCCGGCGAGCGAAGCGACCGAAGCGCCAACGCAAAAGTCGTCGCCCGCAGCACCCACCAATGCGCCGGCGCAAATGCTCACCATCGCCGAAGCCAAGAAAGCGCTCGCACTTACTTTCGGCGTTAAGCCCGACGCCATCGAAATTACGGTGCGCGGGTAGCGACCACGAGCGACTACCTCCGATCACCTGCGGCTGCTGTTACGCGCTTCGCCGCCATCGAGAGTTAGTCAGTTTGTATCGCTTATTGCTAGGCAAAAAAAGGCCCGCTAGTGCGGGCCTTTTCTCTCGATGCGAGCGCTACGCTCGCAGTTGATTCCTCAGTGGCTACGTCGACGCATGATGGCGACACCCGCAAGCACTGCCGCGAGGAGCAACACAAGCATCGGGTTCAATGTCGGTATGTGCGGTACCTGCGCGCCAACAGAGATCGTGCAGTTGGCCGTAATCGGTGCGGTTGTGTACACGTTTCCATTCAACGATCCGCCGCAGCCTGTGACGCTCTGCAGGATCGCGCCACCATTCAAAGTGATTGCAAACGAAAGCACCGTTCCGTCCGCGACGCTGGTTGGAATTGGCGGCGTCGCTGTGAACGACGGGCCGAGCGTAATCACCGAGATCGCCCGCTGCGCGGTTGCGCACACTACGGCGACGTTGGTGATGTTTGCTGCGCCGACCGTTCCGCTGCCGTTGGTGACTGCGCAGGTTTGCGCCGGGCCGGACGGTTGCGTTTGCACCGTCACCGCGTAGTTGCTGCCGGAGGCCAATGCGGTCGGGAAGGTGAACGTGCCGTTGGCCGCGACCGGTAGCGTCTGTGCGCCAGCGTTGAGCGACAGTACGAGTCCGCCGCCGGCAAGGCCGCCGACCGAGCCTCCAACCGTGTACGTGTTGGTCGTGCAGCTGACGGTTACGTTAGTGACGTTAGCTCCAATTACGGTGCCACCGGCATTGGTGACCGCGCAAGTTTGCGTTGGTCCGCTAGGTTGCGTTTGCACCGTGACCGCGTAGCTACTGGCAGAGGCCAATGCTGTCGGGAAGGTGAACGTGCCGTTCGCTGCGACGGGAAGCGTTTGAGCGCCCGCATTGAGTGAGAGCACGAGACCAGTCCCGGCTAGGCCGCTGACTGAACCGCCGATAGAGTAGGTGTTGGTGGCGCAAGTAACGGTTACGTTCGTGACGTCGACGCCGCCAACTGTGCCGTTGCCGCTGGCCACTGTGCAAGATTGCGTCGGGCCAGTAGGTTGCGTTTGGACGGTCACGGCGTACGAGCTGCCAGACGTGATCGCCGTCGGGAACGTGAATGTGCCGTTGGCGCCGACCGGCAGCGTCTGTGCGCCAGCGTTGAGCGACAACACAAGACCGGTGCCCGTGATGCCGCTGACCGAGCCACCGATCGTGTACGTGTTGGTGGTGCAGGTGACATCTACGTCGGTGACGTTGGCGCTTCCGACGGCGCCGGTTGCGTTTGCCACCGTACACGTTTGCGTGGGTGCGCTCGGTTGTGTCTGCACCGCCACGACGTAGCTGCTGCCCGAATCCAAGGCAGTCGGGAACGTGAACGCACCGTTGGCGGCTACGGGCAGCGTTAGCGGCTCGGCGTTAAGCGACAGGACTGCTCCAGCGCCCACGAGTCCGCTGACGGTGCCGCCAACAGAATACGTGTTGGTCGTGCACGACACTGCAACGTCGGTGATATTGGCAACACCCGCCGGGCCTGTGCCGTTAGTCACGGTGCATGTTTGCGTCGGCGATGTCGGTTGCGTTTGCACGGTGACGGTGTAGCTCTGGGCATTGCTAACCGCTTGAGCAAATGTGAAGTTGCCGTTGGCCGAAACGTTTAGCGTTTGCGTGCTACCCGCGCTGAGCGAGAGCACCAACCCTGAGCCGCTCAGGCCCGATACGGTGCCGCCGATAGTGCGAACATTCACTGCATATGTAGGGGCTGGACTTAACGCCTGCTTGGTGCGGAACTGAAAATCCGGATAGCCGTAGTGGTAGTTACTAAGAACGCTCGTCGGAAAGGTGTTTTCTGTGCAGCTGTTGCAGTAACGCATCTCGCCGTACGTGAGCTTGCTGCTCATTTGCGATGAGGTGCCGAAGTAGTAGCCATCAGTGGCTCCCTGATACAGCGTCAGAATGTATTGCGTCCCGGCAGTCAGCCACACAGGCTGGTTTGCATCTGCGTAGGTGTACGTCGCAGCCGGACCAGATATTTGCTGTTGCGCGACGATTGCTTGCGTCGCGAAATCAAAGAGCGTGATGTAGCGTGTTGTGCCGTTGGGTTCTCGTTTGCCGAACTGCGTTAAGAGCACGTCCTCATTGGGTGTAAAGCGGAATCCACGCTGGGACGTGGTCGCGCCGCCTGCTTGGCCCGTCGCGACTTGATTGGTTGCGGAATTCGTGGTCGTATCAGTGAAGTCGAATACGTTGACCGTGCTGGCGGTCACGGCTGACGGATTGCCGCTAAACATGTATATCGTCAGTGTTCCCGACGCGGCAAGCGCGGGCAATTTCACCCACACGACGGTGCTCGCGGTGCCCGCGCCGCTTTCGATCCAATAGTCGAGCAGCGTTACGCCAGCGACGTCCGCGCCAAAGCGCAAGTCCGCCGCGTTGGGGGCCATCGCGCTGGTGTCGAGAACGAAGCGCATTTGGTAGCCGGTCGAGGCGGTTGCGCTGTTTTCAGTGATCGCGATCGGAATCGCCTGCGACCAACCGGCCGGCTGCGCCGCTGCCGGCAAACTCCCTCCAAAAAGGGCGAGCAGCGCGCTCGCCAACATCACGCGCTGGGATGTGCGACCCAGTAGCCGTCGAAGTGTCTGCAGTAGTGTCTCGTTGCCTCTGTAGAAATGGCCAAATCGCATACGGTCCCTCTTTTACTTATCGAAAGATGCTCGTTTCACTTCCGCCGCGGTCTGTGTTTCCACGCTCCGCGCGTGCAAAGCACAAAGCCTGGGCGACAACGAGTCCAAGATTGTTCTGATGTTATCAGCGGCGGTTTTTAGAATGACGTGCGAGGTTGCGCTGATGACATTTGGCATGCGGTTGCTGCTGCGATCGGGCGGCGCACCACGCCGTTATGCAGCGAACATCGTCGCGCCATTTGGCGCACTTTCGCAGCTGCTAACGTCTTTTCCTCGCGAAGATCGTTCGACCGCCGGTTCGGTTCATACGGCGCTTACACACATTTCGTCTGGAGGGGACTTGTGACTTGGTTTAACTACTGCAGCGACGGCTGTGTGCGTGCTGCGCCGAGCGCCGCAGTGCAGCATGACATGGCGCCCACCGGATTTAAGCGCACGCTTGGCATCTTGTTTCCTGTTGGACCAGCGGCGCGCTGTCGAAACCTGCCGGGTGACGTGATCGCCGTCCAGCGCGCGCTCAACAAATTTCCAGCAGACCACGGCGGGCCGTTTCCGTTGCTCGTCGCGGACGGCATCTGCGGCCCGAAGACGAACAAAGCGATTCTTAAATTTCAGACCAAACAATTTGGCGTTAACAAAGCGGACGGCGTGGTGGATCCTAACCTGCGCACCGACAACGAGCTTGCCCGCCCGGCAGAAACCTATTTCAGCCTGACCGCCACCATGATCAGCCGCCTACCCGCTGCGCTCGCCGTTATCACGACGGCACGCGCTGCCTTGCTCAGCGCCCGCGCGTCGCAGACGATCGTCGCCAACGGTGGCGTTCCGTTGTTTACAGGAAGCTGGGACTTGGTGGTTAAGCATTTTCAGATTGACAAGATGCCCAACTGGTCGAAAACGCTAGACGACATCGACCGAATATTTGCGAACATGCAACTCGCCATCGGCCACATCCCGGAGGGCCTAGAAATAATCGCCGACGAGCCAGCGGAACATACGCGCGGCGCAGTAGCCTTCGCCTACGGTGGCGGCTATTGGCTGCCAGATCGCGCGGGCACGTACCAGGGGTTGCCGAACAGCACGATCTTTCTCTGTCCGCGTCTCGAAGGCAAAGACCTTGAATCCTTCGCCTACGTGCTTATTCACGAGCTCGCCCACTACGTTGGCCCCAACATCTTGAGTGGCATAGGCATCGACGATTACGGTTATCACCACCTCAACACCAAGAGCCTCAACAAACTCACTCCGTGGCAACGCGTACACAACGCAGACTCGTACGCGCAGTTCGCCTTCGAAGCCACAGGACGACCATTTCGACAGTGGGAGCATGACCTGTAGCGGTGTGAAGTTGCGGATGCCCGTTGCAGCGCTACTTCTTGATCCTGCACGATGAAGAATGACCTCCGTTCGCCCTGAGCGTAGCGAAGGCTCTGATGTTCAAGCGCTTCGGCATTGCCGCATCACGCTCGCTACTTCACGCGATTCTTCGCCATACGCGCGAGGACAATCTTGTCGCCGTGCTTTGTGAGTTCCGTCACGTGATACCCGCGTCGCTCGTAAAACGCCACGTTGCCCGGCACCAGCGTGTTCGTGGTTAACGTGAATCGCGCGACGTTCGGGTGCGCGTCCTCCACCGCGCACACAAGCGCAACACCGATACCACGACCCTGATACGACGGCTCGACGCTCACGCGGTGAATCATGCACTCCGCTCCTTCGAGAACGCCACGAGCAGACCCGATGATGCGATCGCCGTCGCGCGCCACGAGCACCGTCTGTGTGCGAATGTCGGCTTCAAGCGCCGAGAAGTCTTCCATCAGCGGCGGTATCTGCGTCGTTTCGCTCAGCCGACCTTCTTCCGCGAAGGCACGCATCTGGATGTCGTGGATTGTGGGTGCATCAGCGGGGACGGCGGGCGAGATGTAGATCGAGTTTGGAGTCATCATTTGCATTCTCTATCGGCGGTGAATCGAAGAATGGTATTCGACCTCGCGAGTGCGTCGATACCGTTCGTGGTGAGCCTGTCGAATCATGAACGCATGCTGGCTTGCATCGTGCCGATTCGACGATGATGTGAAGTCGCCCCTTGTTGTTTGCTAATGTTGATGCATGGATACTCATTCTCCGATCCGCAGCATCGGCCTCTCCGACCTTCGCCAATCGCCCGCGCGTGCATTGGAGCGTGCCGACGAAACGGCGGTCATGGTGCTCAATCGCAACCGACCAGTGGGCTACATCCTTTCGCCGCGCTTGATGGAAGCACTGCTTGACCAAGCGGCTGATGCTGCGATAGTCGCGAAAGCTTCGGCACGCTTGGCGAACGTCAAGAGCGCTCGGAAAATCGCGCTCGATCTCCTCTGAGCCCATACCCGCCCGCAGGCGGAAGCCGAGTTCGCTAATCTGTACGAAAGCGCGAAGCGCCGCTTCAATCAAAAGCTCGCCAAAGATCGCTTGCAAACGCCCCGCGTAGCGAAAGACGCGCTACACGGCGTTCCCGATTGCTACAAGATAAAAATCACCACGCCGCAATTTCGGCTTGCATACCATGTGGACGACAAGGCGCGCGTGCTTACGATCCTCGCGGTGAGTTCGCGAGATGACGTGTACCAGTTGTTGCAGTCGCGGAAGAGTTGATTCGTTGCGCCAAAGAAAAACGTACCTGACCCCTTTTCGGTTGTCTACTGCTAATGGCAAATTCGATCAAGGCCAAACGCGTACCGCGTTTAGACGTGGCTCGAGAAATTTCGCCTGCTCCTCATTTGCAACCCATTTACAGCCTGTATATTGAGCGCTAGTCTCCGACAATGGTGTCCAGTTCCACGACGAAAGAGAGCCTCTTTTGTCCTTTGCTCCCCAAGCGTTCTTGAACGAGTCGCCATCGCTCACTACGAGTAAATCTACGTCTTCGGTATGAAGTTCCTCAGTAAAGTGCATCGAATCGTAGAGGCCTGAGGAGCCGAATGCAATGAAGTCCCAATCCGATCGCTCGTTTGCCATGTTGTTTGCTCTTGAACCGATCAGCCAAATTGAATCTAGTCCCACGCTTTTCGAAACAATTGCCTCAACGATCTTTTTCCCTTCTGCGTCCATTATTCGATCTCGATCACTGTGCTATTGGACCTGCACATACGGTACACGATGCAGGCATCGAATCTTCACCGCCAACCCCTCTCGCAGACGCAAGCGGTCTTGATCAGAAAACATACCGAACAGATTTCAGGCGTTGTTTTTTCACCTAGCCTGATTCCGAGTTTGTCACGAAGCGCAATACGAACTAGCTCTTTTTCGTTCGTGGGCAATTCGTTGTCGCCGTTGTTCCAAATGGTTTGCAAATCGTCTTCTGACAGTTTGAAGTAAAAGTCTCTCAACTGATCGCTCACCACCATGTCTTTCGATATGCGCACGGCCTCGACACGGTCTCTGCTCTTTCTGAGGCGTGTAATTCGCGATTCATAGTCTGATAGGAGCGGAGTCAACTGACGCTTCAGTTGTTCCCCGACTAAACCATAAAGCCCCGCACAATCCGCCGCAATGCTGCTTGGGCAGTCGTCGTCAGAGACTACCTCGCCAAGTCGCCAAACAAGCGAGCGAATTTCATCATTAGTAGTAAGCCCCGCAAATCGCCTTATGCGTTGGTATAACTCAAGCAATTCTGGCCGAACGTAATTTCCGTCGTAGTCCATATGGTCACGTCATGTCCATTTTTCGTTGTATCCACGCTGTAAGAATTGTTCAGAGCGCGCGGTGGCGAGGTAGCGAGGAAGATTGTTGCCAACGCCTTTGAAAGCGCGAGCTTACGCAACAATCTCACGCCGCGCCGACCGCTTAATCCGAATCTCAACATCCTTGCCCACCGCTCGCGCCGCGCGAATGAGCGTATCGAGTTGCACCGATAAATTGTCCGGATCGAGCACGCGATCTAGCTGCGAACGGCTGGTGGCCATACGCTCGGCCATCGCGACCTTGGTGAGTTTGGCGCTAACCATGCTGTCTTCGATCTGTTCCGCGAGCGCACGCTTGAGTGCTTTCGCATGCACCTCATCAAACATGCCTTCATCCTTGAGGAAGTCATCGAAGCTGGAGCCTCTGTGCGCATTCGCGCGTTTTTCAGTTTTCGTCATGATTCCATTCCTTCAATCGTTTCAGCGCTAATGCGATGTCGGCAGTCGGTGTCTGCTGTGTCTTCTTGATGAACCCGTGCAGGAGAATCATCTCGCCATCCACTATGGCAAAAAGCGTTCGAGCAATCCGATTGCCAAGGCTTGATCGCACTTCCCAAATCGGCCCGCTGATGTGATCTACGCGTGGCTTGCCGATCGGCCATTTGTATTGCACGTATGCGATGTCTTCGCCAACGCTACGCTTTTCTGTGTCCGTTAGAGATCTCAACCATTCGCGAACAGGCTCGCTACCACTCCGAGTGCGGTAGAAGATGGCGGGTATGCGTGATGGTTTTTGCACGTCTCAAGTGTACCTTATAAGGTGCAATTGTGGTGGTGCCTTATCAACCGAGTCAGCCCGCGCGTGGAATGAAGAATTCCTTTTCGTCGTCCGCTAAAGGCTCGTCGAAATTCGCCCGAGGGATGAGTTTGCCTTTGAGTAGGCCGTACGGAAGCGGTTTTCGCTTCAAGGGGATCGCGGAGAGTTTTGCGATAGGTTTGTCGCCCATCGCAATGACGATCTCCTCGCCATAGCTTGCGCGGTCGAGCAAGTCGTCGAGTTGTTCTTTTGCGGTCTGAATGCTAACGATAGTGGCGCTTGGCATGGCTGGTACCCGTGTACGGTGAGCGATGACGGTCTAGATTCCCGCCTTCGCGGGAATGACGGCGGTGGGGCGGCAGACTTTGCTCAAAGAGCGATCGGCCGTTTTCCAACCCTCTCCCCGCTGTGCGGGAGAGGATGCAGAACGCCCATGCCTAAAACCGCTTCAACCAAGCAAAAAACTCCCGATACCAAAGTCGCGAGTTTTGCGGCTTTAGGATCCAGTGGTTTTCGTCGGGGTAGACGACTAGTCTTGCTGCGATGCCTTTGGCGCGCAGCGTGTTGTAGTACTCGAGTCCCTCGTAGTACGGCACGCGGTAATCGAGCTCGCCGTGGATGACGAGCGTCGGTGTCTTGAAGTTTTTCGAGAACGCGTGTGGCGATTGCGATTGGTACTTT
>JAGNQL010000011.1 GCA_017989135.1 Burkholderiales bacterium
ACGTTGTTCAATGCGAGAGTGTTGCCGAATTTTTTGGTCAATCCGCGCGCTTCGATGCAATGCATGGTGTTAGTCGCTCCGCTTTTCGTTGGTCGCATTCGGCGCAATGGGCGCAATGGGCGCTAGTCCCGGCAGCTCGTCAGCCTTGATCCCAAGCCGTTCAATCGTCGCTCGAATCTTTGGCCAGTCTTGGTTCAGAAATCGCTCACGCTCGCCCTGCAACAGCAATGCGCGCGCATCCGCCTTCACGAACATGCCCAAGCCACGCCTTGACTCCACGATGCCTTCGTCGACGAGCTGCTGGTAGGCCTTCAGTACGGTCAGGTGATTCACGCGGCTTTCGGCGGCGACGGCGCGCACCGACGGCAAGCTATCGCCAGCGGTCAACACGTTGTCCAAAATCATGACGATCACCCGCTCCCGAATTTGTCGGTAGATCGGTTGGCCGTCATTCCAGTCGGTGTTCATGCTGTTGGAGCTTTCGAGGGCACTTTTGTGGCGTCTTGCGATATGGTGTTGTATTTAACTATATCACCATGCATTCGTCAAACGCATTCCACTCATGGTGAACCGAATGCGGATTCCGACGCTGGATCGCGGCGAGGCGAAAGCGCTCGACGGCACCGTAGCGATGCGCGTTCAAACCGTTACCAAGGTTTCAACCAGTAGCTTTTTTCGGGAAACGACTGCCGTGTGGCGATTTCGATGCATTTCTTTGCATACTCGACTAGTCGGAATATGTAGTGACAACGACCGCCGCACGGTCGCTCAAGCGCAAAAGCCATTGATGAGTAGTGCACGATCAATTTCCCTCGAAAGCATTAATTTGGTGCGAAACAGAGAACGCACCAAGTTGGGTCTTTCCGCCCATATTTCCGACCAAGTTAGCGCTTTTTTGGTGCACCCATCAACGCTCCGAACTACTCGCGCAGCCCACTAACCAAGTCGACGCGAATGATTGTGCGACAAACATCGCCCTTTTGACGCGCGGCAAACGCGCTGCGACGGGACGGTTTAGCATAATGGGCTGTTTGTCGTGCTGATGGCATGTTTTCTGCATCGTATGACCAATTGGAGCGCGTGGAAATGAACCCTAATGGGAAAACCAACCGCGCTCTGCTGATTTCTGACCTCGATTCACGTTTCACTTCCAACCTCACCGCTGTTTAGGAGAAATTGCATGGCCACTGGAGCCGACGTACTCAAAAAAATCAAAGACGAAGAAGTCCGCTTCGTTGACCTTCGCTTCACCGACTTCCGCGGAAAAGAGCAACACGTTCAAGTGCCGCATCACCAGTTCACGAACGACAAGTTCGTTGAAGGTCACGCCTTTGACGGCTCGTCCATCGCCGGTTGGAAAGGCATTGAAGCCTCCGACATGCTGCTGATGCCCGATCCAAACACCGCTGTGATCGATCCGTTCATCGAAGAGACGACGCTCAACATCACCTGCGACGTCATCGAGCCGTCCACCGGCAAGGGCTACGACCGCGATCCACGCTCGCTCGCGAAGCGTGCTGAGGCTTACCTGAAAACCTCCGGCATCGGCGACGTTGCTTACTTCGGTCCAGAGCCAGAATTCTTCATTTTCGATTCCGTCGAATGGAAAACGGACATGTCCGGTTCCTTCTCGAAGATTTACTCGGAAGAAGCCGCTTGGGAATCTGACGCTAAGCACGAAGGCGGCAACAAAGGCCATCGCCCTACGGTTAAAGGCGGTTACTTCCCAGTTCCTCCGGTCGATCAACTGCAAGACCTGCGTAACGCGATGGTTCTGGCCGCTGAAGAAATGGGCGTTCCGGTTGAAGTGTTCCACCACGAAGTGGCCAACGCTGGCCAATGCGAAATCGGTACGCGTTTCTCGTCGCTCGTACAACGTGCCGACTGGACTCAGCTCCTGAAATACGCCGTTTGGAACACCGCTGCCCTCTACGGCAAAACGGCAACCTTCATGCCGAAGCCAATCGTTGGCGACAACGGCTCGGGCATGCACGTTCACCAATCGATTTGGAAAGATGGCAAAAACCTTTTCGCAGGCAACGGCTACGCCGGCCTGTCCGAAATGGCCCTCTACTACATCGGCGGCATCATCAAACATGCTCGCGCCTTGAACGCGATCACCAACCCTGGCACCAACTCCTACAAGCGCTTGGTTCCACACTTCGAAGCACCGGTCAAACTCGCGTACTCTGCGCGTAACCGCTCGGCTTCGATTCGTATTCCTTACGTGCAGTCTGACAAAGCACGCCGTATCGAAGTGCGCTTCCCTGATCCATTGGCCAACAGCTACCTCGCCTTCTCGGCGATGATGATGGCCGGTATCGACGGTATCCAAAACAAGATTCACCCAGGTGAGCCTTCTGACAAAAACCTCTACGACTTGTCGCCAGAGGAAGATGCCAAGATCCCAACCGTGTGCTCGTCGCTCGACCAAGCACTTGAGTATTTGGACAAAGACCGCGAGTTCCTGACCCGCGGTGGTGTGTTCAGCAATGACATGATCGACGCTTACATCGCGCTCAAAATGGAAGAGGTCACCCGCTTCCGCGCGACCACGCACCCGATCGAGTTCGAGATGTACTACTCGCTTTAACAGCGCGAATCATAGAGGCGACGGAACCACTTCCGACGCCGCGACTCCAAGAAAGGCAGGGTTTCCTGCCTTTTTTGTTTTCTTAACTTACAAAATGGCGTGAAATGACAGCATTTCAGACGACCCGCATTGCTCTAAGTATCTGTTTTGATTAAACTTTCCGTATGAAATCTGCCCGACTCCTCGCCTATTCGACTGCCGCGTCCCTCTCATGGGCGCTGGTCATGGGGCAGTCGCACGCTCAGATTTACAAGTACATTGATCCGGTGACTGGCGCGGTTGAGTACACCAATCAACCGAAAAAGGGCGCGTCGCGCATGGATAGCGCCGACACCCTGTCGGAAATCCCGACGGGAAACAAGCCGGCCAAGAGCAAAACAGTGGCCGGTACCGGTGCTGGCTCAGCCCCGCGCGCAGTGAACACAAGCACCAACAGCAGCGCTGGCTCCGCAGCCGCCGTGGTCGACGCGGGAACGCAAAAAACGCGCGACGGCACACGTCGCCAAGTGCTCAGCGACGAGCTCTCGAACGAAGAGAAGGCGCTCGCGCAAACGCGATTGGCGTTTAACGGCGGCAAACCATTGCCCATGGCTGACGAGGGCGTTGGTTCGCCGAAATACATCGACCGCACAAAGCAACTGGAGCAAACCTTGCGCCATCACGAGCGTAACGTTGCCGCGCTCAAACAAGAGCTGTCGAATCTAAAGCTCTAGCTCGGAAGTCGTTCGTAATCTACTGCGATGCGGCCTTTGAGATCGGGCTTGTTCGCGATCAGCCTCCCGCGTTGCAGTCATTCCTCGCTCGTGCGACCGCTTATCGCGGGCAAGCTCGATCCCACAGCTGTCGCTCAATGCAATCAGGCGCGCTTCTTGCTAAAACGTCTGCATGATCGCTGGCACGGACACCGCAGGACTCGAACTTATTTCCACCGCAGTGTTGTTGCTCGGCCACGACCAACGCATTCTCTACGCGAACCCAGCTGCGGAGCATTTACTCGCGCAGTCGAAGCGACAGCTTCAAAGCGCACGCCTGTCCGACGTCCTGCGCGATAGTGAGCGACTGGCTCCAGCGTTGGCGTTGGCGCTCGCGCACCGCGCAAGCTACACCGAGCAAGAGCTTGAGCTTCACTTAGCTAGCAAACCAAACGGAGCGTCGCGTTTGCTCGTCAACTGCACGGTGAGTTTTCTCGAGGGCGATTCGGTGAATGACGCACAACTCATCGTTGAATTGCGGCACATTGATCAGCAACTAAAAATTGCTCGCGAAGCGAAGATCGCGGAGCAAAATCAAGCCAATCGGGAACTGGTACGTAACCTCGCGCACGAGATCAAGAATCCGCTTGGCGGCATTCGCGGCGCAGCGCAGTTACTCGAAGCCGAGTTGTCGTCCGCGCAGTTGACCGAATACACGCAAGTCATCATCGCAGAGGCGGATCGTCTGCAAAATTTGGTCAACAAACTGCTGACCCCGCACAAACTACCCCGCTACATTCGCACCGACATTCATCGCGTGCTTGACCACGTGTTGCAGCTCCTAAAAAACGAATTTGGCGCAACGCACACGCTCACGCCGGACTTCGATGTTAGTCTGCCCGAGGTCGAGTGCGATGGAGAGCAAATCACACAGGTACTCCTGAACATTGCGCGCAATGCATGCCAGTCGACCGCGTCAGTGAAATCGCCACACGTCACACTGCGCTCGCGCGTAGCCCGTCAGGTTGTGCTCTCTAAGCGCCGTTATCGCATGGCGCTCGAAATCGCTGTCATCGACAACGGCACGGGCATTTCACACGATATACGCGACCGCATTTTTTATCCGTTGTTCACCACACGCAACGATGGCCAAGGCTCCGGCTTGGGTCTCTCGATTGCGCAAACTTTTGTTGCCCAACACTATGGCGCAATTGAAGTGGACAGCGAACCGGGCCACACCGAGTTCCGGGTCATTCTGCCGTTCGATCACCCTACGAGCGCCGAAACTGAAAGCAAAGCACCATGAAAAACGTCTGGATCGTTGATGACGACCGCTCCATCCGCTGGGTTCTCGAAAAAGCCCTCACACGCGAAGGCATTGCACATCGCAGCTTTGACAATGCGCTTGACGTGCAGCGTGCCATCGAGACCGAAACGCCTTCGGTGCTGGTGAGCGACGTACGTATGCCCGGCGAATCGGGCTTATCGTTGCTCAAGAAAATCAAGGCCGCGCACCCGCAAGTGCCGGTGATTGTGATGACCGCGTTTTCAGATCTCGACACCGCAGTGCAAGCCTTTCAAGGTGGCGCGTTTGAGTATCTACCCAAACCGTTCGACGTTGAGCAAGCGCTCGCACTGATCCGCCGCGCAGCCGCAACGGTTGAAGCGGCACCGACTGAGGCCGTTGCCGCTGCCGGCGAGCGAGAAATGCTCGGCCAAGCCGCAGCGATGCAAGACGTATTCCGTGCGATTGGTCGCTTGTCGCAGTCGCACGTTACGGTGCTCATCACCGGCGAATCCGGCACCGGAAAAGAGCTCGTCGCGCGTGCGCTGCACGAGCACAGCCTGCGCAAAGGAAAACCCTTCATCGCAATTAACACCGCAGCAATTCCAAAGGACTTGCTCGAATCGGAGCTCTTCGGCCATGAACGTGGCTCGTTCACCGGTGCTGCGGCGACGCGCCAAGGGCGCTTCCAGCAAGCCGAGGGCGGCACGCTGTTCCTCGACGAGATTGGCGATATGCCTTCCGACCTGCAGGTGCGTTTGCTCCGGGTTTTGCAAGACGGCGAGTACTACCGCGTGGGCGGTCAAGCGCCGATGAAGTCGAATGTGCGCATCATCGCCGCAACGCATCAAAACCTAGATGAGCGCGTGAAACAAGGCATGTTCCGAGAAGACTTGCTGCACCGCCTGAACGTCGTTCGTTTACGTCTTCCGCCACTTCGCGAACGGCGCGAAGATGTGCCGCTGCTGATGAAGCATTTCTTGGGCAAAAGCGCGCAGTCGTTAGGGGGCGAAGTCAAAGCGCTAACTGGCGGCGCGCTGCAAGTCTTGCAAGCGTTCCCGTTTCCTGGCAACGTGCGTCAGCTCGAGAATATTTGCCACTGGATCACGGTGATGGCGCCGGGTTCGACCGTGGATGTTGAAGATCTTCCGCCCGAAGTTCGTGTGGCCGCGCCGGAGACGTTAAGCACCGCGCCAACCGCAAGCGCTAGTCGCGCGGCCATCGAGTACGCGCCGTCTATCGCCGGCTCGGCGAGCGCGCATTCATCGGGTTACGCGCCTGCTTCAGCAGCCGCCACGCACGCTGCGCCTCCTCGCCAATACGCACCCGCTGCATATTCACCTGATGCCAGTTCAAGCCCCAGCGGCGACTGGCAAAACGCACTGGCGGCGACATTGGCCGGTGCGATACAGCAGGGCGAGAAAGCGCCGGGCGAACGCCTCACACGCGAGTTTGAGGCCACGATGATTCGTTCCGCGTTGCTGCAAACGAAAGGTCGCCGCATCGAAGCCAGCGAATGGCTAGGCTGGGGTCGCAATACGCTTACACGCAAGATCCACGAACTAGGACTCGACGGCGAGGTGTGAGTCCGCGTCAATACACCCGTGCGCTCGCCTACTTGCGAAACACCCAAGGCGCGGCGTTCGCGGGCTTCGCGCCCAGATTGCCAAGGTCGCGATAAAACGCGTTGATTGCGGCGAGATCGACCTCAACGTTGCCGCTCGGCGTGAAGAACGCGTTCACGTTCACGCGCTTGCGGGGAAAATCAAACGAGCCGAGCGCGATCGGGACGCCCGCTGCCACGGCGACGTAATAGAAGCTTGAGCGCATGTAAGGCACGTAGCTTCGCGTGCCCTCGGGTGCAATCACAAAGCGCAAGCGCGGCACGGCGGCGAAGCGCTCGGTCATTTGTTTGGCGAACCCGGTCGAACCGCTGCGATCCACGGGGAACCCGCCCACCGCTCGAAAGAAGCCACCCCACGGCCATTTGAACAAGCTCTCTTTGCCCGCGAAACTAAGCGCCTCGCCCTTTACGGTTAGGCCAATCGCCCATTTCGAAAGCAGCCCAATCGGAAAATCCCAATTGCTGGTGTGCGGATACATCACGACCACACATTTTTCCGGCAGCGCTTGCGCCACCGATAATTGCCAGCCGAACGCCCGCAAAACGACCGCAGATACTCGGGAAAGCAAGCCGTAACGACCTGGCTCGCGGCATTTCGCATCAACAAATAGACTCGGTTCCAAGCGCGCTCCTCCGCGTAAACGTGAAGCGTCGCGCGATACGTTGCCGCGCAAACAAGCATTCCACGATAATTTGATAGATGTTAGCGCCTCCTTTTCGCCCCAGTATTGACGCAATCGATGCGTTGTTGCCGCAAACGCAGTGTCAGCGTTGCAGCTACGCCGATTGCCGCGCCTATGCCGAGGCGATGCACGCGGGTGAGGCCGACATCAACCGCTGTCCGCCGGGCGGCGACGCAACGCGCGAGGCGCTCGCAGAAATGCTCACCCGACCGTTAGCGCCCCTGGCAGATGATGTGGACGGTTACGCACCAGAGCATGTCGCGGTGATTGACGAGGCGGCATGCATCGGTTGCGCAGCTTGCCTAGCGCCCTGCCCCACGGACGCCATCATCGGTGCATCGAAACGGATGCACACGGTGATTGCTGCCGAGTGTACGGGCTGCGAACTGTGCATCATTGCTTGTCCGGTAGATTGCATTTCGCTTGCGCCTGTGACGACTGCGGCGAATCGTGTGCATGTGTCGCTCGTTGAACGCGCGCCGCAAGTCGCGATGCTGCGCGGGCGTTATGACGCGCACAAACTGCGTTTGCTCGAACGCGTAGAGGCCAAAGCCGAAGCGCACGCGCCCAAAGTAGCGCCAGACAAAAAAGCGCTGCTCGCCGACATTCTTGCCAGAGCGAAAGCCCGCGGATGAACACCGAGAAGCGCTATCGCATTTACGCAACGCTGGCGAGAGGCAACCCGAATCCGAAGACCGAGCTGGAATTTGGTAACCCGTTTCAATTGCTGATCGCTGTCTTGCTCTCCGCCCAAGCCACGGATAAATCAGTCAACGCCGCAACGCGACGATTTTTTCCAACGGTCAAAACCCCCGCCGATCTGCTCGCGATGGGTGAAGCTAATCTCGCCGACATGATCAAAACGATCGGCCTCTTTCGCAACAAAGCGAAGAACGCGATCGCCACCGCCCGGCAACTCATCACATTGCACGGTGGTGAAGTGCCCCACGACCGCGCGGCGCTCGAAGCGCTGCCCGGCGTCGGCCGAAAAACCGCAAACGTCGTGCTCAACGAAGCGTTCGGCGAAGCCACGCTCGCCGTCGACACCCACGTCTTTCGCGTCGCCAATCGAATGAAGCTCGCGCCGGGAAAAACGGTCGATGAAGTAGAGCGCAAACTGATGAAATTCACGCCGCCAGAATTTTTGCGCGGCGCGCATCACTGGCTCATCCTGCACGGACGCTACACCTGTGTGGCACGCAATCCCAAGTGCGGCATTTGCCCTGTGTTTGATGACTGCGAGTTCACAGGCAAGACGAAGTCAGAACCATTCCCGTAGCGATTCAAAAAAAATGTACAACCCCTCTCGCGATCAAGCCCGGCAATTTTTCATCGACACTTGGGCAAAGTTTCAGCGCCACGACGCGCTCACGCCGCTTGAAGAAAAGACCGCTGCGATCATCGCGCTGCATCCGGAATATCACCGCGTATTGCAAAACCCAGAATCGTTCATTACGACCGATTGGCGACCTGAATCGGGCGACATCAATCCGTTCATGCATCTCGGGTTTCACCTTGCGATTCAAGAGCAGCTCGATATTGACCAACCGCACGGCATTCGCGCCATTCACGGCCAGCTTGCGGGCAAACACGACGACCCACATGCCGCGACGCACGAAATTCTCGAATGCCTCGGCGAGACGCTCTGGCAATCACAGCGCACAGGCACCCCGCTCGACGGCGCGCTCTACTTGAGTTTGCTCAAAGCGCGCGTTCCGTCGCAGCAATAGCCACCGCAGCATTGGTTTTTTGACATCAGCTTTTAGGCGCCAACGACCAGCGGGTGGTCGTTTTCCCCAATTTATCGCAATAGTCGACTTAGCAAGAATTTTTCACGAAACGTCCACCCGCTAGTCGTCGGCGAGGTGTTCAGAGGGAAAGTTGTTGCAGAGCATTTTCTGCGGTGATGCCCGTCACGCGTAACCGCTTGCGGCGATTGGTGTCGCCCGAAATTAGCGTGACTTTACTTTTGCTCACTGCGCAACGCTCGGCCAAGAATGCGATGACGGCGGCGTTGGCTTTGCCGTCAAGCGGCGGCGCGTTGATGCGCAGTTTCAGCGCGCCGTCGTGCTCGCCGGACACTTCCGTGGTTTTCGCTCCGGGCTGTACGTAGACCGAGATTTCCACACCACCCGCAGAGTCGCGCAGCCACGCCGGGAGTGTCATACGTCGTCTCTGGCGCAGTGTTGCACTACGCTTTGTCGAGCAGGTCGCCCAGCTCCGCGCCACGATCGCGCGCCGCGCGCACCGCATCAACGTACGCCGCTTGCACACCGCGCTCGGCGATCACCGCGAGCGCGGCAGCAGTTGTGCCACCCTTCGACGTTACGCGTTCGCGCAAGACGCTGGGGCTCTCGGTGGAGGCTTCAGCCAGCGCGGTCGAGCCCTTCATCGTTGCGAGCACCAGCGTGCGCGCATCCGCGGCACTAAAACCTACGCCCTCGGCTGCTGCGAGCATCGATTCGATGAAGTGAAAAACGTACGCTGGGCCGCTGCCGGAAACGGCAGTGACTGCATCAATCATCGCCTCGCTCTCCGCGCGCACGACCGGTCCGGTGGACCGCATGAGCTCCGTCGCCGTGGCAACGTCGTCCGCCGCAAGCGTCGGCGCAGCGTAGAGCCCTGTGATGCCCTGCCCGATGAGCGCAGGCGTGTTCGGCATCGTGCGCACAATTCGCGCGTGCCCGCCCAGCCAGCGCGCGATGGTGCCTGCGCGCGTCCCAGCCGCGATACTCACGATCAGCTCGCCACGCAGATGTGGCAACAACTCGCTGCACACCTCTTTAAGTACCTGCGGCTTCACCGCGAGCACCACCGCGTCAGCGCCGTCGATGGCCGCGCGGTTTGCGGCTTCGTGAACGACAACGTTCAGCGTTGAAAGCTTCTCACGCGCCGGCGCGAACGGCTCAATGATGTGACAGGAGAGCTTTGGATGCTTTTTGATGAGCCCCGCAAGCATCGCGCTCGCCATGTTGCCGCCGCCGACGAAACAGATTTTTTTCATTGCAATTGCATTCACATTAATTCGCTACCCGCGCCCCGAACAGGGCCGTTCCAACACGCACCATGGTCGAGCCGCACGCTACGGCTATTTCGAGATCGTCCGACATTCCCATCGACAACGTATCCATGCCCTGCACCGCTGTGCGCGCCTGTGCGTACAAGCCAGCGAGCAACGAAAACTGCGCTCGCGTCGCCTCGGCGCCTACATCGGGCTCTGGCATACCCATGACGCCACGCACGCGAATGCCGGGTAGCTGACTCACCGCTACCGCGAGTGCCACGGTTTCTACTGGCTCACAGCCGCTCTTAGAGGCCTCGCCACTGATGTTGACTTGAATGCACACGTTCAGCGGTGGCATGGCCGCAGGACGCTGAGCCGAGAGTCGCTCGGCAATTTTGAGGCGATCCACCGAGTGCACCCAATGCGCGCACTCGGCAACCACACGGGTTTTGTTCGATTGCAAGGGGCCGATGAGGTGCCACTGAACGCCTGACAGGTCAGAAAGGTCCCGCACCTTCGCTTCTAGCTCCTGCACATAGTTTTCGCCAAAATCGCGCTGCCCGGCCGCGTAAAGCGCACGAATTTTCGCGATGGGCTGCACTTTGCTCACAGCCAAGAGCTGCACACTGTCGGCGGCACGCCCAGTGCGTTCCGTGGCCGCGGCGATGCGTCCATACAGCGCAGCGAGCCGAGCGAGCGATTCGTCAGCTTGCAGTGGGTTAGAGCTTGCAGTCATAATGGCAACGTCATGCACAATGTAGAAAATTAGCCGTAGCGGCTCGCGGTAGCGCGAACGTACGGGGGCAAAGGATTATAGGGATGGATATTGCAGAGCTTCTTGCGTTCTCGGTAAAGAACACCGCGTCCGACTTGCATTTGTCGGCGGGTCTGCCACCGATGCTGCGAGTGCACGGCGACATGCGCCGCATCAACCTTCCTGCGATGGATCACAAAGATGTGCATAGCCTCGTCTACGACATCATGTCAGACGCGCAGCGAAAAGTTTTCGAAGAGAACCTTGAAGTCGATTTCTCGTTCGAGATTCCCAACCTCGCCCGCTTTCGCGTAAACGCCTTCAATCAAGATCGCGGCGCGGCAGCCGTCTTTCGTACGATTCCATCGCGTGTACTCACGCTCGAGGATCTGGCTGCGCCAAAAATATTCTCCGAACTGGCTATGAAGCCGCGCGGATTGGTGCTCGTAACAGGTCCGACTGGCTCCGGAAAGTCGACCACGCTCGCGGCGATGGTGAATCACGCCAACGAAAACATCATGGGACACATCCTCACCGTTGAGGATCCGATCGAATTCGTGCACGAGAGCAAGAAGTGTTTGATCAACCAGCGTGAACTCGGCGAGCAAACGTTGTCGTTTTCCAACGCGTTGCGTTCCGCCCTTCGTGAAGACCCGGACATCATTTTGATCGGCGAGATGCGCGACCTCGAGACCATTCGCCTCGCACTCACCGCAGCCGAAACTGGCCACTTGGTGTTCGGCACGTTGCACACGTCTTCCGCCGCGAAAACCATCGACCGTATCGTCGACGTCTTCCCCGCCGCCGAAAAAGACATGACGCGCTCCATGCTCTCAGAATCATTGGTTGCGGTGATCTCGCAATCACTCATTAAGCGCAAAGACGGCAGCGGCCGAATCGCTGCGCACGAAATTATGATCGGGAACTCTGCGATCCGAAATCTCATCCGCGAAAACAAGATTGCCCAGATGTACTCGGTGATTCAAACGAGCCTTGGCCAAGGCATGCAAACACTTGATCAATGCCTCGAAGAACTTGTTCGCCGCAACCTCATCAACAATGCCGAAGCCAGACTGAGCGCCCGTCAGCCTGAGATGTTCGCTTAATCGCAGCATACGAAAAAGCGACGAAAGAGACCACACTATGGAACGCGAACAAGCTACCCCGTTTATCAATTCGCTACTGCTCATGATGGTGCAGAAAGGCGCGTCCGACTTGTTCTTGACGGCGGGCTTTCCGCCGGCGTTAAAGATCGACGGCGAGATCACGCCAGTCTCAAAAACCGCGCTTTCGCCGCTACACACGCTCACGCTCGCTCGATCGATCATGAACGACAAGCAGGCGGCTGAATTCGAGCGATCCAGCGAATGCAATTTCGCGATCAACCCTCCAGGTACCGGTCGCTTCCGTTGCAGTGCGTTTATGCAGCAAAACCATGTCGGCGTGGTGATTCGTACGATTAACACGACGATTCCACGTTTTGAAGAATTGATGTTGCCGCCGATCCTGCGTGACATCGTCATGGCTAAGCGTGGGCTCGTGATTTTTGTGGGCGCGACGGGTAGTGGTAAGTCCACGTCGATGGCCGCGATGATCGATCATCGCAATCGCAATTCGCGTGGCCACATCGTGACCATTGAAGACCCGATTGAATTCGTGCACGAGCATCGCAATTGCATCATCACGCAACGTGAAATCGGCACTGACACTGAGAACTGGGGCGTCGCTCTGCGCAACAGCCTGCGCCAAGCGCCAGACGTCATCACCATCGGCGAAATCCGCGACCGCGACGCGATGGATCATGCGATCACATTCGCCGAAACCGGCCACTTGTGCATTGCCACGCTTCACGCGAATAACACCAATCAAGCGCTGGATCGCATCATCAACTTCTTCCCGGAAGAGCGTCGCCAGCAACTGCTCATGGACCTGTCGCTCAACCTGCGCTCGTTCGTTTCGCAACGGCTAATCCCGAAGCGCGACGGCAAAGGTCGTGTGCCCGCCGTTGAAGTGCTGCTGAACTCGCCGCTCATCGCTGATTTGATTTTCAAAGGCGACGTGAGCGAAATCAAAGAGATCATGAAAAAGTCCACTGAGCTGGGCATGCAAACGTTCGATCAGGCACTATTCCAATTGCACGAAGCGGGTCATATCAGCTACGAAGATGCTCTGCGAAACGCCGACAGCGTGAACGACCTACGTCTACGCATCAAACTCGAAGGACACGAGGCGAAGGGGCGCAACATATTGGCCGGGCTTGAGCACCTTGATATGGTCAAGTGACGGCGCGCGGCAACGAGTGCCAGCGCCCACTGCGCGATACGCGTAAGCTGTGTTGCAAACCCAGTAGCACCGCTGTTATCCATGAGATTTGAGAATTTCAGCGCATACGCGGCGCTCGCCAGCGCGATGATGATTGTGGGCGCCTATGTCGGGTTCTCCAAAGTGCTTGTGGCTGTGTTCCCCGTGTTTCTCTTGGCGTGGCTACGCTTCGGGATCGCTGCAGTGGCGATGGCCACTTGGGTAAAACGCGCCCCCGACGAACCAAAGCTGGACGCGCGGACACGCCGCCTTATTTTTCTCGAATCTTTTCTCGGCAATTTTCTGTTTTCGATTTGCATGCTGTACGGCATGCGGCAAGCCAGCGCTATTTCTGCAGGCGTAGTGATGGCCTGCATTCCCGCCGCCGTCGCGCTGCTGTCGCGAGTCTTTCTGAACGAACGCTTGTCGCCGCGCACACTTGCCGCCATCGCGTTCGCGGTGCTGGGAGTCGGTCTTCTCGCGTTGTCGCGTAACGACGCTTCGGCCGATGATTCGTCATTGTTCGGCACTGCGTTGCTGATCGGCGCGGTACTGTGTGAGGCTAGCTATGTCGTGATTGGCAAGCGCCTCACGGGACAAGTTTCCCCGAAGCGCATTAGTGCGCTCATCAATTTGTGGGGACTTGCCCTGGTCACACCCCTAGGCGTGTGGGCCGCGCTTTCGTTTGATTTTCCTTCAGTGACCCTTCCGATTTGGGGAGGCCTTGCGCTGTATGCGCTGGCTGCGAGCATGTGGACGGTGTGGTTGTGGATGACGGGGCTCAAGAAAATCCCGGCGGCAAAGGCAGGCATTTTTACCGTGTTCTTGCCCATTACTTCCGCGTTAGTGGGCGTGCTATTTCTCGGGGAGCAGTTCACCCACACTCACCTTGCGGCGTTTGCCTGCGCGCTCGCGGGCGTGGTGCTGGCTACATGGCCGGTTCGCGAAAGACCGGCGCTCTGAGAGAATACCAACCTGCTCCACTGTCTTAGATTGTTCACATGCCCGGACTCGAACCTGATACGCCCATCCCAACGGAACTCACGCTAGACCGGAAGCGCCATGTACTTGGCCTCGCATATGGCAGTACACAGCACGAGTTGAGCTTCGAATTTTTGCGTGTGCACTCGCCCTCAGCAGAAGTGCGCGGACACGGCCCGGGCCAAGAAGTGTTGCAAGTCGGCAAGCGTGCGGTGGACATTACTGAGCTCGAACCGGTCGGCATGTACGCCGTTCGCCCCACGTTTAGCGATGGCCACAACACGGGGCTATTTTCATGGGATTACCTGTACAAACTTTGCGCCGAAAAAGAAGCGTTATGGAGCGAATATCTCGCTCGTTTGGAGCGCGCGGGAGCCAGCCGTGACTAATTCCACTCAGCACAACAACGGCACCGAAAATGGCACGACGCATTTCGGTTTCCAAACGGTCCCCGAAGGCGAAAAGCAGCAAAAAGTGCGCGGCGTGTTCGACTCGGTCGCGTCGAAATACGACATCATGAACGACGCGATGTCCGGCGGACTGCACCGTGTCTGGAAGCGCTTCGCCATTGGCCAGCTCGCGTTGCGGCCGGGCGAACGCGTGCTCGATTTGGCGAGCGGCACCGGGGATTTAATTCGTTTGATGAAGCCGTTGGTCGGCGCAAATGGCTTGGTGCTGCACACCGACATTAACGCCGCGATGCTGGCAGAAGGCCGCAACAATCTGCTCGATCATGGCATCAACACCCCGACGACGCAGTGCAATGCCGAAGCGCTTCCTTTTGCCGATAAAAGTTTCGATGCCGTCACGATCGCGTTTGGTTTGCGCAATGTGACGCACAAAGATCGCGCCTTGGCGGAAATGCATCGCGTATTGAAGGTCGGTGGTCGCGCGTTGGTGCTCGAATTTTCGCGTCCCAACCCACTGCTCAAAGCGCCATACGACTGGTACTCGTTCAACATCCTGCCTAAACTGGGCGCCAAGATCGCAGGCGATGCCTCAAGTTACCAATACTTGGCAGAGAGTATTCGCATGCACCCCCCGCAAGAAGAACTGAAAACCATGTTCGAAACGGCAGGTTTTGGGCGTGTCGAGTTCTTTAACCTTACTGGCGGCATAGTTGCAGTGCATCGCGGCTATCGGCTATCCTAGGCAGTTGAAACGCACTTGAAAAACGCATTGATACCCCAAAGTAGTGGTTCATGTGTAAGTGCGGTTTCTCCGTAGGTTTCACTCATTTAATTTTCGCTTTCCACACTGAGGTCAAGCACCATGTTCAAAGCACTCTCCATCGCCATCCTGGCAGCCACCGTCGCCTTCGGCGCGGCGACCGTCGAGGCAAAGAAATTTGGCGGCGGTAAATCTGTCGGCGCGCAACGCAGCTCCGTGACAGACCAAAAGGCCAACCCCGGAGCGTCCGCCGCTACCGCAGCACCTGCCACGGCAGCGGCCGCGGCGCCGGCTGCTGCGGCCGCCGCTGCAGCCAAACCGAGTCTGATGTCGCGCATGGCCGGCCCGCTCGCCGGTATCGCGGCTGGCTTGGGTCTCGCCTACCTGTTCTCCAAAATGGGGGCGGGCGGCTTCCTAGGCTTCTTGCTGATTGCTGGCTTGGTCATCGCCGCGTTGGTATGGTTTGGCCGCAAAGCGATGCAGAAACAGCAACCCGCAGCCGCGGGCGGCGCACCGATGCCATTCGGTACGCAACCTAGCGCTCCGGCAACGCAGTACGCCGGCACGGCCGCAGGCGGCTCATCGGCTGCGCCAATGGCCGCCGGGCTTGCTGGTGGTTTCGGCATTCCAGCTGGCTTCGACAAAGCAGGCTTTGAAGAAAACGCCAAGAAGCAATTCATGGCGATGCAAGCCGCCAACGATAAGGGCGACCTCGACGAGGTGCGCAACTTCGCAACCGACGAGTTCTACAACCAAATTGCCAAGGACGTGGTCGGCGGTAACAAAGACGCAACACACGTCGACGAGTTGCACGCCAACCTTCTGGGCATTGAAACCGAGCGCGGTCAGTACTGGGCTAGCGTTGAGTTCACCGGCAAGATGCGCGAAGACGGAATGGTGATGGGCTCCGCGTTCAGCGAAGTTTGGAATCTCGTTAAGCCTGTTGACGGCAGCAAAGGCTGGTTGGTTGCTGGTATTCAGCAAGCCTAGTCTCCGTCTCACATAGCAAAAAGGCCGACGATTCGTCGGCCTTTTTTTATTTCAGAAGATAATTGCTTCTATGCTGCCTTCCTCACTTATCGCCCGAGCGTTGACCCGTCTACTCTCACATGATGACGCCGCTCGCAAGCTGCTGTCATCGCACGCGGAATCCACCGTTCAAGTACGCATGCCGCCATTCACCACCACGCTCAAGATTACGTCTTCGGGCGATTTTGAAGCGTGTGAATCGGGCTTAAATGGCGATGAACCGTCGGTAGGTGTTGAGTTTCCCCTGACGTCGTTGCCACTGATTGCGCAAGGCAAAGATGCGGCTATCCGCAGCGCAAAAATTTCGGGCCACGCCGCGCTGCTCCAAGATATTTCTAAAGCGTTTTCATCATTGCCGCTCGCCGCTGAAGCCGAACTGGAGCGAGTCGTCGGCCCGTTGCTAGCCAATGAAGCAATGCGTTTTTTCAAAGCGCTCAAAGCGCTAGGCGACAACGCACAAGCGAGCTTGCACGAGGCGGGCAAACGATACATTCACGACGAGGCTAAGCTCGTGGCCGAGCGCGACGACGTTTCGAAATTCGCGAGCGACATTCAGCGTCTGCGCATTGATGTGCAGCGCTTGCAGGCAAGAGTCGCCAAACTCGCTTAGGCGTTAACGGCCCGCTACGAGCCACGCAAAATTAGCGTTTCACGCTCGGCATTTCAAACACCAAACACGTCGTCGACGCATGCGCATAGAGCGTCCCGTCGGCACCGTATAAGCGTCCTTCCGCGGTCGCGGTTTGTCGTCCAACATGAACGGTGTAGCCCTCGGCGCGCACCAGTGGCACTTTGAGCGAAATGCCGCGCACGATGTTCAGCTTGAGCTCGAGGGTTGTGTACGCGCGGCCCACGGGCATCGCGGTATGCACCGCGCAGCCTACCGCCGAATCGAGCAATGTGGCGTACCAACCACCGTGAACAGTCCCCATCGGGTTGAGTAGTTTTGTCGAAGGCTTTCCCTGAAAAATCGCACGACCGAACTCGACGCTCAGCAAGCCAAAGTCCATCGTCTCCGAAATGGGTGGCGCTGGGAAATCACCCGACAAGAGGCGTTGCATTTGCTCGAGTCCGGTCAACCCTTGAAGTTGCTCAACGGTTGCCACTCCACGCGCCCCAATGCGAGCGCGTACCGTCGCTTCCTCATCTTGCCATTGCTTAAGCATTTCTTCTGCGGTCATTCCTGTCCCTGAAAATTTAATAATGCAGCTACAATTGTTGCATATGCATGTTTATTTGCGAAATCGCTGACGGCCATGCCTCCCAAGAACGCTTCATTGCCTGTCGGCTGCACCAACTTCAAGTTGCGACAACTGTTGCGCCGCGTTTCGCTTGGCTACGACCATGCGATGGCCGAATGCGGCCTCAAGATCACGCAGTATTCACTTCTGACGCACATCGAAAAACTCGAACCGATTACTCAAGCGGAACTCTCGAAAGCGATGGGCATGGATGCGTCAACGCTATCGCGCAATTTGCGCCCTCTCGAAGCGGCCGGTTGGATCGTCGTGCACGCAGGCGACGACGCGCGAAGCCATGCCCTGGCGTGCACAGTGAGCGGCCGGCTGAAGCGCAAAGAGGCGCAAGCCTTGTGGAAGCGCGCGCAACTGCAACTCAACGAACGGGTCGGTGTCGACGACGTGATCGCCCTGCACACACTTATCGACCGAATGACGCTGGCGCTGGCTGAAAGTGCCGATGAAGCAAAGGATGCCGCATGACGGACGCTCTGAAGAAACACGCGATGTGGATCGTCTTATTGGCAGCCGCCGGCACCTTCGCCTTGACGATGGGTGTACGGCAAACGATGGGGCTCTTCCTCGCGGATGTGAACACCTCGACGGGGCTCGGTATTGCCAACATCAGCCTTGCGTTCGCCTACGGCCAACTTTGGTGGGGCCTCACGCAACCGTTTGCGGGCGCGGCAGCAGATCGCCTCGGTGCAGGTCGAGTGTTGTTCATTGGCGTCTGTCTCGTGGCGCTCGGCACGATCATGACACCGCTGATGACCACAACGATTGGCCTCATTTTTGCGATTGGAATTTTGGCCGCTGGCGGCGCAGGGATGGCTGGGCCGTCGGTGCTGATGGCGGCGACCACGCGCTTGCTGCCGCCGGAAAAACGCGGCATGGCTACGGGCATCGTCAACGCAGGCGGTTCGTTTGGGCAGTTCCTGATGGCCCCAATCGCTGCAGGGCTCACGGCGATGTCGGGCTGGATGACGTCCATGCAGATTCTGGGTTTTATCGTGTTGCTCGCGTTGCCGGCGGCGTGGGTGCTCAAAGGCAACTCGAACGCCGTTGCACAGCCCGCATCAACGGCTAGCGCACCGCCGGCCGCGCGCGAAGGCACCGGCGCTGCGATCAAGCGTGCGCTTTCCGACTCAAGCTACTTAATGCTTGGCGCAGGCTTCTTCGTATGCGGATTTCACGTTGCATTTCTCGGCACACATTTGCCGAACGTGGTGGCGATGTGCGGCTTGCCGCCGTCGATCAGCGCTTGGTCGCTCGCGGTGCTGGGGCTGTTCAACATCGTCGGTAGTTTGCTCATGGGTTGGGCCGTTGGCCGCTGGCGCATGAAGTCGCTGCTATCGCTCGTCTATGCGGCCAGAGCCGTAGGTGTAGCGCTATTTTTGGTATCGCCGAAAACCGCCACGGTCATGCTCATCTTCGCGGCGTTTATGGGATTGACGTACTTGTCGACCGTGCCGCCGACAGCCGGCCTTGTCGCCAAATTTTTCGGCACAGCGAACATGGCCACGCTGTTTGGCCTCGTGCTCTTCTCACACCAAATCGGTGGTTTTCTAGGCGCGTGGCTCGGCGGCAAAGTCTTCACCGCCACCGGCAGCTACGACACGATCTGGATCATCGACATCCTGCTCGCGATTGGTGCAGCATTGGTGCATTTGCCGATCAAGGAAGCGAAGTTGGCGTTGAAACCGCGGGCGGCGTGACGCCACGAATGGCACTGTACGCGGCGGAGGCTCTGCAAGACCAATTCTTAGATTCTGCTGTGCTGCGTCGAGGCTATGCAACTCTGCTCGGAAAGCTAGTAAACATTCGTTGCTTGCAATCTTGTCGCACGATAATTGATACCAACCACGATCGATTTGACTAGCCAGTTATGCGTTAAAACGCATCCGACGCACTAGTTCTCGAGTACAAATCGAAACGGAAACTCGAACTGCCCTAATTCAACGGATGGTTGAATCTTGCATGGCGGTGCCGTGAAGGACTCTCGCCAAAGTTCTGTCAGGTCCGTGCGGAGACTCTCCGGTATATCTCCGCGCAGACCGACGAATTCGAGTACACCATTCGCGGCAATTCGACCATCAACCAAACCATCTACCGAAAATACTTTTTCGCGAATCATTGCTCGTACTGGCACGGAATAGGGACGGCATTGCATCGGTGGATGCGCTAGTTGCAAGCGACCATTGCTGTCACGTTTCGTGTAGCTTTCGACGGACTCAATTGCACGCGAGGCTAGCCCGTGTTCGTGGTTCTGAATAAGCACGGGACGAGTGCCCGAGCATGCGACCATTGAAAACCCAACAATCGTACTCAGCGCCATCAACTTTAGGATTGACCCGGTGGACACCTTCAATCCTCCAGCTCCGCCTTAGCCGCCTCAATATCTAGGCACTCCATCGCATCCATAGGCTCACACGCCGCCGCTTCAGCGTAAAGTTTCTCCGCGTCTTTCACTTTCGCTTTTCCAAACAACGTGAACAGCGCGTTGGCGTATTCCGTGCGAGCGATCGCTGACGTTGGGTTGAGCTTCAACGCTTTATCGAAGTTTTCGACGCATGCATCTTTGCTGACACCGTAGGTCATCTTGCCGATCATGGCGCCGACTTTGTCGATCACTTCGGCGTTGAATGTGCCGAGTGCAATGTGCGAATCGGAATGCTTGGGCTCAAGCTTTAACGCCGATTCCAGCGCTTTGCTGACCTTACCGCCGATGCCTTGGGTGAGCGCTTTAGCAACGCCGATCAGCTGACCGTAGCGGCCGAGAGCGTAGGCGGCCAAGTAGTGAGCGTTGGCGTTCTTCTTTTGCGCAGCTTGCAGTTCCTCGCAGCGCGCAGCGATTTCTTCGTAAGCCTTTTGCTTTTTGGCGTCGCTCGTTTCGATGTAGTTGTTGTAGATGCACGCGGCCTTGTTCGCCGCGTTGTAGCCGTCTAAACCCGCGGCAAGCCCGGCCTCGTATGCGCCTTGAAAATCACCGGCGTGATAGAGCCGCCAAGCCTCTTCTACCGTCTTATTCGTCGGGAACGGTTCTGCGTCGCCCTTGTGCAAGCGAGCCCAGTTCTTCTTGAGCGCAGCGCCTTCGTAAACAAACGCGCTGTTGTCGTGTGGGAACGCTGCCCAGCCACCTTTTTTCGCCATGATATTTCTCTCCTTTTTTCGTTAATGCACGCGGCTCACCGATATTCGGCGGCCAATTTTTCAAACAATAGTCGGGCGTCGCCCTGCAAGTACGGCGCGAGGAGCACCATGACTTGAAACACGCCTTGGTTCATCGCCTTTTCTTCGTCAAGCTTGCGCGGATTCATCACGTACGCATACGAGTGCCAGAAGGTGACGATCATGACGAGGTTGGTCGCTACGGCGTGAATTTCGCCATCGGTCGCGCTGAGTTCGTTGATCGAACGCATCTCGGTCATGAGGCGTTCGGTTTTCTTTTGCGAGTTTTCGAGAAGCGTCTTGAAGTGCGTTTCGATGATGCGATTCTTCGACAGCAAATGATTCAAATCGCGATAGATGAATCGGTACTTCCAGATTTTCTCGAACAGCAAGTGCAGCCAAAACCAAGTGTCTTCGACGTTTGCCGCGCGGTCCTTGCCCATCGCGAAAAGCTCATCAAGCTCACGCTCGAACTGACCAAAAATTTTGGTGACGATTTCGTCTTTGCTGCGGTAGTGGTAGTAAAGATTGCCGGGCGAAATGTTCATTTCGTCGGCGATGGCGTTGGTCGTTACGTTCGGTTCACCGAACGAATTGAACATCGCGAGCGACACTTCGAGAATGCGCTCTTTGGTGCGACGGGGGGCTTTGCGTTCCATGGGGTTGTATCTTCCTCTTTGCTCATTGTGGAGGAACTGGGAACGGCGCGCAACTGAATTAGAGTCGGGTTAACAGCTTTTTAGCGCTAACGACACGCGTGTGGTCGTTTCAAGCGCAAATGCAATACTGTCGACATATGACCAATTTCTCTTCAAACGACCGCCTGGCAGTCGTTACCTCCAAAAAGCTATATCGCACCGCTCATTGTTCACCGCGCACTGCTCTCAGCGCAGGAGCGCCACCTCAAGCTCGTCCAACGCATCGGTCAGGCTCGACATCGCGGCGCCCGCTGCGCCCCGCGCCGCGCGGCGCGCAGTCGGCAGGAGCTTGCGGTCTGGATCCTTCAGCGCACTGATGTTGAGCTTTACGCCGTACTCGGCGAACGCAGGACCAATGAAGTCCGCGCGCTCCAAAAGTTGCGCACGCGTGCGCTGGTACGCGTGTTCGGCGAGGCGACGACGGTTCGCGTAGCTAAACAAATTCGAGAAGAACAAATCGGCGTCGCCGCGCGACGGCTCCAAGAGAACAATCTTGGCGTCGGGATACTTTGTTTCGTACGCCTTGATGCCGATCCCCAAGCGCGAATGGATAAGCGAGCGAAAGGTTTGCGAGAGCACGGTGGGCAGGCCACGTACCGCAAGGTGCGACTGCGCACGTTGCGCCGTCGTGCTGTCGAACGGCACGAGTGGATTGACGCAAATCACAAGCTTCGCGCCTGCGTCCATCGCACAGGAGGCATGTACGGTTTTGTTGAGCGCACCGTCGACATAAAAGCGCGCCCCTACTTTCACCGGCGGATACAAGCCGGGCAGCGCAGCGCTCGCTTGCACGGCCTGCGAGATCGGTACGTGATTCATCGAAGGCGAACCAAACTCAATCGTCTCGCCCGAATCAAGGTCCGTCGCGATCACGAAAAGGCGCGCGCCCAGCTCACGAAAATCGTTGGTGCGCCCAGGCTTTGACAGCAGCGTGCGCACGGCGTTTTCGATCGGGCGATTGTCGAGTAAACCGGCCGGAATCACAGCCGCTAAATGCTGCATTTCTGAGAGCATGCGATTCGAGCTCAGCGAGCGCATACTCGCCCAGAGCGCCGCCGCAACCGCGCCGGGCAACGCACCCGCGCGCGAGGCAAATTCGCGAATCGCGGGCCGCATGAAAACGCCGGGCGCGAGCACGTCCCCGTCGTCGCCCTCGTTTTCGATAAAGAGCTTTACGAGCTCATGCGGCGTGATGCCGTTGGCCAGTCCAGCCGCGACGAACGAGCCCGCGCTAACGCCTACGTACGAATGCAGCTTGGTGAAATCAAGCGTCGGCAACGCTTCGTGCAAAGCCGCCAACGCACCCACTTCGTATACCGCGCCCAACGGGCCACCGCCAGCGAGGGCGATTGCGATGGGGGGTTGCGGAAAGCTAGTCGATGGCGTCATGGCGTGAAATCAGTGCGTTACGTGAACCCGGATCATAGAAAAACGGCCACCGAAGTGGCCGCGCTGCGTTTTGCTTTTGGAAGAGCTTACGCGGCTTTCTTTGCGGCCTTGCGAGCAGCAGGCTTTTTCGCGGCGGGCTTTGCCGCGGCTTTAACAGCAGGCGCGGCTTTTGCGGCCTTCGGTGCGGCTTTAGGGGCGGCAGCTTTTGCGGCGTTCAGCTTTTGCACTTGCAACGTGAGGGCTTCAACACGAGCGGTGAGCTTAGCGATGTCGGCTTTGGTGGGCACGCCAAGGCTGCTCACTGCACGGCCAACGCGCTCTTCGAACACGGTTTCCAAGCGGCCCCAAGCTTCAGCGGCTTTGCCGGTCGCTTCGGTGATCTTGCCGGAAACTTCATTGGTGGCGTCGTTGATTTGCGAATCAGCGAAGCTGCGAATTTTCTTTTGCAAACCGCCGCCTTCTTTCACCAGCGCTTCAAACACTTTGCTACCTTCTTCTTGAGCCTTGGCGAATGCGCCCAGACCGGCCAACCAGATCTGGCTGGACGACTCTTTAACGGTGCCAAGCAGATTGGAATCTACAGTTGCTTCTGCGGCTTTGCTGAATTTCTTGACCATGGGGAACTCCTAAATAAAGTGAGAATGTTGCGATGGGTGAACTGTAGGCGTTGCGCATAGAGCACGCATCCTAGAAAGCCTGTAAACGCCTAGGAGATTGGCTCTAGAATGGTTCGAGAGCTTTTGGCGCAACAGGCGTTGACGGCATCGCACATCGTGCAAATAAGGAGGCCACATGACTTACTTCGTTACCGGCGCGTCCGGATTTATCGGCAAGCGTCTCGTCAAAAAATTGTTGGGGCGTAAGAACACAACCATCTATTTTTTGATCCGCGCAGAGAGCAAAAAAAAGGTCGAGTCGATGATGCAGTTTTGGGGCCACGACGCCGCAAAGCGCTGCATCCCAATCGTGGGCGATTTAGCTAAGCCGCACCTCGGCGTCTCGCCCGCTGATCGCGCGAAACTAAAAGGCAAGATCAAACACTTTTTCCATCTTGCTGCGGTGTACGACATGTCGGCGAGTGCGGACGACAATCACACGGCCAATGTGATCGGCACCCAACACGCAGTCACGCTTGCTAACGAAATCAAGGCGGGCTTGTTCCATCACATGAGCTCGATTGCGGTCGCGGGCAACTACGAAGGCGTATTCCGCGAAGACATGTTCGATGAGGCGAAGGATTACCTCGACCATCCTTACATGCAGACCAAGCACGAGAGCGAGAAGCACGTTCGCGAACACGCAACGATGCCGTGGCGTGTGTATCGCCCAGGCGTGGTGCTGGGCGACAGCAAAACCGGTGAGATCGACAAAATCGACGGCCCGTATTACTTCTTCAAGCTCATTCAAAAAATGCGTGCAATGCTGCCACCGTGGATGCCCGGCATCGGCATTGAAGGCGGTCGCATGAACATGGTGCCGGTGGATTTCGTCGTCGACGCCACCGATCACATCGCACACGCCGCCGACAAGTCGCACAACAAAAAAGCGTTTCATCTAACCGACCCGGCACCGCTGCGGATCGGCGATTCGCTCAACATTTTTGCGCGCGCGGCGCACGCACCTCAGATGGCGCTGCGCGTTAACGCCGCGCTCTTTGGCTTCATTCCACAAAGCGTGATCAAAGGCGTTTCCGCCCTGCCTCCAGTGCGTCGCATCAAGCACGCAGTAATGAAAGACCTGGGTATCCCGGACGACACGCTCTCGTTCATCAACTATCCCGTGCGCTTTGATTGTCGCGAAACCCTCAAGGCGCTCGAAGGCACCAAGATCGCCGTGCCTGAGCTTGATACGTACGCGTACAAACTGTGGGACTACTGGGAGCGCAACCTCGATCCCGACTTGTTCATTGATCGCACAATGAAAGGCCAGATTGCAGGCAAAGTTATCCTGATTACAGGCGGTACGTCGGGCATCGGTCAGGCCACCGCGCTTAAGCTCGCAGCCGCGGGCACTGCGAAAGCGATTGTGGTGTGCGGACGCGATCAAGAGAAGATCGACGAGACAATGAAACTCGCCAAGAAACAGGGCGTCAAGATCGTCGCGTATCAAGCAGACGTCGCCGATGAAGCGGGTTGCGCGGAGTTTGTGAAGTCACTCAACGAGAAACACGGCGGTGTGGATATTTTGGTGAACAACGCCGGTCGCTCCATCCGCCGCGCGCTCGAATCGAGCTACGATCGCTTCCACGATTTCTCACGAACGATGGATGTGAACTATTTCGGCGCGCTTCGGATCACGATGGGCATCTTGCCGGGCATGACCGCGAAGAAGAAAGGCCACGTCATCAATATTTCGTCGATTGGCGTATTGACGAATGCGCCGCGTTTCTCGGCTTATGTTGCGTCGAAAGCCGCACTTGATGCGTGGACGCGATGCGCAGCCTCCGAGTATTCAGATCGCGGCATCAGCTTCACGACGATCAATATGCCATTGGTGAAAACACCGATGATCGCGCCCACGAAGATTTACAACAATGTACCGACATTGGAGCCAGAAGAAGCCGCCGACATGATCATCCGCGCAATTGTGTACAAGCCCGTGAGCATCGCCACGCGCCTTGGCACATCGATGCAGGTGCTGCACGCTATCGCGCCGCGCATCGCGCAGATCGTGATGAACACGAGCTTCCGTATGTTCGGCGATTCCGAAGCGGCAAAAGGCAAGAAAAATGAAGTAGTGGGCTCGTCGCCAGATCAAGTCGCGCTTTCGAATTTGATGCGAGGAATCCATTTCTAGGCGAAACCGACTGCGGTTTCGCGAGCGCAAACCGTGCCGCGCGTGAACGCAAACCTGCGTTCACGCCCTCAGGTTTGCGCGAAATGAATCGTGCAATTCTTAGCAAACTTCTTCCAATACGATTTCGCAACAGCCTTGAGCTGCAACGACAGCCGCACGGTCGTTTGCGCCCGATTTATGCGATAAGTCGACTTTCCGCAAAATTGACCGCAAATGAGCATCTTCTATCCGCAGCGCGTAAAAAGCTGTTACGAACTCAAAAGTGTTGCGTAGAGGGAACTATTGCGCCGCAACACGCAAAAACCCTGCGATTTTCGCTATGCAGATTGCGCAAAATGGTCTTTAATCGCGCTTGAACTTTTCAATGCGCTTCAGAGCGAAATGACGAAGCACAAACCGGATAGTTCAAAACACACGTGTGCACACATTGTTTTTAGCAATCGATTGATCTCAGGAGAATCTCACCATGGCAGCAGCCAAGAAACCCGCAGCAAAAAAGCCGGCCGCAAAAGCAGCCGCTAAACCAGCAGCAAAGAAACCCGCAGCCAAAGCCGCCGCCAAAAAGCCAGCCGCTAAGCCTGCCGCGAAAAAGCCAGCAGCAAAAGCACCGGCCGCGAAAAAACCAGCAGCAAAAAAACCAGCCGCGAAAAAGCCAGCCGCTAAAGCTGCAGCGAAAAAGCCTGCCGCTAAGCGCACGCCAAACGCTGCGTTCATGAAAGCGATGACGCCATCCGCAATCCTCGCAGCTGTTGTCGGTTCCACTCCGATTCCACGTACGGAAGTCACCAAGAAAGTGTGGGACTACATCAAGAAGAACAGCCTTCAAGATGCTATGAACAAGCGCATGATCAATGCCGACGAAAAGCTTCGCGCAATTTTCGGCAAAGCTCAAGTGTCGATGTTCGAAATGACTAAGCTCATCTCGAACCAGCTCAAGTAATTGCGCTGCGCCGAAAGGCAAAAAGCCGACCTTCGGGTCGGCTTTTTTTATGCGTGCAGGGACGTTAAGTTAAGTCAGCCACGTCGCGATACTCCGGCACGGAACATGACCACCCGAAACGCTCCTCAACATGCTTACGCATCGCGTCAGCGGCCGCGGGCTCTCCGTGCGTAATGAATGTGTGCTTTGGCGGCCGCTTGAAGTGCGAAAGCCATTGCAGCATTTCCTCATAATCCGCATGCGCCGACATAGACTCAATGTTCATGACATCCGCGCGCACAGGCACGTAACGTCCGTGAATCTTTATCTGATCGGTGCCCGAAACTAAAGCCGCACCGCGCGTGCCGCCGGACTGAAATCCGGCGAACAGAATGGTGTTACGCGCATCCGGCGCCATCGCCTCAAGGTGATGCAGAACACGCCCACCAGTGGCCATGCCGCTTGCCGAAATCACAATCTTCGGCTTTGAGTTCGACACCAGCACGCGAGATTCTTCTGTCGTGCGCACGAATTTCGCAAGGTGGCTCATGGCCGCGTAGTCTTGCTCCGACAATCGATGTTCGCTCGCGAACTCACGGTAAATTTCCGTGGCATCAATCGCCATTGGGCTGTTGATGAACACAGGAACCTCGGGCAGCTCTCCGCGCAAAGCGAGCTGGTACAGGTAATACAAAATAGTTTGCGCTCGTCCAACGGCGAACGCCGGAATCAGCACGCTACCGCCACGCGATACGGTGCGCGTGATCACCTCGCGCAGCGCGTCGAGGGTGCCGTCTACGGGGTGACGGCGATTGCCGTAAGTGGACTCAAGAACCAAATAATCGGCGAACTCAATTGGCGTAGGTGCGCGCATCAACGGGTCATTCGGTCGCCCAACGTCCCCCGAAAACACAACGCTACGCCCCGCTGCGTTCACCTGAACACTCGCAGAGCCGATCATGTGTCCATTCGGGCGCCAGATCGCTTCGACGTCAGATGCGACTATTACTGCAAGGTTGTAGTTCACACCGTGCAACAGGCGAATCGCTGCGTGCGCGTCTTCGGTGGTAAACAGCGCCAGGGCGGGCTCATGGCGACTAAAGCGATTTTTATTGGCGAAGCTCGCTTCTTCTTCCTGCAGATGGGCTGCATCCACCAGCAAAATTTCAGCGAGCTCACGCGTCGCGCGAGAGCAATACACGCGACGATGAAAGCCGTTCTTCACCAGCGCAGGCAGATAGCCGCTATGGTCGATATGGGCATGGGTTAGCAACACCGCGTCAACGCTCCCGGGCGCGAAAGGCGGTGGCGCCCAGTTCTTGAGGCGCAGTTGCTTATAGCCTTGAAACAAGCCGCAATCCACAAGCACACGATGCGAGCCTATCGTGAGTAAATATTTTGATCCTGTGACCGTACCCGTTGCGCCGAAAAACTCAATTTGGAAACGCGTGCTCATGGATATCGCCTTTGTCCTGTTTCGCGGAATCAAACGCGGTCAAACGGCGTCGGCCGAGTGAACGCTCCGTACAGGCTAGCGCAAATTTTGAGGAACGCGTGTCATCGTGTCGCATTCATTGACATGCGACAGATGGTGACTACAAATCACAGCGTCGAGATGCATCCAATCGTTCAATGACGAGTACCGTGTACGCAAACGGGTCATCGATTCTGTCGCGCTGCACCTAGGCCACGGACGCACTCAACTCGCGCGCCTGAACGGGGGCGAGCGCGTTCAATATTGCGCGTCGAGCCTGCACGCCACTTGGCATGCTTACGTGCCCTACGCCCACCAACTTCACATTCGTCGCCTCCGGCATGATCGACGACGTTTGCGGCGCGATAATGGTGTCGTGCACACTATAGATGCTCGTGAAGGACGTGGGAACGCGCGACTCGCATAGTGTTGCGAGCCACTCGTTTCTAAGGCGCATTTGTTTGCCGTTGGTACCGCTGGCCAGATTCGCGTGAAAGGTGCCGTGATGCGGCGACCCGAGCGTGATCAGCTGCGACACTTTCTCTGCGCCACACTGACGGAGATAGGCGCGGCACACGAGCCCGCCCATGCTGTGCGCAATGAGCGTGAGCTTGGATTCGCCCGTCAATGCCAACACTTCATCCACACGAGCAGACAGTAGCGCGCCCATCGTATCAATCGATGCGAACACGGGTTGATCCATCGTGAACACTCGATAGCCGAGGCGCTCCAATGCACGCGCGGTGAAGAACCACACTGCACCATTGTTGACATAACCATGCTGCAGCAGCAGGACACGACCCGTACTCGCAACTTTGCGTTCGTTAGCGGTTCGAAAGAGGCCGCGTAACGGAATCAGTACCAAATTCTGGATGCACAAATGCCAGTATTCAACGACAAAAAATCTAAACCAACCGACGACACTTAGTCGATCCGTTGTCGTGAGTGGCGAGCCTTTCCAGCGCGACAGTGCATAACTAGCCAGTGCGACTATTAACCGGGCTATCAATGCAAACGCAAGCACCGTGAGCATCGCGCAGCCTACTCCGTAGCGTGGTGCAATCTTGGTGAACGCCCAGAGCGCGTAGATCGAGAATTCGGCCGTCAACAAAAATAAGTTAGTCGCCCATAGTGGAACTGGAAACGTGTCGCCCGCCACCGCCGGATCGGATGCCATCGAAAACCTCTTATTCCAACGAAGTTACGCGCGACGCATGTCGCCCGCGAGCCTTGCCGCATTGCGCCAAGCTAAACCATAAATCGACAATTGCGGGTTCGCACCAATCGAGGTCGGAAACACAGAGCCGTCGAGCACGCTCAGGTTTTCAACTTGGTGGTGCCGGCCATACACATTCACCACGCCGTCCTTTTCTTCCTTCGCCATGGTGCAGCCGCCCATCACGTGCGCGCTCGCCACGCGCGTTGAATAGGCACGCAACGCCAAGGCCTCAAGACCAGATTTCGCGTCCGCCCATGATCTAAAACCGTTGATCCGCTCATCAACCGGAAACACTTCTTTCGCGCCCGCAGCGAACTGAATCTCAGCCATCGCCAACAGCGCACGTTTCGCGGCGTCAAAGAAATAGCTATTCAACGAGTAGTCCAGTTGCGGCGAACCGTCGGCACGCAATTTCACTTGCCCGCCCGCGCTTTCCGGATGAAAGCCATCGCGACAAAGTGCAATCGTGACCTGCGTATTCGGCATGTTGGTGATGCGCGCGCGGTGATGTTCGGTCATGCCGTTAACGCTAATGGAATAGAGCACCGGGTGGATCGGCGGCACCTCAAGCTTAAAACCCATCGCGCCATCAATCGGGTGCGTCATCAGAAAGTGATCGCTGTAGGTGGTTTGCGGCGCGCCGGACCAGCCCTCGACCTTACTGCCCATATCCGCGCCCGAAAGCAACGACGGATGCAGAAACGTGCGCTTTCCTAGCAGGCTATAAGGGTCGGGCACGCCCGACCGCATCAGCAGCGCAGGCGAGTTGATCGCGCCGCCCGCCACCACGAAGTGTTTCGCTGTCACACGCACCTTCACGCGACCAACGTCGTAGCCGGTGCCTTGCATACTTACGCATTCGACTGCGGTAACGCGCCCCTTTTTCACTTCGAGTCGATCAGCTCGCGCGCGGCTCACCAAAACGGCGCCTCGATTGAGCGCTGCCGGAATGGCGGTGACGAGCATCGATTGTTTGGCGTTGGTCGGGCAACCCATGCCACAGTAACCAAGGTTGTAGCAACCTTTGACATTGCGACGAATTCGCTCGACTTTGATGCCAATTTTTTGGCCGCCGCGTTCTAGCACCGCGTTATTCTCGTTCGGTGGCACAGCCCAATCGGAAATGTTGGTGAGTTTCTCAGCGCGTTGGAACCAGCCGGCCATGTGCTCATCAGTCAGCTCGGTCAGACCGTAGCGCTCGCGCCAAAATTTGAGCGTGGCTGAAGGTGTCCGAAAGCTCGTCGTCCAGTTGACTGTGGTGGAACCGCCGACTGTGCGACCTTGCAAAATATTGATCGCTTTGTCAGCAGTTTTACGCGACGCCGATTCTTGGTAGAGCGTTGGGTAAGCCTCTGACTCAAGCATACGGAAGTCGGTTGACGAGCGCAGCATACCCTCCTCAATCATCACCACCTTGAGCCCAGTGTCTGAGAGCACATCGGCCGCAATGCCACCACCAGCACCCGTGCCGATGATGCACACGTCTGCCTCAAGCGTGGCGTCCTGCCCGAGCGTTGATGCGTCGATGTGCATCCAGCCTTTGGCGAGGCCTTCGCGAATAGGGTCAGCGATCATATTGAAATCTGTGTTCAGTTTTGGTTGAAGGACGTCGACGCGATTACGCGAGCTTAGGCGGGCCGGGGTAGCCCGTTGCGATCCATGTAGCGGGCTCGGAGTAGAAACTGCCGAGCACAAGATCATGCAGCGCGAAGTAGGCTTGTTGTTTGAGACCAATAGAACTATCGCGCAAACCTTCTAGAAACCTGCCCACCACCAAAGGATCGGCTCCGAGCCAATCACCCGAGTAGCCGAGTAACGCGCGCGCAGGCTTCAGTGCGAGCAGACCGAACAGATCCCCGATTTCCTTGCGAGTCGTCGGCGGCAGGTTATCAACCAACGCCCCGATGGCTTTGTTGACGCGCGCAAATTCTGCTTCACGCGCCTTCACGTCAACGGGCAGGGCCGTTCCGAGCAGCGCTGCCATCACGGCGCGCAGCATGGCATCATGTTCTTTGGCGAGCTGCGTGCCGCTTGGTGCAGCTGCGGACGCGCGAAGCTGCGGAAGCAATACGACGGCACCCGCCGCGATAGCGCCCGCTACACCTACAAAAATAAATCTGCGTCTAGACCACATCGACGGCCTCCTCCTTGTTCTCCCAGCGATTCTAGGGAGCGCGGTTAGAGCGAGTTTTCTACACGAACGGCGGAGCAGACGCGTGCGAACATTTTCGCTACGCTTACGCCATGGTCAAACCCATTTCAAACGAATCGGCGTTACGCAATCATCTCGCGGCTGCACGCGCTGAGCGCGAAGCTGCGGCGCGCTTCGCCGTGAGCGCTGCGGACCGATTAGCCGTGCGTTCGTGGCAGCAAGCGAGGCTCACGCAAACGCATGCTGACTTTCTCGCATCCGCTCGCTACGGGCCGGCCGCGAAGTTCTTCGTCACCGAGCTTTACTCTACAAAAGATCTGTCGCAGCGCGATGCAGACATTGAGCGCGTCGTAAAAGTATTGGTGAAATTTCTGCCCGACAAGGCACTGGCCACACTTGCCACTGCCTTGGAAATGGATGCCCTTTCCGAGCTCCTCGACAACCGACTTGCGGCTAGGTTACGCGACGCCCAAGGCAACGAGAGGCCGTTGCGAATCGACGCAACCGCCTATCAACGGGCGTATTGTGAAGCGGAGGACATGACGCTGCGCAACCGGCAATTTGAGCTCACCGAAGAGATCGGCGCGTCACTCGACACATTGACCAAAGTGCCGCTCTTGCAGGGACTATTGCGCATCATGAAGCGTCCGGCGTATGCGAGCGGCGTGGGACAGTTACATGAGTTTCTTGATCGCGGTTACGCTGCCTTCGCGCACATGAAAGGTGGCGCTGAATTCGTGAAAACTGTCGTCGCGCGCGAACGCGCGGAGCATCAGCGGCTCATGGGTTGACGCCTACCCGCGCGAGCCTCGTCACAGATAGCGCGCCCATCGCGTGTTGCATTTTTTCTAGAGACCGCGCCAACGGTCGCCTAGAAATTTATCGAAGCACGCGTCAGATTGGTGGTTTTTCCAGACACTCGCGGCTGCGTTCGAGGCAAACACGCGCCCACTCGTATTGGCCCATCTCGGCCATGCGCTCCATGTGAACGATTTCAACGCTCACTGGCAAATCTGCGGGGAGTGCCTCAAACAAACCTTTCACATCAATGCTGCCCTCGCCGGGCAACAAGCGCTCGCAGCGTGCTGTGTGAATCATCGCCTCGACGTCGAAGTGTGTTCCAGCCGTGGCATCGCAAATTTGCGCGTAGTGCAGCAGCGCGCGCGGAATGGCGCGAATGTCGTCCAACGTTGTAGTTGATCGGCCGAAATGCAGTGCGTCGACAAGGATGCCAGCGTTGCTTGGGTTGCCTGCTGCCTGCACAATTCGCATCGCAGATTTGGCGTCTGGAACCTTCGTCCAAGGCATAAATTCAAGATCAGCGGTCAGTCCAAACGGCAACATGACGTCGCAGAGTTGCGCGTAGCCGTCCACCAAGCGCGCGAAGTCGGATTCATCGCCGGCCACAAGCACGGCGCGCGCCTTCAATGCAGCCCCCGCCTCAAGCAGCGGGAGATACGCGCGAGCGTCAAATCCTGGGCCGATGCGAATAATTTCGAGATCCAGCACGCCCACGCCTGTGTCGCGCTGCGCTGCGACCGTTTCACGCAGTACATCGGGAAGGCCGATGAGAAACTGCTGAGGTGCCCCCGCTGCGTTAGGCAGTAACCGCAGGCCGACGTTCGCGTAGCCCAAGTCCGCTGCGAGACGGATTGCTTGGGGCGGCGTTAGTGTGTTGGACGTGAGGTACGCCAGCGAGTGAGAGCGGGGCATGTTGGTTCGTCCTTTGAATCGGGCGTGTAAATTAGTTGTTGCGAACGCGGCGGGTTCTGCCGGCACCGTTCGCAATTCAACGAGCACCGAGCGAAACGGCCAGCGCCAGATTGCTTCGACGGCGGATGCAATCTATACGCGTACAACCGATCACCGCGCCACCGAACAACGCGACCTTGGTTTTAGTCACGAACTACGGGGGCAATCAGGCAACGATGTGAATGAACGTCGACGTGAATTGTATTGAGCCCGTCGAGCAACCGGAACGAAGTTCGGCATTAGATTTTGTTCTAATTTCTGCCGTCGGTGACGGTGTGGGCACATCAACACGAAGTGCGCCTAGAAGCTCTAGCGCGGCGGGTCCTAAGACACAAAAAGTCCGTGATGTCTGAACTGGGCAATACTTACAGCTTTATTGCTCTAAGCACTACCAGGTGGAGATTGCAGCGCAATTTCCTTGTTACTCGACTGTTCAACAAAAACAGCTGAAACAGCCGCCCGGCTGTCGTTCAACGCAAAAAGCTGTAAGCCGGAGTTGAAAATTTTGAAGGCGAATCAAAGGGCGTCGCTTCACGCCCCATCTAAGGCGCTTGGTGCGAATACGGCCGGAATTGCCGATCAAAATCGTTGCTCGGAAACTTGGGGCTGGAACACGGGTTCTGGACCCGCAAAATCTAGCCATCAACCGCACAAATCGCGCTTGGCCGTACCGAGCGAAGCCACGTCGTCGAATCCGACGATTGCGCCGGAGGCTGGCGCGTCGCGCGTGCGGGAAGGGTGGCGCGCCCGACAGGAGTCGAACCTGTGACCCTTGGCTTCGGAAACCAATACTCTATCCAGCTGAGCTACGGGCGCGTGGCATCAATTATAGGGGGCTACCCTCGACGCGGGCTGCATCGCTATAATTGAGGGTTGCAGGAAACGGTTTTCCTGAATCGAATACTACTCAGCTATTCGATGAGCAACACGCAACCACAGAACAAAAGCGAAGCCCGGTCATGAGCGAAGAACACGGTAGTCTGGTCAAAACTCCAAAACAACTCATCATCGTTTCGGTGATTGCACTTGTAGTGCCTGTCGCCATCGCGCTGCTGGGCTCGCAGTTGATTTCGGGCAGCAAGCGCATTGACACGACGGAAGCCAAGAAGTCAGTCGAGCAACGCATCAAGCCCGTCGGCGAGCTTGCGAAGCTTGACGGTGCTGCGCCTGCGCCGACCGGGGCGGTCGTCGCGGTGGCGGCGAAAGCGAAGAGTGGTCAAGAGGTTTACGACACAGCCTGTGTCGCCTGCCACGGTGCCGGCGTCGCTGGCGCGCCAAAGACCGGTGACAAAGCGGCGTGGGCGGCGCGCATCGCGCAAGGCTCTTCCGTGCTGTACGACCACGCAATTAAGGGCTTCAAAGGCATGCCCGCCAAGGGCGGAGCGAGCACCCTGTCCGACGACGAGATCAAAGCCGCCGTTGACGTTCAAGTAGCGAAGTCAAAATAGTCTCGGCGTGAACCATTCACTCGCCTCCAAAAACGCGCCACTCGGCGCGTTTTTTGTTTCCGCAGCGCCACGATGAGCACGTACGTTGTTGGCGACGTGCAGGGCTGCGCAGCGGAGCTCAGCGAACTCCTTGCGTTGGTGCGCTTTGATTCGTCTAAAGATCAGGTTTACTTTGTGGGTGACTTGGTAAATCGCGGCCCAGATTCGGCCAGCGTGCTGCGCCGCGTGAAAGCGCTGCAAGAGCAAGGCGCGGCTGACAGCGTGCTTGGAAACCACGACTTTTTCCTCATCATGGCGCTGGAAGGATTTTCCAAACTGCATCCGGGCGATACCCTCGATCAAGTCCTCAATATGCCCGACGCAGCAGCGTTGGTGACTTGGTTGCGGCACCGGCCGTTGCTGCTCGAAGTCGGGCCAGCGTCAGCGCACGCCATCGTGCACGCCGGACTGCTGCCCGCATGGACGCTCGCCGACGCTCGCGCCGCTGCTCGCGAAATTGAGGCGGAACTTCGCGGCCCAGGCTATCGCGCCTTTCTGCAGCAACTGTTCGGCAACGAACCACGAATTTGGCACGACAGCCTGACCGGGCTCGGGCGCGCACGCGCCATCGTTAACGCATTCGCACGGCTGCGATTTTGCACGCCGTTTTCTGAAGCCGACTTTCACGAAAAGCGCGATGCATCGTTCGCGCCGGAGGGCTTCGCGCCTTGGTTTGCGCTGTCCGGCCGTCGCTCGGCGGGCGGAAGCATTGTGTCGGGGCATTGGTCGAGCGAAGGGCTTCGGCTGTTGCCGGGCATCAGTCTGCTGGACTCAGGCTGTCTCTGGGGTGGCGCGCTGACCGCGCTGCGCTTAGAAGACCGCGCCGTTTTTCAAGTCGCCAGTCAGCAGCCCCTGTCGCTCGCGCAGGACTAATCAGCGCGAACGATCGCTCGTATTGCCGTCTCGGCGCGCTGCGCCACTTCGCGCCGCGTAAGCCCCGCGCAGGCAATCGCCTCAACGAAGCGCACCTCCACAGTCACCGGTTCGGCGCGATGTATCGCACGCAGCGAATCCATGAGCGAAAGATCATCGATGTAGGCTGCCGCGTCGGTGCGCACTTCCGCGATCACGCCTTTGCTTCGAGGAACGTGAAAGTAGCGCACCGCAACGACCCACACTTCGCCCTCGGAGGCCACAATCGGCTCCAACAAGGATGCGTGAAATTTAAGCACGTCGCGACCATCGCTGGTTGTGCCCTCAGGAAACACCGCGACGGTTTCCCCCGAAGCGAGCAGGTCATGTACGACGGCCTTGAGCCGGTGCGTGTCTTTTCGGTCGTTCCGGTCAATGAAAACAGTTCCCGCGTTGGCGAGCATGCGACCCGCAATCGGCCACTGGCGAAGCTCTGCCTTAGCGATGAAATGGCAGGCGCGCTGCGAGTTAAGTGCAAAAATATCCGCCCAAGAGATGTGATTGGCCACGAGCGTAACCGGCCGTTCGGCGTCCGCCGGGAAGCCGATCGCGCGGACCTCGATCCCGGCCAAATGCAGTAGATCGCGCGACCATTTTCGAGCCACAGCATGCCTGCGCACGCTGTCGTCACGGGCGAAAACGGTG
>JAGNQL010000100.1 GCA_017989135.1 Burkholderiales bacterium
CAACTAAGTCGTGCATTCGTACAGCACACCTATCTCGCCGGTTACAGCAAGCCGCAACTATCACGCAAGAAGCTAGATACATCCACAGGCGAACGGCGCGGCGCATTGGCGCTGAACGCGTTGTCCGTCAGCGCTACTCCGGTCACACCAAGCGCAGCACGCGCCATCATCACGGTATCCGTGGTCGCCAACACCGTTCCGTCGCCGTCGACGTCCAGACTGCATTTCACAACGCCGATAGGAGTCGTTATCGGCGTTGCCGCACCAAACGGCGCACTGCCGCGCTGGCCGAGCGTATTGTCACCCCAGCAGCTGATTGCGCCCGCCATGCTAATCGTGCAGGCGTGGTTCAGGCCCGCCGCCATGGTCGCCACGCCGCTACTTTGGCCTGTCACTGCCAGTGGTGAGCCGCTGTTGCCCGTGGGTTGCCCCGCGTTGCCCAACTGCCCCTGATTGTTGAGCCCCCAGCAAAACGCTTGGCCGCTCACCACCGCGCAGTTGCCTGCGTTGGCAGCATAAATCTTGGTCGGCCGAAACGACACACCGAAGTAATACGGTGATGTTCTGACGGAAGAACTTATGACGCCATCACCGACTTGCCCGAAACCGCGATCACCCCAACACCAAGCGTCGCCGGTCGTGCCATTGGCCGCGCACACATGCGAGCCCCCGGCAGTGACCATCGTCGCGTTGGTAATGCCTGTAGCCGCCGCTGCTGGCACGTTGCTACTGAGCACGGTGGTACCGTTGCCAAACTGACCGCTGATGCCGCTACCCCAGCAGCGCACCGTGCCGCCGGTCACCGCACACGCGAAGTACGAACCTGCTGCCAGATGGGTGACACCGGTCAATCCCGAGACGGTGGCGGGCGCGAACACTTGCGGGCTGGCGGAGCCACTGCCCACCTGCCCTGCGGAATTACCGCCCCAACAACGCACAGTGCTTGCATTCGATATTTGATTAAACATTTGCGCGCAGCTGAAGTCCGCGCCTACCGCGACCGCGACCGCCTGATTGCTCACCGTGGTCAGACCGATGACCGCCACCGGCAGCGGACTTGAATTCGTCGTGCCATTTCCAAGTTGGCCGTCGCTGCCGTCACCCCAACACTTCACCACGCCCTGCGCCAAAGCGCAGGTGTGAACCCGCCCCGCCGAAACAGAGGTCACGCCAGTCAACCCCGGCACAACGACCGGAATCGCCGAGTTGGTGGTCGTGCCATCTCCCAGCTGCCCAGCCGCGTTGGTCCCCCAGCAATGCAGACCGCCACTGCCATAAATCGCGCAGGTGTGATTGAACGAACTAGCCGCCTGCGTATAGGTTTCTCCCTGCGCGGCGGGGGCGACGAGCCAGGCAACACAAACAAAGGTGGTGGCGAAAAATGATAAGTGACGATGCACGCGCGCGCTCCGGTGATGGCGATTAGACGGAAGAACGCAAGTCTGCCCGGAAAACGGACATTGCGCGAAACTTTGTTTTAGATCAACCAGGAAGTAGGTCGAAATGCAGACTTGCGCTGACCCGCGGCACGCGTTCGCCAGATCGGCAACGTCACGATAGGTCCGTATGGGTTCCCGCTAACAGGTACCGCATCAAATTAGCCCGCGGTCGCCAAACAAAGTCCCAAAGGCGCGATTCGCCCCCTAGCGCTATCAACAGCCCGCGGAAGCAATAGTCGCCGCGCGAAACCCTGCCTCCCAAATAGCACCCGACTGCAACGGCGCGGCATCAAGCACTCTCGATTGCGCTTTGATGATGCGCTTGCCTTCATCACAGTTACCCGCCACCGCCTGCGCAGCGGCTTGCCACAACCTAGCCTCAACAAAACGGGGGCGTTGAGTATCAACTTGGTCGACAACCGCGTCGTTAATACGAGCGAGGCGACGAGCGGCGTCAGAGGCGCGGCCGTGATTTAGATCAACTCGAGCCAAGGCAACATGCGCGGGCAAGACAAGAGCACTGTCACGATAACTCGCTTCGTCAATAGCATTGACCGCGACGACAAATACATCGTGCGGACACGAAGCGTCGTCTCTGCGCTCATCGCAGATCAGCGCCAAAAGCGCTAACCCGTTTCGTCGTAAATGCGGCGGAAACCCATCACCCAATAATTTCAAACCGTCACTGAGAAGCCGCGATGCGTCCTGCATTCTTCCTTCACGAAACGCCAATTCGCCATACGTAAGCGTCGCAGTGGCGCTCCAAGCAGGCACGCCTTTACGCGAAAGTATCGGCGCGGCGAAATCGAGGTGTCGCCGCGTAGAAATAAAGTCCCCCTCGTCGAGCGCTAGCCCTGCAAGCATACGATTGACTAAAGCGTCATCTTCACTTCCAGATCCGGCGGTTTGCAGCGTAAATTGCTGCGCAAGCGCGCACATCTGGTGAGCACTATGCGCAGCTTGGGTGAGCGCCGTATAGGCGCATAGTCTCGACAAATTGAGCCATTGCCTCCCGGAACGCGACGGGTGCAGCACGAACGCGTTTTGCGCTGCCTTTAAGTCTGCGATGCCTTCGTTCAAACGTCCAGCGAGCGCACGCGCATTTCCTCGTTGCGACAGACTAATAGCGGTCTCATAAGAGTCAGGGCGGTAGTTTTTCAAGAAGAGTTGGTTCGCCTTGCCATACGCCGCAGCGGCATCGCCGTATCGACCCACTGACTCAAGGCCATAGCCCAAATTGGAGTAACCCGTAGCGACACTTGGACTCTCCGGCTTGTGAAAAGCAATACGCTCTTCAAGCCCGAGTTGAGCGTAGCGCAGCGCGTCATCGGCGGACTTACGTTGAGAAGCCAATTGGCTGAGTGCCGTGTACAAACGGATCAACACCTCGCCATGAATTAGATGTTTCCGAAAAAGAGCTTCCGCGCTCGTCAGATCGGCTTCCGCGAGTTCTCGTTTCCCCATTGTCAGATACTGGTGCCCTCTGGCTGCGAGCGCGATTGCGGTACTTTCATGATTCGCGCCAAATCGCGTCACCGACAAACGGTACGCCTCATCTATTAGCGTAAGCGCCTGATCACGTTTCTCAACTTTATTGCTCAGGCGAGAAAAAATAGACAGTAAATCGATTCGTTCTTCTACCGCGAGAGTGTCGTTTTTTTGGAGGTTGCTGACACTTGTTCGCAACAAGTCAGCGAGTGAGGGTTGCTTTGCTTCGACGACACCTTCACTGAAGGGCGAAAAAATGCCCTCCACGAAGTCGCGCACGGTCTCTGCTCGTTGTGCCTGTTTTCTCGCCAAGTCAGCTTGGTGGAGTGTGCTGGCAAATCCGCCGAAAAAGGTAAGCAGTACCAAAACGCCAGCGACCACGCCCACCCGATGCCGTCTTACAAACCGCCCCATCCGATACCAACCCGCATCCGGCTTCGCGGCAATCGGTTCGTACGCAAGATACCTTTTCAAGTCATCCGCAAACGCCTGTGCCGTGGCGTAGCGTTGCTTCGGGTCTTTGCGCAATGCTTGGAGCACAACAGTGTCCAAATCACCTCGCATGCGTCGTGCAGACTTTCCCGATTCGCTGTCGCCGGTGGTGAGCCGTTGATCGCTGGGCTTTGCTGGATCTTGGTCTAGGATCGCTTGTTCCAAGTCACGCCTCGTCGGCCCTTTCGGGTCATACGGTCGGCGACCCGTGAGCAGTTCGTAGAGAACTACGCCGAGTGAATACACGTCACTTGCGGTACCTAGACTTGCGTTGTTCACTTGCTCCGGCGAGGCGTAATCGAGCGTGAGCGCACGGCCTGACAAGCGAGTGAGTTGCGTTGCGTCGGCTGTCGGAGAGTCCTCATCGTCGAGCAATTTCGCAATGCCGAAATCAAGCAAATGCGGTTCGCCTTTGGCGTCCACCAGTATGTTCGACGGCTTGATGTCGCGGTGGATGACGAGCTGCGTGTGCGCATGCGCGACGGCCTCGATCACGCGGATGAAAAGCTGCGCGGTGGCCTCGGGCTTTAGCCGTTTCTCTTTGACGTAATCCGTGATCGGCTGGCCATGGACGTATTCGATGGCGATGTAGGGCTGTGTGGCTTGATCAACGCCGGCATCGTAGAGCCGTGCGATCGCGGGGTGCTCAAGGCTTGCGAGGATGTTTCGCTCGCGGGCGAAGCGTGCCGCCAGTAACCAGTTTAGGTTTTCGACGAGCGGCATTTTCAGGGCAACCTGCCGCGAGTGCTGCCCGTCGGCGCGCTCGGCGAGCCAGACGACACCCATGCCGCCGCGACCAAGCTCCTTTATCAATCGATACGGGCCGATGCGCTGCCCAGAAGCTCGTTCGGGTGAAGGCAGATTTCGGCCAAAAGCCGTGAAGGTTGCGTCGTCGTCGACGCGCGCATCGGCTTGGGCGCCAACAGCGACAGACAAGTCACTCGCAACAGCGTCCGAGTCACGCTCCAAAGACGCCGCAAGCGCTGCGTCTCGCATAGCGCCGGGAATGTGCGGCAGCACAGTTGGCGCGTCGGTGCTCGTCAATTGCGCAACCATTGCGCCAAACGCACGATTAAAGTCCTCGCCGTTTGCTGCGGACACTGCACGCAAGCGCGTGCGTTCGGCCTCGTCCGCAGTGAGCCACGCGTCTGCCATGCTTGCAAGTTCGCGTAATTGCTCTGCGCTTAATTGCATCCATTTGCTCCACAGTTAACGAAATGGCTCCCAACCCTCGGCTTCGACTTCGCGACGCGCTGGCGATGCGATGCTCGTCCGTCGCGCGAGCTTATCTGCATCGCTACGATCCGCGCGGACGCTACTTGAAACGAGTCGAATCCGCCCTAGCGTCAAGAATCGCCCGTACGATATTCGGATCGATGACGCTATGCATTGCGACGGTCGCCCAAATGAACTCCGCCGAGGCCACGCGCGTCATGCAAATTTCCCCCTGCGCATTTTTACACCCACGTGCACGCAGCACGAGTGACCAAGTTCGATGCGCTTCGACATCAAAGTAAGTGGCAGGTAGCACCAGCGAGCCGCGCCCAGCGAACGGCTCACAACGTCCGTCGGCCGGGACGTGTGCCGAAGCCGCGGCAACTACCATTGCATTCGCAGGCAGCGTTATGCCTTCGGCCTGCTGATCGATCCGGCTGGCCACGATTAGCGCCTCTACAGTATCGATGTGCACCCCGTTCCAAATACGATCTTGGCTCCAAACGGTGGCATGAAGCTTGAAGTCAAAACTCACGACCATCGTACCGTCGTTGGCCTCGTTGCGGGCGGCGACATTGAACAAAGTTCCTCCGCCGGTCCCTAGATCCCCGGTCAGTCTTACTGGTGGCATTTTTTCTTACTCCGTTTCGTAGTTTTTTAGGATTTGGTGACTGACAGTCGCCAACGCGTTCATTCGATCAAGCTATGAAATTCACAACACGATCGGCATGTCTTTCCAATTCGCTTTCGGCGGTCGAGAACGAAGCCACCGTCCCATCGCAGCCGCGCCGTCCTGCCACGCGAGCTCCCGCTCAATTCGACTCGCCAGCGCCGCTCGATGCGCAGGATCGTCGTCGCTCCATAGCGCTTGATAAGCTCGCGCCACGAGCGAGACGTAGTACTCGTCGTCAAAATCCTCCTTGAGTACTACGACGACAGGTGCGATCAACGCATTGGCCGCTGCCAGCTCACCGCGTTTCGCGTGCAAGCAAGCACGAAGCAGACGCGCAACGAGCAAACGGCCGCTACGCGAGTTGAGTTGTGCCCCGCTTGTACGGTCTACGCTATCCAGAATTGCGGATGCTTCATCCAGACGATTCTGTCGCAGAAGCGCCTCGGCAAGCGTGAGCGCGCTGAAGCTTCGTCCCGCAGCCGTTGCTGGCGTGCCGAGATACAGCTTGCGCAATGGCCCCTCTGCGGCCGCCGCGCCCCCGGAATACATAGCGATCCGCGCGTTCACAAATTCATCGATGCGTTGCCTCTCTGCCGCGTCTGGCCCAATCGCGTCACGGATTCTGCGAGCGCTGCTGCGCGCCGTGTCAAAGTCACCGACTCGAATCGCAGCCGTCGCCAATGTATTGAGCGCGTCCTGCGTGATGCCATGATTTGGCCCCAACCGCTGCTCACTCTCACGCAACACAGTTTTGGTCGATTCGATGGCTTGCTGAAATTGGCCCTGACGCATCAGTACATGCGCCAACATAACTGCTGTCTCCAGCGCTGCGACGGTCTTTCGCTCCTTCGCTCCGCGATAAAGATGTAGCGCTTCAATTAGGTGTCTCCGAGCCGCCGTGAGATCGCCCATGTCAGCGGCGGCATAGCCTGTCGCACGTAGCGTATCGACATAGAGCTCCGCGGCCTGCGCACCGTTACGCCCTCGCAATCGGCGAGCGGTTTCCTCAAAAAGCGCTAACGCTGCCTTGGGGTGATTGCGGGCTCGTTCGATCTGGCCCCGCAGATAATCAAGATTCGCCGCCAAGAAGTCGCCGTCTGGCACGCCGCTTTCGATCAGTGCTTGCAGTTCGCCGCAAAGTTTCTCGGCGACATCAAGCTTGATCAGGTCCGTACCGGCGGCATTCGTGTGCGTCTCGATTAACTGCACAAGAGTGCGAGCCAGTCGCGCGCGATCGCCCGCACGCAGCGCATCTGCTCGCTCGTCGGCGTGACGCTTCAGCGCCTTGTCGTACTGTCCAATTTCGCTGTACAGAACCGCCATCGTCCCGTTGGTCATACGACGCGTCGGTACGTCAAGCAACTCATCCGCATCAATGAACTGCGCGGTACGATCAAGTAATTCGTCGGCGGTAAAGCTACGCGTTGCCGCTTCGTCTGGGCTCATGCCGCGAAAGAGATGCCGCAACAACGAGTCCACTGCCTGCGCACGGCCTTGACTTGCTGCCGCCTGTTGTTGCTGTTGCAGTGCGTAGCCTGCGACGAGAGCAAGTGAGGCTATGCCCGCGGCGGTTGCCGTCAATGCAACACGGTGCCGCCGTGCGTACTTGCTTGCACGATAGAGCAAGCCCTGTGGTCGGGCCGCAATTGGCTCAAAGCCAATGTATCGCTTGAGATCCTCCGCAAACGCTTGCGCGGTGCCGTAGCGTTGCTTCGGGTCTTTGCGCAAGGCTTTGAGAACAATGGTGTCCAGGTCACCGCGCATGCGTCGCGCGGACTTGCCCGTTTCACTGTTGCCTGTTGTTTGCGTGAGCAGCTGTTCGCTGGGCTTTTGCGGGTCTTGCTCGAGGATGGCTTGCTCTAGGTCGCGTCGGGTGGGTCCTTTGGGGTGGTACGGCCTTGTGCCGGTTAAGAGTTCGTAGAGCACGACACCGAGTGAGTAAACATCGCTTGCGGTGCCGAGGCTGGCGTTGTTGACTTGTTCCGGTGAGGCGTAGTCAAGCGTTAGCGCTCGACCAGAGAGTTTGGTGAGTTGTGTGGCGTCAATAGCGTTGTTGTCTTCGTCATCGAGAAGCTTGGCGATGCCGAAATCTAGAAGATGCGGTTCACCTTTGGCATCCACCAGTATGTTCGAGGGTTTGATGTCGCGGTGGATGATGAGTTGGGTGTGCGCATGCGCAACCGCTTCGATGACTTTGGTGAAGAGTTGAACCGTGGCTTCGGGTTTGAGCTTGCTAACTCTAACGTGGGTGGTGATCGGTTGGCCTTGAACGTATTCAATGGCGATGTAGGGTTGGCTGCTGTGATTGTGGTTGTCAACACCGGCGTCATAGAGTCTTGCAATGCCTGGGTGCTCAAGACTGGCGAGGATGTTTCTTTCTCTTGCAAACCTTGCGGCGAGTAGCCAGTTGAGGTTTTCTACAAGCGGCATTTTGAGTGCGACTTGACGCGTGTGTTGACCATCTGCGCGTTCGGCGAGCCAGACGACCCCCATACCGCCTCGGCCCAGTTCTCTTATCAACCGATATGGGCCGATGTGCTGCCCAGCCGCGCGCTCGGGTGGCACGGCTGTGCCGCAAAATGCTGTGCTGGTTTGCGCCGACTCTACAACGTGTTCATCATCGGAATTTCCACCCGATAGCATCGAGCCCGAAAGCGCTGCGTCACGCATGGCCGATGGAATCGGCCGCAACGTGGTGTTTGAGGTGCCATGCCCCAAGTGCGCGATCATGACCTCGAAGGCGCGCACGAACGAGTCGCCGCTCTTACGGGCGGATTCGTGCAGACTCTCGCGAGTCGAAGCGTCCGCGTCTAACCACAGATCGGCGAGGCGACCCAACTCGCGCAGTTGTTCCGCGTTCAGTTGCATTCGGACAGGGCAGAAGGGCGGTTCAAGCAAGTGACTTTATTTAGCGACCAAAATCGCGGCGAGCAGCGAGCGCGCTTTGAGCCAGTCGCGGCCCACGGTTCTAGTCGTCACGCCCATCGCTATCGCTGTTTCCTCAACGCTCAGTCCGGCAAAGTAGCGCATCTCCACGACTTGCGCTAAGCGTGGTTCGACCGCTTGCAGTTGTGTCAACGCGTCGCTCACTTCGAGCACCGTTTCGTCTAGCGGCACCGCGAGCCGGCCTTCGAGTAATGTGTCAATGGGCACATCAGTGCGCCCGCCGCCGCGCCGATCAGCGAGCCGCGCCCGCGCCATGTCAACGACGATGGATCGCATCACAGTTGCAGCGTAGGTGAAAAATTGCTGGCGATCACTGACCTTAAGTTCGTCAAGCCGCACCAGTCGTTCGTAGGTTTCGTGCACGAGTGAGGTCGCAGACAAGTCGAGCGAGCCGCCGCTCTGATGCACTCGCCCGCGGGCCACCCGATACAAGTCCTTGTAAAGCAAATCGAACAGCCGATTGACGGCGGTAGGAACGTGCGCGTCAGCGTCGCGAATGAGTTGCGTTACGGCGTGGGTATCGGGCATAGAAGATCAGTCGTTTAGCAACGCGCTATGAGGTTTGTGCCAAGTGTGCGAGCACTGCGTTGCGCTTGTCAATGCGCAAGATTCTGATACAGCGAATGTTGACCATTTTGCGCACGACAGCGCTATATTGCTCGCGCCTCCAACCAAGCGACGCTCTTGTCGATCACGGCGCGATCCGCCAAGATTCGACGGTGCCCAAGTCCAACGGTTGGAAACGCTTGGATATGACGTCCGACGGCTCGCAACGAATGCGAATGCGCGTACGGGACTTCACGGTCGTGACGATCATGCACAACTAACGTGTTGCAGCGCGCTTCCCGCAACATTTCTACAACAGAGAGTCGATCAAAGCTCACCCGATGGGCGTGCCGGGCTTCGAAATTGTCACGAAGCCGTTGCGCCACTTGATCCGAGAGTCCCAGATGGTGTTGGGCTGCATCGATGAACCAGCGGCAGTGCTCGAACGCGCCGATACTCACGAGATTTGGCGCCACCAAACCATGCTCGCGCGCGGCCAGTAGCGTCGCCATGACGCCAAAAGAGTGCGCGACGGTGCCATGGACGGGGCCGATCCCGCGCTGAACCGCGCCGATCGCGGCCGCGCAGTCAACCATGTCAGTTTCTCCCGTGGCCCCTAGCCCATGCGCGGGAAGATCAAACGCAACCGGGCGAAAGCCCGCCTCAACTAGGGGCTGCACGAACCGCCCCATCTGCAGTGCGCGCCCGCCCCA
>JAGNQL010000101.1 GCA_017989135.1 Burkholderiales bacterium
TCGTTGGGTTTGTACGTCGCGGTCAACATCTGATCGATTTGCGTCAATTGTTCCGGCGACTGCGCGAAGGCGACGGACGACGCGAGTGAACCGCTGACGGCGAGGCACGCGAGCGCTGTTGCGGCGAGCGCCCGAAGCAACCCCGCATGGCGTGAAGTTTGCGTGAACATGAACATGAGCACCTCTGAAGATTAAAGGTGGCCATGTTCGCCGCGGCGCTCTTCAGAAGCGAGCGCGACGCGACGAAATGAGGGAGGCACGACACGAAATATGGCGCACACGATGTAGGCGCTCCGGGCGGCGACTCGCGGCGAGTGGAGCGAGGAAGCGAGTTAACAACTTTTAGTACAAATGCGCTCGCAACGACCGCCGGGTGGTCGTTACGAAAGAACTATGCGCCAAGTCGACATGGCGAAAAAACAGGCCGTAACCGCCGGCGGACGGTGGATATAGCGAAAAAGCTAGAAACGAGACGCAGACTTGTCGTTGCGCTGATTTGCTGCCGGTCACCCGCGATGCGATGATCGGCCGCCACCATAATGGCGGCCGCAAAACAGGCTAAGCTAGTCACTCGCCGTTAGGTCTGATCGCCGATTCGTGTCCCCATTTTCTCGACGCCAACTACTCAAGTTACTCAGTGCCACGAGCGTTCTGGGTCTGGCTGCACGTGCTTCCGTACGTGCGGCGGAGACTGACGGCGACCGTTGGCTCATGCCCGACGAGAGTGACCGGCATAAGCGCACGTGGATGGCCTTCGGCGCGAGCGCGAAAATTTGGGGCGACAAATTGCTGCCTGACGTGCAGCGAAATCTCGCGCTGATTGCCAACACGATTGTGGAGTTTGAGCCGGTCACGATGCTGGTGCGAAACGCGGATATCGGGTTGGCGAAGCGGCTTTTATCACCCAAAGTCGAAACGCTGGTCTGTCCGCTGGACGACCTGTGGATTCGCGACACTGGCCCCGTGTTCGTCGTCAATAAATCACGTGACGCGACGCAACGAAAAGCATGCGTTGACTTCAATTTCAACGGCTGGGGGAAGAAGCAAGATCATGCGCAAGACGCGCTCGTTGCGCAGGTTGTGGCGAGACACGCACGCGTGTCAATCAAGAGGGCACAACTGGTGCTCGAAGGCGGCGGCATTGAAGTCGACGGCGAGGGAAGCGCGGTCATTTCCGAGAGCTGCGTGCTGATCGACAATCGAAATCCCGGCGTCTCAAAAGCGCAATGTGAACGCGCATTGCGCGAGTTGCTTGGCATCACAAAAGTGATTTGGATTCCCGGCGTTAAGGGTAAAGACATTACTGACGGCCACACTGACTTTTATGCGCGATTCGCACGACCAGGCGTTGTATTGGCGGGCTTCGATGGCGATGTCGGCTCATACGATCACGCGATCACCAAGCGAAACATCGAAGTGCTTCGTGAAAGTGTCGACGCGCGCGGCAAGCGGCTAGACCTTCTCACGCTGAACGCGCCCAACACCGTACGCAAGAAATTTGAACGCAGCGAATTCGCCGCAGGCTACGTTGGTTTTTATGCGTGCAACGGCGCAGTGATTGCGCAAGAGTTTGGCGACAAAGCCGCAGACCGCGCCGCTCGCGAGACGTTAGCGCGCGCACTCCCCAATCGCAAAGTCGTACAGCTCAACGTCGACGCAATCGCGGCTGGTGGCGGCAGTATTCACTGCGCCACTCAACAAGAGCCTCTCTAGTACTACTACGGTCACGGACCCGTTGATTGTGGTGTTTGATCCACGTCAAACTCATGTGATGACTCAAGAACGTCTGGCCGTGTCGCGGGTCTATCGTTACCGAGTTCAATTTCTTGCTCCACGAGGTCGTCATGAACGTGCTTCACCTTGCGATGCGTGTCGTTGTGTTCGTTGCTCTTTTTGCGACTGCCAGCACTGGGTTGGCGCAACAATCCAACGGCACGAGCACCGAGCGCGCTGTACGCATCGGCGTCTACGACTCGCGCGCAGTGGCCATCGCGTACGCTGGCTCGTCATTTCAACAACAGAAAATGACCGCCCTGAAAGCTGCACATCAGCGCGCTAAGGACGCGGGCGATTCGGCCGAGATGTCGCGCCTCAGCGCCGACGCGAAGGCGGAGCAAGCGGCGCTGCACAAACAAGGATTTGGCACCGCGCCGGTCGACGATTTGCTCGCGCACATTGCGGCCAAGTTGCCGAAAATACAGACCGACGCGGGCGTTGCGCGTCTCATTTCAAAGTGGAATTCTGCCGAGCTAGGCAAACTCACGCAGGCGGAACGCATCGACATCACGATGCAATTGGTCGATGCTTTCGAACCCAACGACAAACAACGAAAGTACGCTATCGAAATTCAGACGCGCGAGCCGCGTTGATCCACGGGGCCGCGCGCCGCCGCTAGTAAGATTGCGACTTTCGGTATCGACGCGAAGCGAATCATGAACAACGACAGAGATCTCGGCTTCACCTACCGGTCGCGCAAAACCGGCGAAATTCAGGTGCTTCATCACGGCAAAGTCGCCGCCACATTGCGCGGCACAGACGCCGTCGACTTCGTCGCGGAAGTCGAGCACGGCGACGCTGCCGACGCGCAGCAATTGATGGCACGCCTCACCGGAAACTACAAACGTGGCAACGAACGCACAGCGAGCGAACATCCGCGAAATCGGCGATAGATGGTCGCTTACGCCCGCGCCTGCCGCCGCAACTCCGACGGCGTCGCGCCCGCTTCCCGCATCAGCAACCGCCGTAGCGCGTTGGCGTCGGCGTAGCCCACTTGCGCGGCGATTTTTTCGAACGAATGTGTTGTGGCACGCAGCAGATGTAGCGCTTGCTCGATGCGCAGGCGTTGCACGAATTGCAGCGGCGTGAGGCCGAGTGCGGCGTCGAAGCGACGAGCCATTGTGCGTGTCGTTAGGTGCAGCGCGCTTGCGAGCTCGGGGATGCTGATGGGTTGATTGAGTCGTGCGCGTACCCACGTTTCGGCGTGACGCAATTGAGGGTCTTGCAGCACCATGTGTTGCACCATCGGAAAGCGAGATTGTGAAGTCCGCTCATCGAGAAGCAAATAGCGCGAACACGCGTGCGCGAGCTGCGGCCCGGCGTAGCGCGCTACCAAGTGCAACACCAAATCCGCCTGCGCGAGCGCCGCGCCTGCGGTGGTGACGTATTCGTCTTGCACCACCACGCGTTGCATATCGAGCTGCACGTCGGGAAAGCGCGCACGAAAGAATCGGCTCATCCACCAAGTCGTGGTTGCCGTTCGACCGTTCAACACACCCGCCTGCGCGAGCACAAAGGTGCCTGCACACGCCGCCGCGATCTCACCATTGCGCGCGGCGACGTCTCGAACATACGCGCTCGCGTCCAGCACGTCGCGTTCGACAAGCCACGCTTGCATGTCTTTGCTGCCTGTTAAGTAGCTGCCCAGCACCAAGACGGCGTCGGCGTCGGGCAAGTTGCGCGCTGCGGTGGCGACGTTCAACGACATTCCCGCGCCGGTCATGAGCGTGCCTCGGCGCATCGCAGTTGTTGCCACTTCAAACAGCGCAGGCTTGCCTTCGGCTTCGAGCAAGCGGTTCGCCGCCTGAAAAATGGAAAGGCTCAAACCGAGCGAGGCATCGAGCACTTTCGGCAGCATCAGAAGCTGAATTTTCATGGCGAGACCGTAAATAGACGGAGCACAGGATTGGCAGGATTGACCTGTTATTTGTCATTATCGCCAATTGTGGCAACTCGCCAACACACCGAAACTTCCCTCACACGACCCTACTGAACGAAGGAACTCATGAACACATCGATGCTCGCCCTGTTGGGCTTCGCCGCGTGGACGCTACTACTGCTCGGCGCCATCGCTGCAATCCGAACAACGCTCACGGTCACCGGCCGTAAACGCGCCAACAGTTTCTTGCCGTCAGGCGACGACGTGTCGCCGTTCTCCGCGCGCCTGTGTCGCGCGCATGCCAACTGCTACGAAAATTTGCCGATCTTTGCGGCGCTCATTCTCGTGGCGCACGCAACAAACAACGCACACATCACCAGCTCGCTCGCGTTATGGGTGCTCGCCGCGCGCATCGGCCAATCAACCATCCACCTCGTCTCCACGCGCAACCGCGCCGTGCGCTGGCGGTTTCTGTGTTTCGCGGTGCAGGTGTTGATTGAGGCGTGGTGGGCGGTGCGATTGTTCGCGGCGCTGCTGTAGCGCCGCGAAAGCGGCTTACGCCTGCAACACGCCGCGGCGAATTTGATCGAGTTCGATGGATTCGAACAGCGCCTTGAAATTCCCCTCGCCGAAGCCTTGATTGCCTTTGCGTTGAATGATTTCGAAGAAGATCGGGCCGAACAAATTTTGCGTGAAGATTTGCAGGAGCAAGCCCGAATCTTCCGGTGCGCCGTCGACGAGAATGCTGAGCGCTTGCAAGCGCGCGCTGTCTTCGCCGTGATTGGGAATGCGCGTGCTGAGTTGTTCGTAATACGTGGCGGGCGTGGTTTGGAACGGCACCTTTTTCAGCGACAGAGCGTCGACCGTCGCGTAGACGTCGTTAGTGCCAAACGCAACGTGTTGAATGCCTTCGCCGTGATACGCGTGAAGATATTCTTGGATCTGCGATTTGTCGTCGCTGGATTCGTTGATCGGGATGCGAATCTTGCCGCAAGGGCTGGTCATCGCCTTGCTCTTCAGGCCCGTGAGTTTGCCTTCGATATCAAAGTAGCGTAGCTCGCGGAAATTGAACAAGCGCTCGTAGAAGCCCGCCCACTCGTCCATGCGGCCGCGGTGCACGTTGTGCGTCAGGTGATCGACGTAGGTGAGGCCCGCGCCTTCGGGGATGCGCGGCGCGCCAGCGATAGGAACGAAGTCGATGTCGTAAATCGTGACGTTGTTACCGCCGTGCGCGGAATTGCCGTCGTAGCGATCTACGAAATACAGCAGCGAATCGCCAATGCCTTTGATCGCCGGAATGTTCAATTCCATCGGCGCGGGTTGCGTCTCAACGCCCCACGCGCCTTGCTCGACGGCGCGCTTGTAGGCGAACGCGGCGTCCTTTACGCGAAACGCAATCGCGCAGATCGACGGGCCGTGCACGCGCGCGAAGCTCTGCGCGAACGAGCCCGGCTCGGCGTTCAAAATGAAATTGATGTCGCCTTGTTTGTAGAGGAGCACATTTTTTGAGCGGTGTTTCGCCACGGCCACAAAACCCATTTGCTCAAACAGACGACCCATCGCGGCGGGGTCCGGCGCGGCGAACTCGATGAACTCAAAACCGTCGGTGCCCATCGGGTTGTCCCACAACTGTGCTGGTGATGTCATGTGCGCTCCAAAACTCTGTTGCAAAAAACGAAGCAGAAATTTTGCCCGGTACGGTGCGCAATGATGTTTTGAATATGCCCACATCGCGCTATTTATGAGGCTTATAATTGCGCAATCAACAAGCAACAAGGCATTTAAGTGATGGATCGCACCGATTTGCGCATTTTGGAAACCTTGCAGGCCGAGGGCCGTTTGTCCAATATTGAGCTTGCCGAAAAGGTGTCGCTCTCAGCGTCGCCGTGTTTACGTCGCGTCCGCGCGCTCGAGGAAGACGGGATCATCGCAGGCTACGCAGCGCTGCTCAATCCCGAAAAACTGGGCCTCGGCTTAACCATTCACCTCGACGTGGCGCTCGATAAACGCGACGCCAAAGCACGTGATCGTTTGAAGGCCGCAGTGCAAACGTGGAGCGAAGTGACGTGGTGCCATTCGCTCTCCGGCGAGATGGACTACACGATGCAAGTGGTGATGCCCGACTTGAAGCACTACACATCGTTTCTGATGGATCGCGTGTTGACGCTGCCGGGTGTGATTAACGTGAAGTCGTCGTTCGTGCTCGAAAAAGTGAAAGACACGACGGTGCTTCCGTTGAATTACGTTGAGGGTTAGCGTTCCGACTACGCCAGCCGGCTACGCAGCACTCACGTAGATCATCTCGCGCACGCGTGGGTAAATTTGCTGGTTCCAGCGACTGCCGCTGAACACGCCGTAGTGGCCGACGCCAGTTTGAATGTGATGCGCGCGACGAAACGTCTTTACGTTGCTGCAGAGCTCTTGCGCTGCCATGGTTTGACCTACGGCGCAGATATCGTCGCGCTCGCCTTCCACCGTCATTAGCGCGGTGCGGCGAATCGCCGCAGCGTTCACGCGCCGACCGCGATAGTGCAAATTGCCCATCGCGAGGTCGTAGGTCTGAAACACTTTCTCGACCGTCTCCAAGTAAAACTCAGCCGGCAAATCGTTCACCGCAAAGTACTCGTCGTAGAACGTGCGGATCGCGTCGGCTTTGTCGATCTCGTCGTTGACCAGCAGCTGATACATATCGCGAAATGATTTTTTGTGGCGCTCTAAGTTCATGCTCATGAACGCCGTGAGCTGCACAAACCCCGGATACACGCGACGACCAAACCCCATATGCGGCAGCGGCACGCGGCTGATCAAGTTTTTCTCAAACCACGACATCGGCTTACTCGTAGCGAGCGTGTTTACGGCGGTTGGATTGATGCGGCAATCCACCGGCCCGGCCATTAAGGTGAGGCTTCGCGGTTGCGCGGGATCGTCATCCTCACTCATCAGCGCCGTTGCCGCGAGCGCCGCCACGCAGGGCTGACACACCGCAACTATATGTGCGCCGGGGCCGATGCGGTGCATGAAGCGAATCATGTAGTCGATGTAATCGTCGAGACTGAAGGCGCCGTGTTGCAGGCTCACGTCGCGCGCGTTGTGCCAGTCGGTGATGTAAACGTCATGATCCTGCAGCAGCGTGCGCGCTGTCTCGCGCAAGAGCGTAGCAAAGTGCCCTGAGAGCGGCGCGACGAGGAGCACGGGCGGTTGCGTTGGTGCGCCATTCAATGACGGCTTCCTAAAGTGCAGCAACGTGCCGAACGGTAACGTCAGCACGCGCTCTTCGGAGACCGGCACCGGCTCGTTCGCCACCTGCACCGAATCAATGCCGTACGCGGGACGTTTGTGCGTGAGCTTCATGCGCGCAAACACCTCGCTGGCGGCAGAGACGCGGCGCAGCGACGACTGTGCTGTGCTGCGCGCGCCAAGCGCTGAGCCGCCGTGTGCCGCCATGAACCGCAGAGGAGCCATCACGTCGGAGTGGAGTTGATAGGCCTGATACATCATGAAAAGCCGGTCATGAACGAAGGTGTATTCCCCGTGCAATTTGCGAGCCAGCGCGCGCCGACTGCGCAGCGAAACGCGCGATGGCACAGCGCTTGCTGCAAGAGAAGCACATCCCACGAGGTATCCCATGGCTAAAGCTCCCGTAAAACCCGCTGTGAAAGCGACGGCAAAGAAAGTGGCGAAAGAGCCAGTCACCCGACCCGCCGCGAAGCCCCTCGCCAAAGCGAAGGCGAAAGTCGCGGCCAAGGTTGCCGTCAAAAAAGCACCCGCCAAACCCAACGCCGTGCTCACGATCGGCAGCAAAAATTACGGGGCATGGGCGTTGCGCGGCTGGTTGCTCGCAAAGTTGTCTGGGCTCGAATTTACGGAGCACGTATTGCCGCCAGACGATCCTGGCATGAAAGCCGAGATGCTGCTGCTGTCGCCGTCGATGTTGGTGCCGTCGCTCTTGCACAATGGCATCAAGGTCTGGGACACGCTCGCCATCGCTGAATACCTGCACGAAATCAAGCCGAAAGCGGGCCTCTTTCCAGCGGACCTAAAAGCGCGCGTACATTGCCGCGCGATCTCCGGCGAAATGCATTCGGGCTTCACGTCCCTGCGCTCGGCGTTGCCGATGAATATTCGCGCTACGTTTCCGAATTTTCGGTTGTGGTCACGCGCACAAGCTGACATTGATCGCATCGTCGACATCTGGCGCGAATGCTTCAAGACCTACGGCGGGCCGTATCTTTTCGGCAAAACACCCTGCGCTGCCGACGCGATGTACGCACCCGTCGTCACGCGTTTTCTCACCTATGACATCAAGCTCGACAAAGCCTGCGCTGCGTATTGCAAAACGATCATGGCGCTGCCCGCGATGGCCGAATGGGTCGCGGCCGCGAAGCTTGAGCCGGATGAAATTGATGAGTTGGACGCGGAGTTTTAAGGCCACTCCAACACAAACTGTGGGCGACGACTTGGCGTCGCTCGTCGGCACAGGCGAGCGCGGCCGAGTCCGCGCTTACCCACTGCCCAAACGAACTTACTTCCAGGGCGTAGGCGAAGGCACCGCGCACACCGGTTCCACGTCGACGCTCTTGAAGTCCGCCGGCGACACGATCTCTAGGTATTCCATATCCGGCGAATAGTCGAACAGGTAATGCCGGATGCCGGGACGTTGGTGCAACACGTCGCCCGCTTCCACCAGCGTCTCTTTGTCTTCGTACATAAACCGCGCCCAGCCCTTGGTCATGATGACGATTTGAAAATCGGCCTCATGTCGGTGCCAACCGGTTCCCGTTTCCGGTGCCATGTTCGCCTTCACAAGGTGCGCGATCACTTTGCCGTTGGTGGCCTCTTTGATGCCGAGGTCGCGGTACAGAAAAAAATCTCGAAGCCCGCCGGGTGCGAATTGCGTGTCAGCGGGTTTTACGTGAGAAAACGTGTTTTCGGTGCGTGTGAGCATGGCCTTCTCCTGAATCCTGTGCATAAAAGTACGATTTGCACCCCGATTGGTGCGCTGCACAAACATGCATATATCGTTCCCAGAACGTCGGCCCGTCAAATTTAGAAATGACAATGACTCCGCTCGAATATGCTATCGGCATGACGACGCGCTCATTGATTGCCACCTTCGTTTCAACGTCGCACCACGCACGCACCGTTTTTGCCGGCGCGCTGCTGTTTGCGCTTTCCGCGTGCACGACTGCGCCCACACCACCGCCCGCGCCAGTGCCTACGCCTGTCGCGGTTCCGGCGCCGGCGGAAGCGCCAGTCGCGCCGCCCGCGCCGCCGGTTGTCGAAGTCTCTGCGCCCACACCGCCCGCAGTTGAAGCACCGATCGTGCGCGAGGCGCCGCCGGTGCCGCTGCCGAGCTACGCCAAACGCGGCAAACGCTTGCCGCCCGACGGCGGCGCGCCGGGGCGCGCGGTGCTCGCGTATTGCCAATTGTTCGAGATCGAAAAAGACGCCGCGAGCTACTTTAAGCGCCTGCAACGGCGCGGCCAATTACCGTCCAAAGCTGAGGTTGCGGCGCGCAGCGCGCAGGCCAACGAGCCGCTCACGGTGCAGCAAATCGTCGAGCGCGATTGGGCCTTGAGACGCGAGAGCCTTCGCGCCTCACCGCAGCGCTGCAAAGTGCAAGGTGGCGCGATCGACGGCGCAACGGCGCACGTCGTTTTCGACGCTGACGTAAACGGCAAACGCCAACGTGGCACCGCCACGCTGGTGCAGAGCGCAGGCAAATGGCGCGTGCGCGATCACGGCGATTGGGCGGTGGTCAAATGAACTCAGGCACATAGCAACTTTTGCGCGCTAACGGCAGCTAGGCGGTCATTGCAGCTCGATTTGTGGAATAGTCGATAGT
>JAGNQL010000012.1 GCA_017989135.1 Burkholderiales bacterium
TTCGGCGCGAGGGTGAAGCGAAGGGCTTTATCTACGGCACAGGATTAGATCCTAAGGGTGGGTTCAAGCTCTCTTCGCTTCTTGTAGCAGACGCTATCCACTACAGTTCTTAAGATACAAGGGTGGGCACGCTGTGCCCACGGACTTGAGGCGAACCAGGCATTTGTACCGAGCGCACCGCGTCCGATTTCAGCCCGTCGCCGTTCGAGTTCAACTCGTCTCCGTTCGTGGTGAGCCTGTCGAATCATGAACACCCTCAATCAATCTCGCTGATGCCGCGCCGCTGCGGTTGTTAGCGGCGGGTGCCGTGGCGCAGGGCACGGCGTGCCCTCCGCATCCGGCTCCGCATCGTTCGGCACATCGGTGTTGATGCCAAGACACATACCGCGAATGGCAGTGATCGGCAGCTCAGATGCCAGTTTGGAATCGGCACCAATGCCGTCAGATATTGTTTTCAAAAAAGTCCTTTTTGTGCGCGCAACCATCCTCACGATCACGGCGTGGGGTGAATTTATAGTCTGTAGCGCGATCTGGCATCGAGCCCTATTAATGTTCGCTCCAGCGGTAGGCGCGAAGCCGGTCGCGCTCGGCGACTTGGGCAACAACGGTCAAGCCACCGCCGCCCTCACGCAGCGAACTCGTTCAACTCACTCGCCGCAGGTTGCCGCGCCTAGGGATCAGTGGCCGGTGTGGAGACAAACACGCCCAACAAGAACCCCTCAACCTTGAACAACTCACCCGGGTAGAACGTCTCAACGAACTCCGCATGCGACACGATTCGAGCGATCTCTGTGCGAGGCGATCCGTGTGGGCGCATTTTTTGGCGTAGTTTGTTTGTCGGGCGTGATGCCGGGGTAGATGCTAGGCATAGATGTAACTTCCTACTCGCATGTGGGTAGCTTGGAGTCAACTCAAGCAGAGTCAGTAAACTGTGTCAATAAATACGAAACATACGACTAACTTACTGTCGTATACGTTGGTCTGAATTGAGAGTATCAGCCATGCCTAGTAAGCACTTGATCGAAACGGACAGTTGGCTTAACTTGCTTGATCTTGACGCAATCGCAGATCCTGCTGACAAGTTATCTGAGTGCGAATATTTTCTCGAGCTAGCGACGCTGGAAAGCGACAAGGAAAAATTTCGGTGGCTAATCAGTGCTTTTTTTGGCGCTGCTTACAGTTTTTTTGAGATTCACGCCCTTCGCGCACATCACAGTTTTCACAATCCAGAAACGGGCGCGCCCATTGAAAACGACGAAGCGCTAAAAACACTTCGTCGCTATGTGCGAGTAGAGCAAAATCCAAGACGGTCGACCTACGTTAAAACGGCAGGACAGCACAAAATCACAAAAGTGCTTTATGACCTTCGAGGTGGCAACACTCACCACTTCCCGTTATCGCTGATGACAAGCGGTGAGCGACTTCCAGACGATTTTCACTTTGGCAACATTTCTGGGAAAGGTGTTCCCGCCTTATCTTTTTGTCGAGAGGTAATGTCGCTGATCCACTTGGTTGAAAGCGAACTGCGAAAGCATTATTGACGCATGGCTGTTTAGTGCCGACAACTATTTTTTTGCCTCTCAAGGAAACTTGAGAGATGAGCCTGCAATTAATGGGGCCGGGGCTTTTGGAAACGGCATCCAAGCACGCACTTGCAAACCTTGCGGCGAACAAAACCAATCATGTGAATCCCCTAGGTAACCGATCCCGGGGAAGCGGCCACCTTTGATGCCGTATCGTCCGAATCCCGTATGGGTGCCGCTTTTCCATGTCAGAGTTCCCGCGACGACGAGGGGTTCACCAACAGCAGGGTATCGATCTGAGAGCAGCGTCCATGCGCCTACCCATTCGGGTTGGTTGACCTCGCCCGATGTATTGCCCGACATCAGTCTCCTCGATGACTCTAACGGCGAACGGTCGCTGTGGTCCGATTCGCCCACCGCAGCGTCCATGGCTTCGGCTATTGTTTGGGCGAAGTCCGCATTTTGAGTTGTCGTCCAGACACGAATAAAGTTGGCCGCTTCTCGCAGCAGGGTATCTTTTTCCAAATCCATTCTTACACCCCATAGAAACGAAAATTCGCGTTAATTGACGAGTTGCAGACACGCTCCGTGGTATTCCTGGGAATCCTTGCATTGGCGGCTGCTTGCCCCCCCCCAAATTTGTAGCCTCAGCAGCCTGACCTAGCCGCAAATCGTTCAAAAACATCAGCGTACTCGAAACATCGGCGATGCGAGTTGCGAAATTGATAGATCGGGTGCGTGTGGAAATGGCATCCACGCCTGCACTGCCAAGTGTGCGGGCCAACAAACCCATCTCCGCGACTTTCCGTCGAGGCCGTCGCCCTCGGCACCGTATCGTCCGAATCCTCTGCACACTCCGGAGATTCCGAGCAACGTTCCTGCGACGATGACCTCTTCGCCGAGGGGAGGGAGTCGATCCATCGGACTAATCCACATGGGTGTCCAGTGTGGCTTGTTAGATTTGATCAATACTGCATCTATAGCCGCTGCCAGTTTTTCGGCGAGATGTTGATTTTGTGGCGTCTTCCACAATCGAATGAAGTCAGCCCCGGATTTGAGCAAGACGTCCTTTTTTTGACTCATACTTTTACTCGTGCTCAAAAAGTGCAGTCGTAAAATTATCTCCGCAATTCACTAGAATGCATTTTTATAGCACGATCATGCTAATATTTAGCACATGTCGCTAGCCAACGCCCTATTCGCGCCCGCCCAATCAAAAATCATCGAATGGATTTTTGGGATGCCTGCGCGCGCGTTCCACTTGAATGAGTTGATGCGCTTGACGGGGTTGGGCAGCGCGTCGGTGCAGCGCGAAATCGGACGATTGTGTGACGCGGGTTTGGTGACGGAAGAGCGCATCGGGAACGTGCGGCGCGTGCAGGCGAATCCGTCGAGCCCGGTGTTTGCGGAATTGACGTCGCTGGTTCAAAAGACGCTGGGGGTGGTGCCTGCGATTGCGGAGGCGCTGCTGCCGCTGGCCGACCGAATCGAGTTTGCAGCAGTTTACGGCTCGATTGCCAAACGCAGCGAGCACGCTGGTAGCGATGTGGATCTGATGATCGTGTCGGACGCGCTGACGTTTGCAGAGGTGATGGCGGCGCTCGCGGTGGCGCAAGATCGTTTGTCGCGCGTCATCAATCCTACGATTTACACGTCGGCTGAGTTTGCTACGCGCCGTGCGCAGCCCGATTCGTTTGTCAATCGAGTGCTTGCGCAGCCGCACGACGTAGTGGCGGGGCGGTTATCGTGAGTATTGCGGCGCTGGATAACCTGGTCAAGATTCGACAGCTCGCGGCCGAGCCGCGAAACGAGACTGAAATCCGGCGTTTACTTCGCATGGCGCAAACGCATCTCGCGGATGCGCAGCAAACGTCTGTGTCGGTTGAAGGCCGCTATCTGTCGGCTTACGCGGCGGGACATTCGGCCGGGCTCGCAGCCCTGCGGCACCACGGTTATCGCAGCGAAAACCGCTACATCGTGTTTCAGTCGCTTACGCATACGCTCGGGTGGCCCGCAGAGCGTTGGCGGCTCCTCGACGCTGCGCATCGCGCCCGAAACTTGGCTGAGTACGAGGGGTTTATGGAAGTTGAGTTGTCGCAAGTGACCGAGTTGACCCACGTGGTTGCAACGCTACTTGAAGATGCACAGCGGGTGCTGGGAATCAGACTCGACTGATACTGCGTCGCCCAATGGCACAACTCCTGCATCTTGCAGAGCAGGCCTAGGCCGGAACCGAATCGGCATGACCTGCGGCACTGAATCAGGGCAGAATTGAGCCCATTCGTGCAGCGCGGATTTCTGGGAGGGAGCCGCGCCACACTCAACGATGACACTTCAAGCGGGGAATTTCTTCATGTCAATAGACGTATTGCTACAGCAAATCGTCAATGGTCTGGTCGTAGGCAGCGTGTACGCGCTGGTTGCGCTGGGCTACACGATGGTCTACGGCATCTTGCAACTGATTAACTTTGCGCACGGCGAGATCGTGATGATCGGCGGCCTCACGGCGCTGGTCGTGGCGAAATGGCTGCTGGCGGCTGGCGTGCCGTCGGTGTTGGCGCTGCTGATTTCTATTTTGGTGGCGATGGTGGTCTGCGCCATAGTCGGGGTGTTGGTGGAGCGCATTGCGTATCGACCGCTGCGAAACGCGCCGCGATTAGCCCCGTTGATCACCGCCATCGGCGTGTCGATCTTGTTGCAACAGGTCGCGATTCTGGTGTTTGGCCGCAACTACTTCTCTTTCCCAGAACTGATCGACAAGACGCCAATCACACTCGGTCCGATCACGGTCACGATGAACGAAATTGTCATCCTGATTGCGTCGGTTGCGCTAATGAGCGGCCTCCTCTGGTTGGTGCACAACACCAAAATCGGCACCGCGATGCGCGCCACGGCCGAGAACCAAAAAGTCGCTGGCTTGATGGGCATCGACATCAACAAAATCATCGCGATCACCTTCGCGATTGGCTCGGGCCTTGGCGCGATTGCCGGCGTGATGGTCGCGTCGAACTACGGTCAGGCGCATTACTACATGGGCTTCATGCTCGGTCTTAAAGCGTTCACTGCTGCGGTGATGGGCGGCATCGGCAACTTGTGGGGCGCGATGGTGGGCGGCTTGATTCTTGGCCTTGTTGAAAACGTGGGCCTGATTTTCGTGCGCGGTGATTACAAAGACATCTTCGCGTTTGTGGTGCTGGTGCTGGTGCTGATTTTCCGTCCGCAAGGACTGATCGGCGAGCGTGTCGCGGAGAGGGCGTAATCATGGCGAACCTGATGCAAGACAAGAAAAAACAGATCATCGCGCTCGCCGTGCTGGGCGTGTTTCTCCTGATTCTGCCGTTCGCGGCGGGTGCGCTGGGCCAAGCCTGGGTGCGTATCCTGAACGTTACGTTGCTCTATGTGATGCTGGCGTTGGGCTTGAACGTGGTGGTTGGCGTGGCGGGGCTGCTGGACTTGGGCTACGTCGCGTTCTACGCGGTCGGCGCGTATACGTGGTCGCTGCTGGCTTCGCCGCACTTCAATATCCATATGCCGTTCTGGATTTTGTTGCCGCTTGGCGCGTTTTTGGCAGCGCTGGCGGGTTTGTTGCTCGGTACGCCGGTGCTCAAACTTCGCGGTGATTACCTCGCGATTGTGACGCTGGGTTTCGGCGAAATTGTTCGTATCTTGATGAACAACTTCGACAAAGTGGGTCTGCCGTGGTCCGACACGACGTACAACATTACCAACGGCCCGCGCGGTCTGACGGGCATTGATCCGCTGACGTTTTTTGGGTTTAAGTTGAACGAGGGCATGAACTTGTTCGGTCTGCCGATCAGCGGTTTGCAGCTCTATTACTTCGTGTTCTTGGCCCTTACAGTGCTCTCGGTGATTGGCGTTTCGCGCCTTCAGCACTCGCGCCTAGGCCGCGCATGGCAAGCATTGCGCGAAGACGAAATCGCTGCGAAAGCGATGGGCATCAACACCCGAAACATCAAACTCGCTGCGTTCGCGTTCGGCGCGCTCACAGGCGGCTTGGCCGGCGGATTGTTCGCCTCGATGCAGGGCTTTGTGAGCCCCGAGTCGTTTGGATTGCTTGAGTCGGTGATGATTCTCGCGATGGTGGTGCTCGGCGGCATGGGTCATATTCCCGGCGTGATTCTCGGCGCGGTGCTCCTCTCCGCGATGCCAGAAGTGATTCGCTACGTGGCCGACGAAAACAAACAAGAAGCCGTGTTCGGCATGGTGCTCGTAGCGCCGGAAGTGTTGCGCAATTTGATCTTCTCGCTCGCAATGATTTTGATCATGCTGCTCAAACCCGCTGGCCTGTGGCCGTCACCGGAGAAGAAATAATGGCTGACATGCTTTTTGTTGCCGAAGGAGTGACCAAACGCTTTGGCGGCGTGACGGCGCTGGACAACGTTTCGATGTCGATTCGTCGCAGCTCCATCTTCGGCCTGATTGGCCCGAACGGTGCTGGCAAAACGACGTTCTTCAACACGCTCACCGGACTTTATCAAGTCGACGAGGGTAAGTTCACGTTCGACGACAAGCCACTCAACGTGAAAGCGCCGCACGAGGTCGCCGAGGTCGGTATTGCACGCACCTTCCAAAACATTCGCCTATTCGGCGAAATGTCGGTGCTCGAGAACGTGATGGTCGGCCGCCATGTGCGCACCAAAGCCGGAGCATTCGGCGCGATATTCCGCACACCGGCCGCGCGCCGCGAAGAGGCAGAGATCACGCAACGCGCACATGAACTGCTCGAATACATTGGTCTCTCGAAGCGTGCGGGTGACAAGAGCCGTACGCTGGCGTATGGCGAACAGCGTCGCCTAGAAATCGCGCGCGCGCTGGCGACCGATCCGAAGATGATCGCGCTCGACGAACCAGCGGCAGGCATGAACGCCACCGAGACGGTGGTGCTGCGCCAGTTGATCGAACGCATCGCTAGCGACGGCACGACAGTGATGCTGATCGAGCACGATATGCGCCTCGTGATGAACGTGTGCCAACACATCGCCGTGCTTGATTACGGCCGCAAGATCGCCGACGGTTCGCCCTCGGAAATTCAGAAAGACGCCGCGGTGATCAAAGCCTATCTCGGTGGCGCACACGAACCGCAGGGAGCCAAGTAATGTCTGCGATGCTTGAAATTAAGAAATTGGAAGTTGCGTACGGCGGCATCAAGGCCATCAAAGGAATCGACTTTCACGTCAACGAAGGCGAACTCGTCACGCTGATCGGTGCCAACGGCGCTGGGAAGTCGAGCACCTTGCGCGCGCTCTCGGGCCTCATCAAACCCGCAGGCGGCAAGGTCACCTACAAAGGCCAAGACATCACGGGCATTCCGTCGCATGCGCTTGTGGGTCTCGGCGCCGCGCTGTGCCCCGAAGGACGCGGCGTGTTCGCACGTTTGTCGGTTCATGAAAATTTGCTCATGGGTGCGTTTGCGCGCAACGACAAAGAAAAAATCTTGCGCGAAGTCGATGAGATTTACACCATGATTCCGCGGCTCAAAGAGCGCACCAAGCAAATGGCCGGCACGCTCTCGGGTGGTGAACAACAAATGCTCGCCATTGGTCGCGCGATGCTCGCGCAGCCAAAGCTTTTGATGCTCGACGAACCATCAATGGGCCTCGCGCCGCTGATGGTAGAAAAAATCTTCGAGATCATTCGCTTGATCGCATCGCGCGGCACCACGATTTTGCTCATCGAGCAAAACGCACAGCTCGCGCTCGAACACGCCACACGCGGCTACGTGCTCGAATCGGGTGAGATCACGCTCACTGATGACGCGAAGACGTTGCTGGCCGATCCGCGCGTTAAGGCGGCGTATTTGGGCGGGTAGGCGCCGACGTACGCTGCGCTGAGTCGTAGACGCAATGCAACGTAACGGAATCGAGCGACTGTTGCGCAAAGGGTAGGCGACGACTTGGCGTCGCTCCGTGCGACGGAGAAGCGCGGCCAAGTCCGCGCCTACCTAATGACCAGCAGGAATGACGCCCAAACCCGCCAATTTCGCACATTGATATTCCGCCAAGCGCCACCATATGCTTACAGCGGCGTGCTAACTTTGAGTTTCGCGTGACGTAGTACTGGCCTCCACGGAATTTGATATGAGCACTTTGCAACAACGCATTAACGCGCTTCCCCCCACTCGCCTTCAGGGCATTCGTCGTGGGATCGAGAAAGAAAGTTTGCGCGCGCTACCCGCGGGCGGCCTCGCGCTTACGCCGCATCCGAAAGCGCTGGGCTCCGCGCTCACCCACCCGCGCATTACGACCGACTTCAGTGAATCGCAAGTTGAACTGATTACCGGTGTGCATGCGGACGTTGAGGCTTGCCTGGCTGAGTTGACAGAAATTCATCAGTTCACGTATCGCACAATGCGTGATGCCGGCGACGAAATGCTGTGGGTTTCGTCGATGCCTTGTGGCTTGCCGACGGATGAAACAATTCCGCTTGGGCGCTATGGATCGTCAAACGTGGGACGAGCGAAAAGCGTATATCGGATGGGCCTCGGGCACCGCTACGGACGGCGCATGCAGACGATTTCTGGCATTCATTACAACTGGTCGCTGCCCGGCGTTTCTAACGAAGAATATTTTTCGTTGATCCGAAATTTCCGCCGCCACGCGTTTTTGCTCATGACGCTTTTCGGCGCGTCGCCCGCCGTGTGTTCGACCTTCGTGGCTGGCCGACAACACGAACTGCAATCGCTCACAAAAAACACGATGTACATGCCCTACGGCACGTCGCTGCGAATGGGTCGTTTGGGTTATCAAAGTGATGCGCAGGCGTCGCTCGCGGTGAGCTACAACAGCCTCGAAGGCTACGGTGCGTCGCTACAAGACGCTCTCACACGGCCGTACCCCGCGTACGAAGCGATTGGCGTCAAGAACCCCGGCGGCGATTACAACCAACTCGGCACTACGTTGCTGCAAATTGAGAACGAGTTTTACGGCACGATTCGCCCCAAGCGCGTCATCAAGCCCGGCGAGCGGCCGTTGCATGCGCTGCGCGAGCGCGGCGTTGAATACGTCGAAGTGCGGCTCATGGACCTCGATCCGTTTGTGCCGGTTGGCATCACGGCGGCGACGATGCGCTTTATCGACGTTTTCTTGTTGCATTGTTTGCTCGCCGACAGCCCGCCGGACACTCCGGCAGAAATCGCAGCGCTCGGACGTAATCAGCACCGCACGGCGGCCAGCGGACGCGAACCCGGCTTGATGCTTGAACGCGACGGCGAACAGGTTGCGTTGATGGCGTGGGCACAGGAATTGGTCGACCAATGCGCGCCGATTGCCGCGGCGATGGACGCGGCGAACGGTGGAGCGCTTTATGCGGAGGCAGTCGCGGCGGCGAAGCATTCGCTGCAACACCTAGACACGCTTCCGTCGGCGCGTGTGCTGGCATCGGTGACCAACGACTACGACAAATCATTCGTCGGCTTCATCCGCGCGCAATCCGCAAAAACGCGCGAAGCGCTGCTCGCATTGCCGTTCACGAGCGATCAACAAACACGCTTCGAGCAGATGACCACCACGTCGGTCGCGGAGCAAAAAGAAATCGAAGCGAACGACACGATGCCGTTTGAAATTTATCGACAGCAGTATGTGTCGGCGGCGCGGTTAAACGTCTAACGCCTAGAGGCCGCAAAGCCGAAACCAGACAGGGAGCTTGTAGGCGCGGACTTGGCCGCGCTTCCCCTGCCCGTTGAGTGCGGCCAAGTCCGCGCCTACATGAATCTTCGGTTCTCGAACACAGCGTAGGCCGCCACCCGCGCTAGACTTCCACAAACATCACTCCCGGAACACTCCATGGAACGCCGTCCGCTCTTTCACGCCAATCTCAAAGTCTCTGTCATCGGTCTAGGCACCATGACGTGGGGCGAGCAAAACACCGAAGCCGAAGCGCACGCGCAGCTCGAATGGGCGATGCAACACGGCATCAATTTCGTCGACACTGCTGAGATGTATCCCGTGCCACCGGGGCCAGAAACGGCGCTTCGCACGGAGACAATTCTCGGCAACTGGGTCGGCAAGCCCGGCAATCGCGACAAGATCGTGCTCGCCACCAAGATCGCCGGGCCGGGTCGTCGCGATTGGATTCGCAATGGCGCGACGTCCGTCTCGAAAGCCAACATCATCGACGCCTGCGAAGGCTCGCTCCGTCGCCTGCAAACGGATCACATCGATCTCTATCAAATTCACTGGCCGGATCGCAACGTCGCCGCGTTCGGCTCGTGGCAATTCGACAGCGGCAAAGAGCGCGACACCGTGCCCATCATCGAGCAGGTGGACGCGATGAACACGCTCATCAAAGCCGGCAAGATTCGCGGCTATGGACTCTCCAATGAAATGGCCTGGGGCACCACGATGTTCTGCCGCGCGGCGGAGCAGCTCGGCGCGCCAAAACCCGCGTCGATTCAAAACCCATACTGCATGCTCAACCGCTCCTTCGAGGGAGATCTTGCCGAAGTGAGCTATCGTGAGCAGGTTCCGCTCTTGGCCTACAGTCCACTCGGCATGGGCATGCTGACCGGCAAGTACCTCAACGGCGCAATGCCCGCGGGTTCGCGCTTTCAAAAGTTCGGCAACAAAATGGGCGCTCGCTACATCCGCCCACTCGCGATGATCGCGACAGAGGAATACGCCAAGCTCGCTAAGAAATACGGCATGTCGATTCTCGAACTCGCGCTCTCGTTCGTCGTCAACCGATGGTTCGTCGGCAGCGCCCTGATCGGCGCAACGAAGATCGAACATTTGCAGCAGATATACAACGCGTATGCGAAGCCATTGCCTGTGGAAATGTTGCCTGAGATTGAGGCGATCAGCGCTCGGTATTTGCATCCGGCGGCGTAGCTCGTTGAGCACCGTTCGTGGTGAGCCTGTCGAACCATGAACCCGTAGGGTGGGTTTCAACCCACCACAAATTGATACCAACTAACGGGACTACTCCGGCGCAACCAAGCCGGGTCTCGGCCCGGCAGCCGACCTACTTTCTGGCATTGCCCAGAAAGTAGGCAAAGAGGCTAGCCCCGAACCCCGCTTGTTTCCTGTGGTGCTCGCAACGGGCGGGACCAAAACAAATCGCCCGATGGCGCGCTAACCGCGCGCGGTGGGCTCATGGTTTTGGTCTACGACCGCCCGTTGCTCCGCTCCTCGGCGCGGGGTGACGAGGCGTTACAAGCATATGATGATCGCTTCGCGATTTGATCACCAGAACCCGGATGAGAGCATCCTAGCTACTCGCTAACATACTTATTTCGCAACCCCAAAGAATTTCGATGAAGACGCTAACCACACTCTGCATGATCGCACTAGGGTTGCTAGTTGGGTGCACAACAGCGTTACCCGCTCCGAGTGTTGTCCAGACCAAGCCTCTGGGTGCATACAAATGGGTGCAAATTCCGGACACTGGCACGGTAATTGGAACATCCGGGTCCTTTTCTAGGGTGGGAGGAACATTGACGACTCGCGAGGTAAATGGATCCTCGTTGATTGAAGGCGTTCTGCTGCGAAAAGGTTTGGTCAGAATCTCGAACATAACTGATTCAAATCGGCCCCAAACGCTTGTGACTCGATGGGCAGTCAGTGGCAAGCGAGATGTCAATCTGGGACTCGGCTACTCTCAGGAAGTCACGATTACCCTTTTGGACGGTGTGACCATCACTCCAGTGTTTACCTGCAGTGCCGAGGGCATCGGCAGAACCGAGGCCGACGATGTACGCGAGGCCATATTGCGCTGCTTGTCGAGTATTCATTAGCGCGGAAACCTAGATGCTCGGGGGCAGGTACTCGTACCCAATCGCGAAGCGATCAAGCTTTCGTTCGAGACGCACCGTCACCCCGCGCCGAGGAGCGGAGCAACGGGCGGTCGTAGACCCGCACCATGAGCCCACTGGTTGCGCGTTAGCGCAACTTTCGGGCGATTCGTGCGGGTCCCGCCCGTTGCGAGCACCACAGGGAACAGCGGGGTTCGGGGCTAGCCTTTTTGGTTACTTTTTGGGCAATGCCAAAAAGTAACTCGCCGAAAGGCGAAACGAAGCCGTGGCAAACGACTCACTTCCTTCCACCAAACCCTTCGACAAGCTACGAGCGTGCAAACTGCGCTACGCTAAACACGCCGCCACCTCGCTTGAAAATGAGCGCAATGCCAAATTCCTTATCGAATAGCTTTTTCGCACCAACGACCGACCGGCGGTCGTTTCAGACGTAATTATAATGAAGTTGACTATAAGCAAATAATGCCTGTAACCGCCGCCTGGCGGTCGCCGCGCCAAAAAAGCTGATGAACACAGTTTCCCACCGCAGTCCATCAAACACCCTCGCCAATCTCTGGTCGCTGGCAGGGCTGCCGCCCGACGCCCTCGCGCACGCTGCGTTGACCGGCGCAAACCCGGTCCTGCCTTCGTCGTTTCCAGTCGGCACCGCGGCGCAAGCGAGCTTAGCCGCGGCGGCGCTCGCAGCGTGCGAATTGGGACATGTGCGTGGACAACCGCGCCAAACCGTCTCGCTCGATATGCGTCACGCGGCTATCGAATGCACGGGTTGGTTCAGTCTCGACGGTGTGGTGCCGGACATTTGGGACGCGTTTTCTGGGTTGTATCGTTGCGCCGACGGTTGGGTGCGCGTACACGCGAACTTCACGCATCATCGCGACGGCGCGTTGCGCTTGTTGGGGCTGACGCCGGGTGTTGCTACTCGCGCTGACGCGGAACGCGCGATGTTGGATTGGCGGGCGTTGGATTTCGAGGCGGCGGCGGCGGAGCGTGGATTGGTCGTTGCGGCCTGCCGAAGCTTCGCCGAGTGGGACGCGCATCCACAGGCGCGCGCGGTGGCAGCGATGCCGCTTTTCTCGATGGAAAAAATTGGCGACGCGCCGCCGCGCGAATTGCCGGCGTTGGCGATGGATGCGCTGCCGCTGACTAGTGTGCGCGTGCTGGATCTCACCCGTATTCTCGCGGGGCCGGTGTGCGGGCGTTTGCTCGCGGCGTATGGCGCGGATGTGATGCTGGTGAACTCACCGCATCTGCCGAACATCGAATCGATCGCCAACACGAGCCGCGGCAAGCTTTCCGCGCATGTTGATTTGCGGACGGACGTTGGGCGCGCGGCGCTCACGCGTTTGCTGCAAACGAGTCACGTGTTCGTGCAGGGCTATCGGCCCGGCGCGTTGGCGTCGCTCGGGTTCGGTCCGCACGAGGCGGCGCAGCGTCGGCCGGGGATCGTTTATGTGTCGCTGTGCGCGTACGGCAACGACGGGCCGTGGCGTGATCGGCGCGGGTTCGATTCGTTGGTGCAAACGGCGACCGGATTCAATCTCGCCGAAGCGGAAGCAGGGGGGGCGCAAACGCCGAAGCCGATGCCTATGCAGATTCTCGATTACGCGACGGGGCACTTGATGGCGTTTGCTGCGGCCGCTGCGCTTCGTCGGCAGACGATTGAAGGCGGAAGCTGGCATGTGCAAGTGTCGCTGGCGCAAACCGCGCATTGGCTGCGTGCGATGGGACGCGTTGCCGATGGGTTCGCCGCGCTGCCTGTGGATCGAGCGGCGTATTTGGAAACCGTGCCGTCGGGCTTTGGTGAGCTGCGCACGATTCGGCACAGCGTGCGGCTCTCGCGCACGCCGCTGCGTGAAGCGCGGCCATCGATGCCGCCAGGAAGTCACCCGGCGGTGTGGCCGTAGCCCGCATATTTCACGAGGTCGCGCGAAAACAGAGCTGCACGCGACGAGGAGCGGTGGCTCATGGGTTTCTGCGGCGATGTCATTTTAGTTTTCGCGCTACGGGCGCATTGGCAGTGAAATTCGGCGCATCTTGCGACGACCCCCTTGGCCGATAGCCCCGCTATCGGCACTGCGGGCGGCCGCCGCAACCTGCATCCGAATTTCCCGCGCCACTGCATCCCGTCCCTCATGAAATATGCGGGCTAGCTATCTCAGTCAGCCATCGCCGCGCGCACCGATGCGGCGAGCGCCTGTCCGCCGCCGTAGCTCGATTGCGCAGCGAGTTCGCCACCCAATGTGACGCGAATTGCGCAGTACTTGAATTCGGGGATTTTGGCGAAGGGATCGAGCGCCGCGTTGGTGAGACGATTGATCGCGGCTTCGTAGTAGCAGAACGGCACGAAAACCGCGCCGCGTGGCGAGCTGTCGTCAGCGCGAGCGTAGAGCACCACTTCACCGCGACGCGAGGCGATGGTGATCACGTCGCCCGGCTTGCCGCCCATGTCGGCGAGATCGAGCGGATGAATCAGCGCGATGGGATCGGGCTCGATGGCGTCGAGCATTGTCGCGCGGCGCGTCATGCTGCCCGTGTGCCAATGCTCCAACTGGCGACCCGTGATGAGCACCATCGGGTACTCAGCGTCCGGACGTTCGTTGGCCGGAATGATGTCGGCGGGTACAAACATCGCGCGACCGCCTTCGCGTGGGAAGTGGTCTGTGAACACCACGCTCTCTCCGGGGTCGCCTTCTTTCATGCACGGATACGTCACCGCGTGTTCGCACTCAAGACGATCCCACGTGATGCCACCGATGCTCGGCATGGTGTGGCGCATTTCGTCGAACACCTCGGCGACGTGACCGTAGTTCCAATCGAGTCCCATGCGTTTGGCGATCTGCTGAATGATCCACAAATCTTGTTTGGCTTGCCCCGGCGGATCAATCGCTTTGCGGCCCATTTGCACGAGGCGATCGGTGTTGGTAAAGCTGCCGTCTTTCTCCGGGAACGCGCTAGCGGGGAGGATGACGTCGGCAAGATACGCCGTCTCCGTGAGGAAAATATCTTGGACTACGAGGTGATCCAACGCCGCGAGTGATTCGCGAGCGTGGTTCGCGTCGGGGTCGGACATGGCGGGGTTTTCGCCCATCACGTAGAGCCCGCGCACTTCGCCTTTTTTGATCGCGTGCATCACTTCAACCACGGTAAGGCCCGGCTTGTCGTCGAGCGAGCCAGCGGGCACCTTCCATGCAGTTTCAAAGCGCGAGCGAACAGCTGGGTCAATCACGCGCTGATAGTCCGGATACATCATCGGAATCAAGCCCGCGTCGGACGCGCCTTGCACGTTGTTCTGGCCACGCAGTGGATGCAGCCCGGTGCCGGGGCGACCGATTTGTCCGGTCATCAGAGCGAGCGCGATCAAGCAACGCGCGTTGTCGGTGCCATGAACGTGTTGCGACACGCCCATGCCCCAGAGAATCATCGAAGCCTTCGACGATGCGTAGAGGCGCGCCACGTAGCGCAAGGTATCGGCGTCGATTCCGCAGATCGGCGCCATCGCTTCGGGACTGTAGCCCTCGACGTTTTTTCGCAATTCGTCGTAACCAATCGTGCGGCTCGCGATGAAGTCGGCGTCGACCAAATTCTCGGTAACGATGACGTTCATCATGGCGTTGAGCATTGCGACGTCCGTGTCGGGCTTGAACTGCAAGTGGCGATGCGCCACACGCACCAAGTCCGAACGGCGCGGATCCGCGATGATGAGTTTGGTGCCGTTGTTGACGGCGTTTTTGATCCAGCTCGCCGCGACGGGGTGGTTCACGCTTGGGTTCGCGCCGATGACGATCACAACCTCGGCTTTGGTCACGTCCATCACTGGATTCGACACTGCGCCGGAACCGATGCCTTCGAGCAGTGCGACAACGGACGAGGCGTGGCACAAGCGCGTGCAATGATCCACATTATTGCTGCCAAAGCCCGTTCGGACTAGCTTCTGGAAGAGGTAGGCCTCTTCGTTGCTCCCCTTTGCCGAGCCAAATCCAGCGAGCGATTTCTTGCCGTGTTGGTCGCGAATTCGCGCGAGTTTGCCACCAGCGAGTTCGAGCGCTTCTTCCCACGTTGCTTCGCGGAACACGTCCAAAACGCGATCCGGGTCCATCACAAAATCGCCGCGTTTCGGTGCGTCTGCCCGACGAATGAGTGGCACGGTGAGGCGATGTGGATGATGCGCGTAGTCAAAACCGTAACGGCCTTTGACGCACAAACGCTCGCGGTTGGCCGGGCCATCGCGGCCGTTCACGAACAAAATTTTGTTGTCTTTCACGTTGTACGTGAGCTGGCACCCGACACCGCAGAACGGGCAAACCGATTCGACTTGTTTGTCGGGCACGGTCAACGCTGCATCGCGCGCGGGCATGAGCGCGCCCGTCGGACAAGCCTGTACGCACTCACCGCAAGCGACGCAGGTGGACGCGCCCATCGCGTCGTCCATGTCAAACACAATCTTTGCGTGCGCGCCGCGGAATGCGAGGCCGATGACATCGTTAACCTGCTCGTCGCGACACGCGCGCAAGCAACGTGTGCACTGAATGCAAGCGTCAAGATTGACTGAAATTGCGGGATGGGAATGGTCGCTATTGACCTGCTCCCGCGCTGCAAAGCGTGGCTTGCCGACGCCGAGCTTCTGTGCCCATTGATCGACTTCGTTGTTTCGTGTGTAGCTCGTCTCGGGCATGTCGGCTTGCAACAATTCGAGCACGAGCTTCTGCGACTTCACTGCGCGCTCACTGTCGGTGGTCACTTTCATGCCGTTGGCTGGCGTGCGGCAGCAGGACGGCGCGAGCACACGCTCGCCGGCGATCTCAACGACGCAGGCGCGGCAGTTGCCCGCCGTATCAAGGCCTTCTTTGTAGCAAAGGTGGGGCACCTCGATGCCGTGATCTTTCGCGACTTCAATGAGTGTTTGGTCGGAGCGGGCGGAGACCGCTTTACCGTTGAGCTCAAAGGTGACGACGGGTGCGTCAAGAGAGGCCATTTCGCTGCGGGTGATTGCGTTCATAGTGAATCCTGTTCTGCAGCTATGCCAACTCGTGCGGGAAATACTTCACCACACAATCAATCGGATTGGGAGCGGCCTGACCGAGACCGCAAATCGACGCGTCGCGCATCACGGTCGAAAGGTCCGCGAGCAGTTCGAGGTCCCACTTCGGTTTCGCGATCAGCTGTGCCGCTTTGGCCGTGCCGTTGCGGCAAGGCGTGCACTGTCCGCAGGATTCGTGCTCGAAAAAACGCATAGTGTTGCGCGCCGCTGCGACGGCGGTGTCTTTGTCGGAAAGCACGACGACCGCCGCCGAGCCGATGAAACAACCGTGGGGTTGCAAAGTGTCGAAGTCCAGCGGAATGTTGTTCATGTGCGCGGGCAAAATGCCGCCGGACGCTCCACCTGGCAGATAGCCGTAGAACGTGTGGCCAGGCAGCATGCCGCCGCAATGGTCGTCGATCAACGCTTGGATCGTGATGCCTGCTGGCGCGAGTTTTACGCCAGGGCTCTGCACGCGTCCCGATACCGAAAACGAGCGCAAGCCCTTGCGACCGTTCGCGCCGAACGACGCAAACCACGCGCCGCCTTTTTCGAGCAGTTCGCGCACCCAATAAAGCGTTTCAAAATTGTGTTCGAGCGTGGGGCGACCAAACAAGCCCACTTGCGCCACGTAAGGCGGGCGCAGGCGCGGCATGCCGCGCTTCCCTTCAATCGATTCGATCATCGCGGATTCTTCGCCGCAGATGTATGCGCCTGCTCCACGCCGCAAATGGATCGTTGGCATATTGGTGATCGGTGGATTCGCTCGAAGCTTCGCAAGCTCGGCTTCCAGCATCGTGCGACAGCCGTGGTATTCGTCGCGCAGGTAAACGTAGATCGTCTCGATGCCAACGGCCCACGCCGCGATCAACATACCTTCAAGAAAACGGTGTGGATCGCGCTCCAACATCACGCGATCTTTGAATGTGCCCGGCTCGCCCTCGTCGATATTCACGGCCATCAATCGCGGCCCCGCTTCGGCGCGCACGATGCGCCATTTGCGACCCGCAGGGAAGCCTGCGCCGCCCAAGCCACGCAGGCCCGAATCTTCGAGCGTTTTGATGACGGACTCGACGTCGCGGTTGCCGGATACGCACTCGTTGATTAACGAGTAGCCGCCCGCCGCGCGATACGCGGTAAGGTCGATGAAACCCGTGGGTTCGTGTCTCACGGTGCCAGCCTTCACGGCGGCGGTCACGGTATCCACCGTTGCATTTGCAATCGGCTGTTGCCCAACCGCCACCGCGGGTGCTTGTTCGCAACGACCGATGCACGGCGCGGCGATCACGCGCACTTCGCGGCCCAGCAAAGCGGGTAAGCGCGCCAACAAATCGCGCGCGCCCGCCATTTCGCATGACAAGCCATCACACACGCGAACGGTGAGCGCAGCGGGCGCGGCTTCACCCTCTTTCACCACATCAAAGTGATGGTAGAACGTCGCGACTTCGTAGACTTCTGTTTGCGCGAGGCGCATCTCTTGTGCGAGCGCAGCGAGGTGGCCCGCCGACAAACACCCGAAATGATCTTGAATCTTGTGCAGATGTTCGATTAGCAAGTCGCGTTGGCGTGACTGACTGCCAAGCAGCGCCTGAACTTCGGCAAGCTCTGCGGCGCTGGCACGACGACCTTTTGGGCCTTGGCGCTTGCGCTCTTTAGTGCTGGCCTGCACGGCAATCGGGATCACGGGGTGGTTCATCAAAACTCCAAAATTCTTTGCGCGATTCGTGTAGCTAAATCACGCGTGCTTCGCGAAGCGCATCGATTTGCGCCTGCGTGTAGCCCAACTGTGTGAGCACTTCTTCGGTGTGTTCGCCCAAGAGCGGCGAGCGGGTAACGACGGTGGGGCTGTCCGACATCTTGATCGGATTGCCGACGGTCAAATATTTGCCGCGAACCGGGTGATCGACTTCAACGATAGTGCCGGTTTCGCGCAGCGACGGCTCTTCGGCGATTTCTTTCATCGACAAAATCGGGCCGCACGGAATGTCGTATTGATTGAGAATTTCCATGACCTCGAATTTGTCTTTGGTCATCGTCCACTGCTCAATGCGTCGAAAGATGGGCTTTAGGTGCAACAGGCGCGCCGCGGGCGTTGCAAAGGCTTCGTCGTCGATCCATCCAGGTTCGCCGATGACCTTGCACACGGCGGGCCACACAGCCGCTTGCGTGATGAAGTAGATGTAGGCGTTGGGGTCCGTTTCCCAGCCTTTGCACTTGAGGATAGAGCCCGGTTGCCCGCCCCCCGAGGCATTGCCCGCGCGCGGCACGGCGTCGCCGAATTTGCCGTCGGGATATTGCGGATATTCGTGCATGGTGCCAGTGCGCTCTAGGCGCTGCTGGTCGCGTAGCTTCACCCGACAGAGATTGAGCACTGCGTCTTGCATCGGCGCGAGCACACGCTGGCCACGATCTGTTTTGTGGCGCTGTAAAAGCGCTGCAAGAATGCCCAACGCGAGGTGCAATCCCGTGCCGCTGTCGCCGATCTGCGCGCCGGTCACGAGTGGCGGGCCGTCATCGAAACCCGTGGTCGAGGCGGCACCGCCCGCGCACTGCGCGACGTTTTCGTAGACCTTGCAATGCTCGTATTTTCCGGGGCCAAAACCTTTGACCGAAGCGACGACCATGCGCGGGTTCAACTCGTTAATACGCTCCCACGTAAAACCCATACGATCCAGCGCGCCGGGCGCGAAGTTTTCGACGAGCACGTCACATTGCTTAATCAAATTCTCCAACACCTCTTTGCCCGCTGGCTTTTTGGTGTCGATCGTGATCGAACGCTTGTTGTGGTTGAGCATCGTGAAGTAGAGGCTGTCGGCCCCCGGGATGTCCCGGAGTTGGCCGCGCGTCGCGTCGCCTTCGCCCGCTCGTTCCACTTTGATCACGTCGGCACCAAACCACGCGAGCAACTGCGTGCACGTGGGGCCTGACTGCACGTGTGTGAAATCGAGAATTCGGTAGCCTGCTAGAGCCTGGCTCATAAATGCGTTCGCTAAGGTTTTAAAACCGTAATTGTCTACGAGCGCTTATTTCACGGCAGCGACCGCTGCTTCGAGCTCTGTCAAACGCTTCTTGAGCGCTCGATCTTCATTGAAGCGCGCGGTTTCATCGCGAATCACAGCAACAATGGCACTCACTTTGTGCTCAGACGTAAACAGCATCGCGACAGTGAACGCAATTGACATTGCACGACCGTCTTTGTGCGTGGCAGGAACGCGCAGCAAATCGTTGCCGTATTTGGTCGTGCCGGTGGCCATCGACTTGTGATAACCCTCCCAGTGGCGTGCACGCAAGCGCTCGGGCGTGATGAGGTCAAGCGAGTTACCTAGCGCCTCAGCTTCGGTGTAACCAAACATGCGTTCTGCCGCGGCGTTCCACAAAATAATTGCGCCGCCAGCATCTGACACAACGACCGCGTCGCCAATGCTGGCGATGATTTGTTGGCAATCTACGCTTGTTTTCATCAGAGGCCTCTTCCTAAATAAATATTTCGCAGCGCGAAAAACAACGGCACCCGGAGGTGCCGTTCTTCACCCAACAAAGCGATCTAACCGAAACAGTTAAACAGCCTTGGCAGCGTGGATCGCGGCGATCTCGTCCTTGCTGTAACCCAGTTCCGCCAACACCTCGTCGGTGTGCTCGCCCAACAGTGGCGACGCTGTGACTTCGGGCTTGGTGTCGGAGAACTTGATCGGGCTACCGACGGTCCAGTAGCTGCCGCGTACTTTGTGTGGCACTTCAACGATCGAGCCGCTGGCGCGCAGTGATTTGTCGTGCAACAGTTCTTTCATCGAAAGCACGGGCGCGCAGGGAATGTCGAACTTGCGGAAGATGTCGACGGCTTCGAACTTGGTCTTGTCAGCAATGAACGCTTCGATCGTGCCGAAGATGTCCATGATGTGCGGCTGACGGCCTTGTGGTGTGTTGTAGGCCGGGTCGTCCTTCCACTCTGGCTTACCCAGCGCGTCACAGATGGGGCCCCATGCGTGGCCTTGAATCGTGAAGTAAATGTAGGCGTTGGGATCTGTCTGCCAGCCTTTGCACTTCAGAATCCAACCGGGTTGGCCGCCACCACCTGCGTTCGCGCCGCGCGGCACCACGCCGTCTTTGAACGCGTCCATTTCATGCGGGTACTGTGGATACTCTTCGAGATAACCGACTTTATCCAAACGCAGTTGATCGCGCATCTTCACGCGGCACAGGTTCAACACGGAGTCTTGCATGGACACGGCGACCTTTTGGCCTTTACCGGTTTTTTGACGACCGATGTAGGCCGTCAAAATGCCGATGGCGAGGTGCATACCGGTGTTGCTGTCGCCCAACGCAGCCGACGAAATCGTTGGGCCGGCGTTTTCGCCTTTCCAGTAGCCGGTTGTGGATGCAGCACCACCCGCGCACTGAGCAACGTTCTCGTAAACCTTCAGGTCTTCGTAGTGGTGGCCATCGCTGAAACCTTTGACCGACGCCAGAATCATGGCGGGGTTGAGGCTTTGGATGTATTCCCACGTGAAGCCCATGCGATCTAGCGCGCCAGGACCGAAGTTTTCAACCATCACGTCGGATTCTTTAATCATCTTCTCAAGCACGGCCTTGCCTTCTGGCTTTTTCGTGTCGAGTGTGAGCGAGCGCTTGTTGCTGTTGAGCATCGTGAAATACAGGGCGTCAGCGCCGGGTACGTCACGCAGTTGTGAACGGGTCACGTCGCCGGAGCCCGGACGTTCAACCTTGATCACATCCGCGCCGAACCAAGCGAGCATCTGTGTGCATGCCGGGCCCGCTTGTACGTGCGTGAAGTCGATGATCTTGATACCTGCGAGAGGTTTGTTGCTCATTTGATGTCTCCTAATTGACGGGAAATTATTTTTTCTTGGCGGCGGATGGGTTGAGGCTAGTGATGCGACCGCTCTCAGTGCCTGCCGTTTCATCAATGATCGCATTGATGAGCGTTGGCTTGCCCGATTTGACGGCTTCGACCATTGCCGCGCGCAGTTCTGCGGGCGTTGCGGCCTGAACACCGACGCCACCGAAGGCTTGCATCATCATGTCGTAACGCGCGCCCTTGACGAATACCGTTGGAGCGACGTCTTTGCCGCCGGATTGGTTTACGTCGGTGCCGCGATAGACGCCGTTATTGTTCATTACGACCACGCATACGGGCAGGTTGTAGCGACAGATCGTCTCCACTTCCATGCCGCTAAAGCCAAACGCGCTATCGCCTTCAACGGCGAATACTTGCTTGCCGGTAACGACGGCAGCGGCGACCGAGAAGCCCATGCCGATGCCCATGATGCCCCATGTGCCCACGTCGAGGCGCTTACGCGGAAGGTACATGTCCACGATTGAGCGCGTGAAGTCGAGCGCGTTCGCGCCTTCGTTAACGAGGATCGCCTCTGGGTTGTCCTTAATCATGTCGCGCACCACGGCCAGCGCGCTGTGGAAGTTCATTGGCGACGGGTCTTTGGCCAAAGTTTCGGCCATCTTCGCTACGTTTTTCGTGCGGCGCTCAGAGATCGCACCGGTCCATTCGAGTGGGGGTTTCGCCCAATCGGAGCCGATGCCCGCGAGCAGAGCGGAAACGCAGGAGCCGATGTCGCCCACCAATGGCGCGTCGGTAGCGACGTTGCTGTCAGCTTCTTGCGGCGAAATGTCGATCTGGATGTACTTTTGACCGCCCCACGCTTTGTGGTCTTTGCCGCCCCACGTTTTGCCTTTGCCGTGCGAGAGGAGCCAGTTGAGGCGCGCGCCGATCAGCACGACAACGTCGGCTTCGGGCAATACATAAGAGCGCGCTGCGGCAGCCGATTGCTCATGCGTATCGGGCAGGATGCCTTTGGCCATCGACATCGGCAAATACGGGATGCCGGTCTTCTCAATCAATGCACGGATATCGGCGTCGGCCTGCGCATACGCTGCGCCCTTACCTAGCAGAATCAATGGTTTCTTCGCGCCCTTGAGCAGATCAAGCGCACGCTTCACCGCGTCTGGCGCAGGAATTTGGCGTGGCGCTGCATCGACGACTTTGATCAATGAGGCTTTACCAGCAGCCGCGTCCATCGTCTGCGCGAAAAGTTTCGCTGGCAGGTCGAGGTACACCCCGCCAGGACGGCCTGACAGTGCGGCACGAATGGCGCGGGCAACACCCACGCCAATGTCTTCGGCGTTGAGTACACGGAAGGCCGCTTTGCACAGCGGCTTGGCGATGGCCAGTTGGTCCATCTCTTCGTAGTCGCCCTGCTGCAAATCGACAATTTCGCGCTCGCTGGAGCCGCTGATCAAAATCATCGGGAAGCAGTTCACCGTCGCGTTCGACAGCGCTGTCAAACCGTTCAAGAATCCGGGCGCAGAAACCGTGAGGCAAATGCCAGGCTTCTGCGTCAAGAAGCCGGCGGCGGCAGCAGCATTGCCGGCATGCTGTTCATGACGGAACGAAATGACGCGCATGCCCTCGCCTTGCGCCATCCGCGTGAGGTCCGTAATCGGAATGCCCGGCAAGCCAAAAATCGTGTCGATGCCGTTTAATTTGAGAGCGTCAATGACCAGGTGAAACCCGTCGGTCGTTTCTGCTGATGAAGCCTCTGTCGTCATGATCCGTTTCTCTCCTTCGGGTTGTCGGTGCGGTGTCGCGCGATTTCGTTTCGGTGCGCGCGTTTTGCGCGCGTCAGACAGCGCGATCAGCCTCTGCGTCGAAGGATTATCATTCGCTCTTCAAAGCGTCCCTGTTGACCCCGGTCAACTTTCGCAAAATATCGCTTTTGTTGCTCCTTTCCCGAAGTAGGCATGCCCCTGAAAATTGCACTGACGTATGTAAGGCCATTCGCACTGTGCGCAGGCTTCATCACCGCTGAGAGATTGCGATGATTCCGATGCTGCAACACCCCGAGCGGGCAATCATCAGCGCGCAGCTTCGTCAGAACGAGGTGCTCAAGGGTATGCCTGACGAAATTCGCGAAGAGCTTGAGCGAACGCTTACGATCGTCGACGGCGCGAAATCTGATTTCTTGTTGAGCCAAGGCGTTCGTGAGATGGAGCAATACTTCATTCTCGACGGCGTATTGAAGCGCACCGTCTCGAACGCCGAAGGCAAAGAAATGATTTTGCGTTTCGCTGCGGAGGGCGATATGGAGACGAGCTACGCCGCGTGGCGCATGGGCACGCCGACGCCGTACAGCATCGTTTGCGTGACCAAGGCTAGGGTGGCGCGTCTGCCGTTGCCGCAGTGGGTTGATTTCCTCGAGCGGCATCGCGAAACGAAAGATTTGTTCGAGAGCGCCGTGATGCGCCTGATGACGGAGGTCATGGGCCACACCATCACTTTGCATCTTCTGGACGCGCCGGGACGCGTGCATCGCTTCCTACGCAAACGACCGGATCTCGTGGATCGCATTCCGCAAAAACAACTCGCAGCGCACCTAAACTTATCGGCAGAAACGCTGAGCCGCTTGCGTCAACGCGGGAAGATCTAAGGGCACTACAGCTTTTTCCTTCCAGCGACTGCTGGGCGGTCGTTTCAGTTACTTTTTCTACTAAGTCGATAGTTAATAAAAAGTGGCTGAGAGCGCCGCTGGTCTGTCGTTTCATGGAAAAAGCTGCTTAAAAAGAAAAACGGCGCGCTACCCAGGGCAGCGCGCCGTTTCGCGAGTTCCGTCTTGCGACGGAAATGAACTACGCCGCGCTAGTGCCTTTGAGCTTAGCCATGACCGCTGTCACCGCAGGCCACACCAACATGATGAGCGCCAAGGTAGTGATTGAACCCACGAGCGGATTCGAGAAGACACTCCCATGCTGCCGCTCGACGACAGCAGCGATTGACGGAATGCGTTCTCAGCCATGTCACCCAGCACCAACGCCAACACCAATGGCGCCATCGGATACTGCAGCTTCTTGAACACGTAACCGATCACGCCAAAGCCCATCATCAACCACACGTCGAACATGGAGCTGTGCACGGTGTACGCACCGACCGCGCAAATCACCAAAATGACCGGCGCGATGATCGAGAACGGAATGCGCAAGATTGCAGCGAACCAAGGTACGGTCGCAAGCACCACAATCAGGCCAACGATGTTGCCCAGATACATACTGGCAATCAGGCCCCACACGAAGTCTTTTTGCTCAACGAAAAGCAGCGGACCGGGCTGCAAACCCCAGACCAGCAGACCGCCAAGCAACACGGCCGCCGTAGGCGAGCCGGGAATGCCGAGCGTGAGCATCGGCAGCAATGCCGACGTGCCCGCGGCGTGCGCAGCGGTTTCAGGCGCGAGCACACCTTCGACTTCGCCTTTGCCGAAATTCTTGGCGTTCGGCGAGAAGCGTTTGGCGATGCCATAGCCCATGAACGACGCGGGTGTTGCACCGCCTGGCGTGATGCCCATCCAGCAGCCGATAAACGAGCTGCGGAAATACGACTTCCAGTACTTCGGCAGTGTTTTCCACGTTTCCCAAACTACAGCGGGAGTGATCTTGGCAGACTTTCCGCGGAACGCGAGACCTTCTTCCATCGTGAGCAAAATCTCGCCGATGCCGAACAAACCGATCACCGCGATCAGGAAGTCAAATCCCTTTATCAACGGCTCCAAGCCAAAGGTCAGGCGCAGTTGGCCCGTTACGTTGTCCATGCCGATGGTTGCGAGTGCGAACCCCATGAACATCGCGGCAATTGTTTTCCATGCCGGCTCTTTGCTCATGCCCACGAAGCTGCAGAAGGTCAGCAATTGCACCGCGAAAAATTCTGGCGGACCAAACTGCAACGCGAACTTCGCTACCAACGGGGCAAGGAACGTGATGACGACGATAGCGACCAGAGCGCCGAAAAACGACGAGCTAAACGCCGCAGTCAAGGCTTGCGCTGCTTGCCCATTTTGCGCCATCGGATAGCCGTCAAACGTTGTCGCGACAGACCACGGCTCGCCCGGAATGTTGAACAAGATCGAAGTGATCGCGCCACCGAACAACGCGCCCCAGTAAATGCACGAGAGCATGATGATGGCGGAGGTTGGGTTCATGCTAAACGTCAGTGGCAACAGAATCGCCACACCGTTGGCGCCGCCCAATCCGGGCAACACGCCGATGATGACGCCGAGCAAAATACCGATAAACATGAGGGCAACGTTGGTCGGAGACAGGGCAACCGAAAAGCCCTGCATCAGTGCTTGAATTTCTTCCATATCGACCTCAAAAACCTAGCAATGATTCAATTGGGCCCTTGATGAGCGGCACCTTGAACCAGAGTTCAAACATTGCGAAAAGCACCACCACCGTGCCCACGCCAACCGCCGCGCAAATCGGGTAACTGAACTTTCCTTGCCAACGCATGAAGACGGCAATCAAAATCGCGCCTGACACGTACAGACCGAGCCATTGCATCGCAAAAACGAAGGCCAGCGCGGGAAAGAACATCGCCCCGACCAAGCGCAACGCCTGCGAAGAAACAAAGGACTTCTCGCGGGACATTCGCCACCCTTTGATCAAATTGACGACGGACGCAATCGCCATCATCAGCCCGATGTAGAACGGGAAGTAGCCGCTCTCCGGACCGCTCGCCCCCCAGCCCGCGCCAATGCGTCGACTGTCCCACATGATCAAAACAGCCAGCGCAAGCAGCACCAAGGCGACAATGATTTCAAGTGTCCGGGTGGACACGGCGCTAGTTTCCTCAGGCTCTGACATGCGGCCTCCTTCTCGATGAAATGAAATGCTGAGACTCGCGCGTTGTACCCACGCGTAGCCCAAAAACGAAACGGGCGCTGACTGTCTAAAGTCGCGCCCGTTGTTGCGTCACTACTTGGCTGGGACGAAGCCCGCTTCTTGCATCAGCTCGCGGTGATGCTGGTCCTCTTTGGCGACCCAAGCCGCGTACTCAGCGCCCGCCATGAAGGTGGTGTTGAACGCGCCTTCTTCCATGAATTTCGCCCAATCAGGCGTAGCGCGAACTTTCTTCATGAGGTCAACGTAAAACGCGACTTGATCTGGTGTGACGCCTGGTGCCATAAAGATTCCGCGCAACATCAAATACTCAATGTTGAGGCCGCTTTCTTTACAGGTTGGAATCTCACTCCAGCTCTTATCGGCAATCTTCTCTTTTTGCGCGAGACGTTTTCCGTCAAATACGCAGAGCGGACGCAACTTGCCGCCGCGCCACTGAGCTACGGCCTCAATGGGGTTGTTCACCGTGGACTCGACGTGCTTGCCGACGAGTTGCACGGCCACTTCGCCACCGCCTTTGTACGGTACGTAAATGAACTTCGCGCCTGTGGCCTTCTCGATCATCGCCGTGACGATCTGGTCTTCCTGCTTGGAGCCTGTGCCGCCCATGCGCATTTTTCCGCCAGCGGCTTTCACTGCGGCGATGTATTCCTGCGCAGTCTTGTATGGGCTTTCTGCGTTTACCCACAACACGAATTCGTCAAGCGCGAGCATCGCGACTGGCGTCATGTCTTTGTACGAAAACGGAACGCCTGTGGCCACCGGTGTGGTGAACAGATTCGACAGGGTGATGATGATTTTGTGCGGATCACCCTTGGAGTTCTTCATCTCAAGGAAGCCCTCAGCGCCCGCGCCGCCGCCTTTGTTAACAACCACCATCGAGGACTTCAGCAGCTTGTGCTTGGTCACGATGCCTTGCACGAGTCGCGCCATTTGATCGGCACCACCGCCGGTGCCAGCGGGAACAACGAACTCAACGTTTTTGGTGGGCTCCCACGCGTGGGCTGCGCTCGCGCCGAGCATTGCTGCGGCAACGGCGACCACGGAAAGGGCTTTGCTAATTTTCGTTAGACGAAATGAACTCATGGGTTGTCTCCTTTTGACTTGTGTAGGGACTGTACGAGGGGAACTTTCATTTTGCTATTGATCGCGGTCAACTTTCGCAAAACATCGCACGGGATAACCCGATGCGAAGCACGCGACGATCAGACCGCATCATTCGACTGCGTAACGTGATGAAGCGAGGTGGCGCGGACAGTGCATTCCCTATACGTCCGGCGTGACGTCAAACAATTGGAAATAACTTTTTGGCGACATCGGCAGCCGTGCGGTCTTGTCGCTTCAAATATTCAATCTATCGACTGTGATCGAAAACGCGCCGCAACGACAGCCCGGCGGTCGTTTGCGCCATAAAGTTGTCATTTCAGTTTATGGCCGAAATTGCAGAGTAATCGCCAGTCATCGCCGAAAATATGGCACTGCAACATAACGCTGCGCATCGGAAATTTTCGCCGCATGGAATACATCAACAGTTGGTTCTTAGGCTACGTTCTGCTCGGTGTAGTCGTCGGCTTCTTAGCCGGTTTGCTAGGGATTGGCGGCGGCATGACGATGGTGCCGGTGCTCGCGTTTATGTTTCCTGCACAGGGCTTTCCGTACGAGACACGCTTTCAGGTGATTCTCGCGACCTCAATGGCCACCATCATCTTTACTTCAATTTCGTCACTGCGTGCGCACCACAGCAAAGGTGCGGTGAACTGGCGCGTGATGGGTTTGATGTCGCCGGGAATATTAGTCGGCGGACTGATCGGTTCGCGCGTGGTGTCGCATTTGTCCACCGCATTTCTGGCGGTGTTTTTTATCTGCTTTATGTTCTACAGCGCAACGCAGATGCTGGTGAATTTCAAGCCCAAAGCCTCGCGCACGCTGCCGGGCATGTTGGGTTTGAGTATTGCCGGAGTCGTGCTCGGTTTCCTCTCGGCGATGGCAAGCGTCGGCGGCGCGTTTTTCTCAATTCCGTTTTTGACTTGGTGCAACGTGCCGATTCACTCTGCGATCGGCACCTCGGCGGCGCTCGGCTTTCCGATCGCTGTTTTCACCACGATCGGCAATGTGTTTAACGGTTGGAACGCACCTAACGTGCCGCAGCCGTCGTTAGGCTTCGTTTACTTGCCCGCGCTCATCGGCATTTCTATGGCGAGCTTTCTTGTCGCACCATTCGGCGCCCGGCTTGCGCACAAACTCCCCGTGCAAACGCTCAAGCGGCTCTTCGCGCTGATGCTCTACATCCTCGGCGCGCGGATGCTGTGGGGCGTGCTCACGGGCTAAGTCGCGCTAAGCGCGTTTTACCAATCGTTTATTGATGTAGTTCCATTCGGCATCGGCCACAGGCGTAATCGAAAGCCGATTGCCGCGTTGCAGTATGCGCATTTCGGCAAGCTCTGGCGCGGCACGAAGCGCAGCGAGTGGAATCAAATCGAACGTCTCGACAAACGAAACTTCAACGCAAACCCACAATGGATTCTCTGGCTTCGATTTCGGGTCGTAATGCGGGTTCTTCTTGTCGAACTGCGTAGCGTCCGGCGCAGCAGCCTTTGCGACTTTGCAGACTCCAGCGATGCCGGGCTCAGGGCAACTCGAATGGTAGAAAAACACCAAGTCGCCGACCTGCATATCGTCACGCATGAAGTTGCGCGCTTGATAATTGCGCACACCAAACCACGCGCTTTGCTTGTCGCGCTTTAGATCCGTGATGCCATATTCATTGGGCTCGGACTTCATCAGCCAATAACGCATGCAAACCTCCATGTGAAAACGGGGAGCATCGCTCCCCGTTTGTCGGAATAAAGACTCCCGCGCATGCCGCAACGGCCGGCACCTTGAACCGGGGTTCAAGAGTGGATGCCCCACGACGACTACAAGGTACAGCTGGCGACTTCAAGCTTGCGCTGAAAGAAGAGCCGCGCACACGGCCGCGGTAGAAGAGCATCCTCGCGACAAGCGCATTGGTTCAAAGAAATATTCGACCGCCACGCGCACCGCAGGAGCAAGACAAATTCTACGCTCATGCGAGCCTGCGCGCGCCTATGATGAGTGGGAATCGTTAAGGGCTTGTTTGGCCAGTGCCGTCATCGCCAACACGCGCGCTTCCGTACGAGGATCTGCCTCGGTGGACGGGCGCGTAGCCGCCAACTCGAGCGAAGCCAGCAGCAAAACGCGTTCTATCTCCGCGGTCGGTTGTTTGCGCGCAATCACTGCGCACTCGGCTTCCACGATAGCGATAGCCTCGGCCAGCGCCGCCTGTTCGCCGTCCGGCGCGCCGATTCGAAATTTTCGGCCGTGAATCGTTGCTTCGAGGGCGGAACTCATCGCGCAACGTCCGTTAAGGTCGCGACAGTTTCACCGGGCAATTGCGCCGCGGCTGCACGCAGTCGAAGACTCGCGGCTTTCATGCGCTCGTTAAGATCAGCCAGTTCGGCGCGCAAACGCGCGTTCTCGGAGGCTAAAGTTGCCGTGCGCGCCGCAAGCGCACTCACGGCGGATTCGAGTTCATCAAGGCTGCTGGTGTTCATTCCGCAACTATATCAAGGGCACGCCTTCATGCGCTAGCGGGCGGCTCGGCTGCAGACGGCGCACCGTCAATCGGTGCGATAAGTTGCGTGTGGCTGGGCGGCTCGTGGGTATCAAGCGTCTTGTATTCCACCGCCAAAATTTCGATCTCTTCAAGCCCCGCCGGTGTCGGCAGCATCACCACGTCACCCTCGTGATTCTTGGTGAGTACGCGCGCAATCGGACTCACCCAACTCACATAGCCACGCTGCGGATCAACTTCGTCGAGACCAACGATAGATACCGTGCGTTCTTCGCCACGCTTGTTCACTACGGTGACGGTCGCCCCGAAATAAATTTGTTCGGTGTCCCGTGTCGCGGGGTCAATGACCTCAGCCGCGTCTAAACGCTTGATCAAATAGCGCATGCGCCGATCAATCTCGCGCAAACGCTTTTTGCCGTAAAGGTAATCGCCGTTTTCGCTGCGATCGCCGTTGCTCGCGGCCCATGAGACAACGCGTGTTACTTCAGGCCGTTCAATCGTGGTGAGCTGCTCCAGCTCCGCTTTCAGGCGACCGTGGCCGCCTGGCGTCATGTAATTTTTGCTGCCCGCAGGAAGCGCGGGAAGGACGATGTCATCGTCGTCCTCAGGGGCATCAGGGTTCTCTTTAGTGAACGCTTTACTCATCTATCTCGATTCGCGCAGTGCGATGACGTCGGAGTCCGATGTTACCGGAGCGTCTGCCGAATTCGATCTATCGCCTCGCACATCGAGCCAACCGCCTCAAAAGTGCCCAGCGTAGGGCGATGCAATTGGGCGCCGTCCACCGCCACGATCCGCTCCCCGACGGCGCTCGCACTGAACAATTGCCGCTCCTTCCAATCTGTTTGTACAGCCAAGAGCGCGCCTTCGCCAGCAACGAGCACCGCGTCAGGCCGCGCGGCTAAGACCGCTTCGGCGGAAACCTCGGGGGCCGGCAACAGGAGTTTGCCAAAAACATTCTCAGCGCCGCACATCGCTAGCGCTTCGCCCACAACATGCTTGTCGGTCAGGGTAAATAAGCGTCCAGCACCCAATTGATAGAACACTTTGACTTTGCGCGCGGTAGCGTAACGACCGCGCAGCGCTTGTGTGAGACGATCCGCGTCGTACGCGCGAGCGAGTGCGGCGTTGCGTAGTTCAGCAGTGGTTGCCCATTGGCTAAACAGGCGCAGCTCAGCGGTAATGCTCGCCAAAGTTGCCAGCTCGCTGGCGTGGATCGGAATGCCGTAGCGACGTATTGCATCCACGTCGGCACTGCGATTACCGCTCGGCCATGTCACCACCAGATCGGGCTTCAACGCGATGACCGCTTCCACGTTGGTGCCCCGAAAGCCACTTACTTTTGGCAGCCGCTTGACTGCGGCTGGTCTGTCGCAGGACTCGGTCACACCAACCACGTTCCTACCCGCGCCGGCCGCAAACAGCAATTCAGTGGCGTGAGGCGAAAGACTCACGATACGCTGTGGCCCTGCGGCGTCCGCAGCCGCAGCCTCGTTTGCCGCCAAGAAAATCGCCGCCAGCCACGCGCAGAGCGCGAGCACGAAAAATGCACTCGGCCGCGCGCGCGTTCCCGTGCGCGCGACGCGGGCTTGGACCGATGAACTAATTTGCCAACGCAATTGCATTACCGATCGTACGCGAGCGTTACCCACGCCCGACGACCACCGGTGGCGTAGCCGTAGGCCAGCTGATACTCACGGTTCGTCGCGTTCTCAATGCGCGCACCCAGTCGAAGGCCCGGCATGACCACCTTAGAGGCGTAGATACTAAACAACGTATAGCCCGGCAGGGCGCGGCTATTGCTCACGTCGTCGAATCGTTTCCCAGACGCTGCAATCTCGATACCCGAACTCACGCTAAGCACATCACCACTAATTTTGACGGAGCCGTGTTGTTGGGCGCGACGTGGCAACAGCTTGTCAGTCGTTGTATTTTTCGGATTAGAAAAATTAAGGTTTGCATCAATGGCGAAGCCAGCAACACGCGTACTCCCCGTCAGCGTAAGCCCCTGCAGACGCGCATTGGCGACGTTCTGCGGCGCGCAGTCGTAGTTTTCGTCGCATACAAATTGAATCAAATCGGTCACACGGTTCTGATATGCCGTGACCCCCAATTTTGATCCAGCCAATGACCAGAGTAAGCCCGCATCAACCGACCGGCCATGCTCCGGTTTCAAATTGGGATTCGCATATCCGGGATAGTACAAGTCGTTAAACGTAGGTGCTTTGAAGCTGGTGCCGACGTTTACGGTGGTTCGAAGCGTTGGCGAAAGACGGTAACCGAATGACGTATTTGCAGTAGCGCGATTGCCAAACTGATTGCTGTCGTCAATCCGAACTGAGGCGTTGACGCGTGCCTCGCCCTTTGACCAATCCACGCCGAGCAACAGGCTTTGTGTACGGCGGCTGGTAACGGGCAGCACATCGCTTCCGGTAGCTGACTCGTGACGCCATTCCAACGCACCCAGTAAGCGAATCGCACTATCCACGTTCACGGTATTGAACCAAGACAGTTGCTGATTTCGTGTGGAGTAACGACCCGGGTAGGTCGACACGAACGTGGCTTTGTCTATGCCGCTCCCTACTCGTAGCGTGCTCTGCCATCCGTCGGCGCCGCGATAGTCCAGCGTCGCGCCGACATTGTTGACAACCGACCGGATTCGGTCGTCGAACGTTGTATCCCCGTCATACTGCACATTGCCACGTGTCTCGAAGGCCGTCGCTGAAAGCGAAAGCGATTTCGTCAGCTCTACGTTGCCACCGACTTGTACGGTATTAAAGCGATAGCCGTCACGGTCCGGGTTGTAGTTGTAATCAGCGGAGTTGACGATGGCGTTGTACCCACGACTCGCGTTTTGCGCGAGCGAGACAGATAGGCCGTTGGCGACGCTGCCGAGGCCAGCATTCAGGTTGAGCTGCTGTGATTTCCATTCGCCGATGGATGCGCGCGCTGAGATGCCGCGGTCTCGACGAGTGAAAATTTGAATAACGCCGCCCACAGCGTCAGCACCATACAAACTCGCGGCAGGGCCACGCAGCACTTCAATGCGCTCGATCTGATCGACATTGATGTGCTGCAGCGCAGTCAGGCCGCTGTAGGAGGAGCCGATTCGTTGCCCGTCCACGAGCACTAGCGTTTGATTGCTGTTCGCACCCCGTAGAAAAATCGACGGCGTAGCGCCCGGGCCGTTGCTCGACAACTCGACGCCGGGCAACATGCGCAATGCGTCTGTAATGTCGACGACGCCGGATTCGCGTAGAGCGGTTCCGTCAATGATCGATGCGTCTCGTAGAGTGGCGCCGAGCGGCTCTGTGACACGAGAGGCGGTGACAACGACCGGATCTGTTCGTGTTTGCGCAGTGGCTGGGACGCAGACAACTGCCGTCGCGACAGCGCTGGCGAGTACCTTCGCAGGTATTCGTATGGAGCGCGCTCGGGGAACGTAAAAAGAAATAGCTTTCATAGACTTCCGGAAAACCAAGCCCTCCGCTCGGCGTGCATTGAGCGCCTAGAGCGTGGAGGTGGTTCGTGGAAGAGAAATGTGCGATGCGCGGACTGAGTGGTGAACTAAGCGCGCGACAGTCACATTTGCTTCAACGTGCTTCCCCGCACTGTCGGCATCAAACGCGTCCCCGAGGGAGGGAACGCGTGAACCGGGCCGGTCTCCGGACTTCGTCGCGGCAGTGTTGAGCCTTCCCAAAACTCGCGTTTCAGTGGCTTAGATTCAACCTGCGCTCATGCGACTTACCGTTGCGGGGGCAGTATCGGAATGGCTGAAGTTCTATTCAACGCACCGATTTCCCGTTTCACTCTTCGCCGCGCCCCATCGTGCGGCACAGCGTCGAGCACCTTGTTCGATAACCATTTTACAGGGAGCATGCAACAATTTGCACATGTCCTCAAGCACCACCGACTTCCAGAGATACCGACGCCTGCTCAACTACGCGAAGCCGTATCGCGGGCGCCTGATAGCCGGGACACTGCTATTGGCGTTGGTTTCTCTCTTGGAGCCACTCATTTCTATTGCGTTCGCGCAAATTCTCGACCGCGGTTTCGCGGCTGACGGAGCAGGCGCAGGCGTGGCGTCTGCAATGAACCAAAGTGCGCTCGCCAAAGGGTTTCTTGCGCCGGTGACGAGCCTATTGCACGGTATTCCGATCTTGTGGTTCCCGGCATTGCTGGTCGCGATTTTTGCGTTGCGTGGCGTCGCCAATTTTTTAGGTGATCTCGCGCTGCATTGGGTTGCGAGCCGTGTGGTGCTGGATTTGCGGCAGATTACGTTTGCCCACCTTCTGCGGCTCCCGGTCAGCTTCTTTGATCGCAACGCCGCTGCCGAACTTACCTCGAAGATCACTTACGATACGCAACAAATTGGCGCAGTAACCAGCCAGGCCTTCACAACGCTCGTACAAGACTCGCTTAAGCTGGTCGTAGCACTTGCAATGATGGCTTCCGTGAGTTGGAAGTTGACGCTGGGTGTCTTCGTGATCGCTCCGGTGGTTGCTGTGGTGGTACGTGTTATGACACGAAGACTGCGTGCCGCGAGCGTCGCACTCCAATCGGAGATGGGCGAGCTTTCGCGTTTTACTGATGAAGGCTTGAGCAACCAGCGCTCCATAAAAATTTACGCCGCGTACGAACAAATGATGCGCGCCTTTGGGTTGCGCAGCAATCGCGTTCGTCAGACCATCATGAAACAGGAAACAGCCAACGCTGCGAGCGCGCCGTTGATGCACCTTGTCGTGTCGGTTGCTATCGCTGGAATTGTCGCCTTGGCAATTCAAGAGGGTCAACGCAAGGCCATGACGGCGGGTGATTTTTTTGTGTTCTTTACCGCGTTGTTATCGCTGCTGCCACCAATCAAAAGCCTGTCGTCGATCAATGCGGTCTTACAGCGCGGTCTCGCTGCAGCCACGAGCCTTTTCTCGGTCCTCGATGAGCCTGTTGAACCGCAACTGGTTGAGAAAACTGCGCCGGCGTTGCGAGGAAACATTCGCTTCGAGGGCGTCACGGTGCGGTACGCAGGTCGTGATGCCGAGGCGTTGAGCAACGTGTCGCTGGAAATTTTGGCGGGTCAACGCGTTGCATTTGTAGGAGCATCGGGTAGCGGTAAGTCAACAGCCATGGCCTTGTTGGCGGGGTTTTACCAACCGCAGTCCGGCTCGGTAAGTATTGATGGAGTCAAACTGGATGCCCTTGGACTGACGGCACTGCGGGACAACATCGCTGTGGTCACTCAAGACGTTTTGCTGATCAACGACACCATCACTGCCAACATCGCGTTCGGCGTGGCCTTAAATGACGTCGACGCGACGCGTGTTCGTTGGGCCGCTACAGCTGCAGGCGCGGCGACGTTTATCGAGGCGTTGCCAAGCGCGTACGAGGGGATCGTTGGCGAAGGTGGCGGATTGCTTTCAGGCGGCCAACGGCAACGCATCTCCATCGCGCGCGCCTTGTACAAGCGCGCTCCCATTCTGTTGTTCGATGAGGCGACCTCAGCGCTAGACACTGAGTCAGAGGCAGTTGTGCATGACACGCTGCGGCTTCTCGGCAAGGAATACACCGTCGTTCAAATCGCGCATCGCCTCAGCACCGTGCGAGATGCGGACGAGATCTTTGTGTTTGATTCGGGTCACATCGCGCAACGTGGCTCACACGCTAGTTTGGCGTCGGAGACGTCGGGGCCGTACTTCCGATTGCTCGCGCGTCAGGCGGATTGAAATCGACAACCCAGCGTTTGAGTTCGGCTCTCACATCTGTTGGGGTGGGTTGTTGAATCCAACGTTTAAGTTCATCAAGATTGATCGCAGTGGAACTGTCCGCAATAACACGACGGACTTTCATGTGATCTGTCTCTACAAATCGTTCTCCTTGCCCTGTCAGTTCCTCGTGCATTTTCTCGCCAGGCCGGAGTCCAGTAAACACGATAGGAACTGCGTCGGCGCTGCCTTTGGCTAAACGTATCAACTCTTCGGCGAGCTCCACGATGCGCACCGGCTTGCCCATGTCAAGAACGTATAGTGACCGAGCTTCACCGATAAGCCCTGCTTGCAGAACGAGCTGCGCCGCCTCTGGGATGGACATGAAGTAGCGCGTCATCTCGGTGTGAGTGACAGTCA
>JAGNQL010000327.1 GCA_017989135.1 Burkholderiales bacterium
GCGCAATAGAGAGAAATTGAGACGGCAAGCATATCGTGGGCGACAGGTCTAGGGCAGCTTTCGCGTACCCACAACCACTGGATAATCTGGCCGTCCGGTGTTCGCCCACGTAATCAAATTGCGTGCGGCTTTCGTGCGAAGTTCGATTTCGCTTTCGACCGAATAGAAGGCTGAGTGCGGTGTGAGTACTACGCGCGGATGCTCCGTGAGCGCTTCACCGGGCCGCGCGGGTTCGACGGGCAACACATCGAGGCCTGCCGAATCGAGTTGACCCGAATCAAGCGCGGCCAACAAATCGACAATGTTGATCACAGCGCCGCGTGACGAGTTTACGATGTAGCCACCACGCTTCATGGCCGCGAAGCACTTTGCATCGATCATTCCCCGTGTTTCGTCGTTTAACGGCACGTGTGGCGACACAACGTCCGCTTGCGCGAACAGATCATTCAGACTGCGCGCACGTTCCACAAACGCCGGAAAATCGCCGTCAATCAAATACGGATCGTATGCGACCACGCGCTTGAAAATATTGCGCGACACATGCGCCATGCGCTTACCAATGCGACCGAGACCTACGATACCGAGCGTCATTTCAGTGGCACGACGGCGCTTGCCGTTGGATTCGTAATGCCACTTCCCAGCGCGAATGTCCGCCGTGTGAAAGGTGGTGCCGCGAATGATGTCGAGCGCTAGCGCGAGCGCATGTGTTGCCACTTCGCCCACGCCGTAGTCTGGTGAATTGGCAAGCCACACGCCGAGCTTTTCGCACGCGACGTGATCTACCGTGTCAAAGCCCGCACCGATGCGCGAACAAATCCCAACCTGAGGCAGGGCGGCCAACACACGTTCCGAGACCGGTGCGTATTGAATCAACAGGCCGTCGGCCTTGCAAGCGCTCGCCGCGGCAATTACGTCGTCTTCGGTTTTCGCCTGCGCGGTGACGAAGCGCAGGCCGGCATCGGCAAACAGTTTTTCTTCGAGCTGAAAATCTTTCGCGTCGAAATCGGTAAGCAGAAAAGTGGCCACGTGCGCTCCGAGGTGATGGATGAACCAATGCTAATTGACTGGTTCATCGCACCTCGTACGCGAAGGACGCAAAACAAAACTGCGCGACGATTGCTCGTCGCCTTACGAGCAGAATTACTTTTCGTATTTCTTCACGAGCGCCTGAGCTTTGGCAAGCAGCGCCTTGCCATCGTTACCTTTCGCGGTCACGTCGGCTACCCACTCGTCGTAAAGGCTGGCGGAGGTGTTGCGCCAATTTGCGAGCTCAGCGCCAGGAATGGTGTAAATCGTGTTCTTGCGATCCTCAGCCGCTTTGCGGCCAATGATCGCTGATTCATCCCACGTCTTTCCGATGTGCTTAACGAGGGCCGCCCCCGAGTTGTTATCGATCACTTTTTTCAGATCTGCAGGCAGCGAATCGTATTTCGCGGGATTCATGCCCATGATGAACACGGCGCTGTAAAGAGCGCGCTCTTTCGAATCCGTTTCCGAGTGAAACTTCACCATCTCGTGCAGCTTTACGCTAGGGATCACTTCCCACGGCAACAAGAAGCCGTCGATCACGCCTTTGCTGATCGATTCCGGCAGAGCAGGGAGCGGCATCGCTACTGGCGTTGCGCCGAGTTTCGCCAAAAGCTTGTTAGTTTGGCGCGTTGGCGCGCGCATCTTCAAACCCTTGAAGTCCGCAAGCGTCTTGATTTGTTTATCTTTTGTGTGCACAAACCCTTCGTCGTGCACATGAAACGCCAACGGCTTGATTCCCGTGAATTCTTTTTGTACGGCAGGCGTCGTGAGGTAGTAGTCCCACACGGCTTGCGACGACGATTCAGCATTCAAATTCATGAACGGCAGTTCGAAGACTTCCATCAGCGGGAAACGTCCAGCGGTGTAGCCTGGCAGCGTGTAGACGATATCGGCAATGCCATCTTTACCCTGATCGATCAATTGAGCGGGCGTACCGCCTAATTGCATCGCAGGATAGATTTGGCACTTGAGCTTGCCACCAGATTCTTTGTTGACCTTTTCGCACCACGGTCCAATGATTTTGGTCGGCGCCATCGCACCCGGTGCCCAAAAGTGCGAGACTTTCAGCGTGATCTCTTGCGCGTGCAACGAACATGCAACCAGCGCGGCGATGCCTGCGGCGAGTGCTTTTAGTGACGGGGATTTCATACGATTCTCCAATAAGTTTTGCAGTGGAAATACTAGAACCTACAAGCCAAACGCGGCCTAGCGAAAACCCGCGTTAACCAAGTGCAATCGCCGGCAGGATGCGGCCGTAGGATTCGCCGAATCCGATGCGCGCGGTGCCCGCTTTTTCGCATTGCGCACGCAAGATGATTGCGTCGCCGTCTTCGATAAACGTGCGCGTTTCACCGTTGGCGAGGGTGAGCGGCGCTTTGCCGCCCACGGTCAGTTCCAAAAGGCTCGCGCGAGAATCGTCGGTCGGGCCGGACATGGTGCCGCTTCCGAACAGATCGCCTGGTTGCAGATTGCAACCGGTCACCGTGTGGTGCGCAACCATCTGGCTCACTGTCCAGTAACTCTCAGCGAAGTTGCTGCGGGCGAGGCGCTG
>JAGNQL010000328.1 GCA_017989135.1 Burkholderiales bacterium
GCCTCAGTGGGCAAGCGCGCACCGACCCAACGCGCATACGCCTCGGCCTCAAAAAAACTGACATGCGACACCGGCGCGTCAAGAGCGAGCGGATGTTCGCCATGCAACGTGAATTCGTGCCAGGCTCCAAGCTCGTCGGATCTCTCGCGCCAGTACATTGGCGCACGCCACCCGCTTTGATTGACGCGATCCCAACCTTCTGAAAGCCAAAGCTCATGTCGCGCGTAGCCTCCGTCTGCGACGAAGGCAAGAAACTCGCGATTGGTGACCAGCGCATTGGACAGTTGGTAGGGCCGCAGAAATGTTTGATGGCGCGGCGTTTCGTTGTCGAACGCAAACCCGGCACCCGGCTCTGCTTCATGCCCAATCTCAACGAGTCCGCCGGTGAATGCACTCCAACCACGGGCGGTACTCTCGCTTAGTTGCGTTGGATCGGCCGCCGCGTAGACCGGCGCAAGTGGACTCACCGACAGCATGTGTTTCAGGTCGGTGAACATCAGTTCTTGATGCTGCTGCTCGTGGTTAAAGCCGAGCGTAATGAGCGAGTGCACGGCCTCTGTCTGCGACGCGCCAGTGAGCATCGCCAGCATCGCGGCGTCCACGTGCGCGCGGTACGCCAGCACGCGCTCAAGCGACGGCCGAGAGAGTAGCCCCCGCTCAGGGCGCGGATGTTTCTCGCCCACGGTGTTGTAGTAACTATTGAAAAGCACCTTAAACGCCGGGTCGAATGCGGCGTAGTTCGCGGCGAGAGGCTCCAGCAAAAACGTCTCGAAGAACCATGTCGTATGCGCCAAATGCCACTTAATCGGGCTCGCGTCGGGCATGGACTGCACCTGGCAATCTTCCGCCGACAGTGGCGCGGCGATGGCGAGCGTGGCCGCGCGCACTTGCGCGTAACGCGCGGCGAGCGTCGGCGCGATGGTGGCGGTGGCAGCGGCGGCTAGTGAAGGTGGGTTGGGGGGCATCGGTCCAGTCTCTTCAGTGACGTGAGTGCAGCGCATGGATGCTACGCAAAATGCGCTCGTGTGGTTTTGCGAGTGGGGCTCCTTGCGTTTTCATGAGTCGTCTACGCGCCCGCTCGCCTTACATCGCATGGGTAATTGGCCGGGACGATTAAACGCGTACACCGAGCGCAAATCGCCGTGCTGGGCGTGCTGGGCATGCCGGGGGGCGCGCGGCATAGCGTCGCTTGATGCGCCATGGCAAGGCTAGGTCTACGCGATCAGCGCTGCAACGGCGATTGCCGCCTTTCGTGTGCCGCTCTCCAGAGGCTTGTCTTTACAGCTTTATAGACAGAACGACTGTTGTGCGGTCGTTACATTGTTTTTTTGTTAGGTATCGACAATCTACAAAATGGCCCTCAAACGACCGCTGGGCAGTCGTTGGTCCACAAAAGCTGTAGGTGTGACGTGGATGCGCACTTGCCGGGAGTGGGCCAAGTAAATCTTGCTTGATTTTTCGCTTCGAACGCAGTGTTTTTCGGCAAAAAACACTTTACAACTGACCGCGAGTCATTTACAGTTCGGCGCAACTGACTGATAGTCATTTATTGCGATTCGACACGGTTATGACGCTGCTCCAACGATTTTTTTCTTGTTACTGCCCAGCCATCACGCGCGGCGAAAGTGGCGGCGGACGCGGGCGTGTGCGAGCCATTGATGGCGAGGACAAGGATGCCCGCCGGCAGACGATTCTTGACGCCGCCGAACGCCTCTTCATGGAGCGCCACGGTCTAGCGAACGTCGCCGACGTGGCCGAAGCCGCTGGGCTCGCGAAGGGCACGGTTTATCTTTATTTTCAGACCAAAGAGGAGCTCTATCTGGCGCTCCACTTGCGTCACGTTGAGCATTACTTCACCAGCCTGATCGCACAACTCAACAGCGCTCGGCCCTTCACATTCGACGCATTGATGTCGCTCACGGACGAGCACTTGTTCAGCGCGCCAATTTATATGCCGCTCGGTGCCTGCTGCATTGGCTTCGCGACTGATGCGGTGCCCTTACCAGCCTCGCAACACTTTCAAACGCAAATGGGTACGTGGCTCATGACTGCGGGCGAGGGCTTAGAACGACACTTTCCGAAGCTCGCCGCGCTTGGCGCTGGCGAAGGTGCGCGGCTCTTGAAGCACAGCTACGCCATCATGATTGGGCTGCATAGTTTGCACGGCGATATGCACCGCAACGACCCGAAGTGCCCCACGCTGCCCGGGATGGGCACCTACCAAGAAGAAGCCACGCTCGCGCTCACGCGCTATTGGGCGCATGTCGCCGGTATGCCTGAGCGCACGTAGCGCAACGTCGACGTTTCAGATTTCCACATCACAACAAACACAAGTCTTTCAAGGAACCGAAAGCATGATGAATAAGAAGATCCTCCTTCTCGCCCTAACGCTCGCGGCCACCGCCAGCGTCGCAACGCTCTCCGGTTGCGGAAAAAAAGACGACGCCAGTGCGGAGTCAACAAAAGAACCCAACGCAGCCGCAAAAGCCGAGGCTCCGCGTCCGGTACGCGTAATGCAGGCGGGCATGAGCTCCATTAGCGACATCTCGTACTTACCGGGTGAGGGG
>JAGNQL010000102.1 GCA_017989135.1 Burkholderiales bacterium
ATTCGCCGAAACGGGCGTAGGCGGCGGAGTTTTTTTCTTAAACAAGCCCCACATGGAGCGCTTTCTACATGGATTCGAGACAAGCGCGATTTTAGGCGTGTGGCACGTTGCGGCGAGTTTCGAGCGCTGTAGCCTCAATAGAGCGCAGCGGAATCGAGCCTACAGAGATCGGGGCAGCCGCGTATGAATCCTGTCAGCCCGATGGGCGATACTCTCGCGCCATGACCGTCTATAAAAATCAAGTTCGCATCATTGGTGGCACGCACAAGCGCCGCCTGATTCGCTTTCCCGACCTGCAAAACGTGTCCGGCTTTCGCCCGACCCCAGATCGAGTGCGCGAGACGCTCTTCAATTGGCTTGGTCAGGATTTGTTGGGCAAACGCTGCCTCGATGTGTTCGCGGGCTCGGGCGCGCTGGCGTTCGAAGCGGCTTCTCGCAATGCGACACAAGTACTAGCCATCGAGTCCTCGCGCGCCGCCGCGCAGGCAATGGTGCAGAACGAACGCCAGCTTGATTTACCGAACTTGAAGATCATGAACATGGACGCGTTCGCCTTTTTGGCGTCAACGCCGGAGAAGTTCGACGTTATTTTTCTGGATCCGCCGTTTGCCGAAGATTGGTGGCCACGACTGACCCCATTGATCAAGCGGGTCGCTGCGCCGGAGGCGCTCATTTACTGCGAGTACGCTAAGGAAATGAAATCTTTGCCGGGCTTCGATCGCACTCGCGCGGGACGCGCTGGAGTGGTGCACTATCATCTGTTCACGCCGCAAACAACGTCGGCGCCTGAACAAAATTTATAAAACACATCTGTTGCGCCAAGTGAGGAACACCCATCATGCTGCGATGCATTTATCCGGGCACTTTTGACCCGCTCACCAAGGGCCACGAAGATTTGATTCGACGCGCGTCGAAGCTCTTCGGCGAAGTGGTCGTGGGTGTGGCCGATTCGAAGCGCAAAGGGCCGTGGTTTACGGCTGACGAGCGCGTGGCGCTAGCGCGCGAAGTCACGAAGGAGTTGCCCAACGTTCGTGTTGAGCGCTTTTCGTGTTTGCTGCTCGATTTCGCTCGCGCGCAAAACGCCAGCATCATCATGCGCGGCCTGCGCGCGGTGAGTGATTTTGAGTACGAGTTTCAGATGGCGGGCATGAATCGCGGCATGGACCCGAGCGTGGAAGTCGTGTTTCTAACGCCGTCCGAAAAGTATCTGTTCATTTCGGCGACGATCGTGCGCGAAGTGGCTTTCTTCGGTGGCGATTTCAGCAAATTCGTGCATCCGATTGTGGCTGAAGCACTGATCAAAAAAGTGGCTGAACGCAAGGCCGCTAACGAGTAGTCGCATCCCGCTCATTCCGGATTTCCGCACTTCGTCGCATCTGACTTGGCGTATTTCGCCGTCGTTTGTAATCTTGTGTCCGTGCACAAGTTTCATCCCGCGTTGATGCTGTAGTTAGCGTTGTCGCAAGAGAAGTTCGGGATGGCTTGCGGCCTGGGGGGATTGTTTTGAGTTTCAGTGTTCGCCATATCGGCGCATGTGTGGCATTTTGCTTGCTCTTTGCTTGCGGCGGCAGTTGGGCGCTGCAAGCAATTCCGACCACCGGAAAAATCACACTCGACGGCAAGCTCATTGAAGCCGATTGGGCGCAGACCCCCGTGTTCGACGAATTCATTGAGAACACGCCGCGAGAAAAGGTGCCCGCAATGGTGCGCACGGAAGTGCGCGTATTGTTTGACCACGACGCGCTGTATTTCGGCCTGCGTGCATACGATCCTGATCCTTCAAAAATTGTTGCGCCGTTCGTGCGGCGCGACAAGGTATTCGGAAATCAGGACAATTTTGTCGTGTGGGTCGATCCAACCGGCGCGCGCAAGTTCGCACAGTTTTTTCGCGTGAACGCACGTGGAATCTTGGCCGATGGCGTGTGGAACGAAGACAGCGGCGACGAAGACTTTTCGCCAGACTTTGACTTCGAAGCGGTGCCTGTCATTCTGGCTGACGGTTGGAGCGCGGAGATGCGCATCCCTTGGTCGTCCTTGCGTTTGCCGCATCCAGCGCCCGACAAACTTTCGTTCATCGTGTTTCGCAACATGCCTCGCGACACGCGGGTGCGCATGTCCACAGCCTCGCTCGGGCGCGACCCCTCGTGCTTTTTGTGCGTGGCGGATGACTTGACGGGGATTCGCGATTTGCCGCGTGCGTCGGGGCTGACCGTTGCGCCGTTTGTAACGGTCAATAGCAGCCGCACGCGCGAAGGCAACGCGCCAACCGCGAGCGAAACACGATTCACAGCCGGCGCTGACGTGAAATGGCGGCCCACACCGGAGTGGGTGCTCGACGCGACGTTTCGTCCGGACTTTTCGCAGCTCGAACTCGATACGCCGCAGCTCAAAGGCAACACGCGATTTGCGTTGCAGGTGCAAGAGAAGCGGCCGTTTTTTCTTGAGGGCACAGACTTGTATTCGACGCCGTGGAACTTGATTTACACGCGCTCAGTGACTGATCCAGCGTGGGGGGCACGCGCGACTTATCGCAGCCCGACGACCGATGCAACGGTGTTGACGGTGAACGACAAAGGCGGCGGCTTCGTCATTATTCCGGGCACGTATTACTCCGACTATCGCGATCAGGGGCCATCGCAAAGCACTGTCGCGCGCGTGCGCCGGCCGTTCAGCTCCGAGCTTGGTACGGGCAGCGTGGGCGCGCTGTTTTCGGATAGAACGTATCGTGATGGCACGACCAATCGCGCGGCAGCGGTGGACGCAATCTACCGACCGAACAACGAAACACGATTTCGTGCGCAGGTGTCCGGCAGCCAAACCGACGAGCGCGCACCGTTGAGTGTGCAGGGCAAATCCACGGGCAGTTTGACCTATGTCGATGGGAATTTTGATGATGGCGTGACGCACTTTTGGTCCGGCGTTACTTCCGTGTCACCGGGCTTTCGTAGCGACAACTCCATCGCTAGCCAAGTGGGTTATCAAATGTTTCAGTTTGAGGGCTGGCGCTGTGCGAAACGCGAGGGATTTTTCTACAACCTATGCCCAGGCTTGGCCGGAAAAGAGCAACACACATGGAGCGGTGAGGTGCTCAATCGTTGGGTGACGCCGTCGATCTATGTAAACGGGCAGCGCAATTCGGAATGGAACCTGCAAGCACGTTGGTTTAACTATGCGCGAGCGCAGGCGGGCGGCGTGCTGCATCATGTGCCGTCGGTGTACGCGAAGGCCGAAGGCAATCCCGGTGGTTGGTTGCCGTACGCCTTTGTCGAGGTGGAAATGGGGCGCGGCATTGATGTGTTGAGCGATTCGCTGGCGCGCATGATGTTCACCGGTGTCACGTTCAACACACGTCCGATGGAGCGCGTGGAGATCGAATGGAAACTCAGCGATTTTCGGTTGAACGATTTGAATAGCTCAGCGTGGCGCTTGCACGAGTATTCCGCGCAGGCTGTTGCCGTGGGTTATCTCACCGCTCAGGATTCGCTACGGCTGATCGCGCAGCGCACGCTATCAAAACGCAATGCAGCGATGTACGAGTTTTCGGTTACGCCGCGCGTGCACACGCAGGCGGTGTCGCTGGTCTACGCACACAAACGCGGCCTCGGGCGCGAGCTCAACATTGGCGTGACACACGGCAATGCGCGGATCAGCGCAACGCCGAATCGCATGACGACGGAAGTGTTTGCGAAACTCTCTTGGGCGGTGAGTTTGTAGCAATCGCGGCGGCGCAAAGCCGCGCCCGCCTAAAATGCGCTTATGGCGCTCATGATTACCGACGAATGCATTAACTGCGACGTCTGCGAACCCGAATGTCCCAACGATGCAATTCGGATGGGCGATGAGTTCTATGTGATCGATCCGCTAAAGTGCACCGAGTGCGTGGGTCATTTCGATACGCCGCAGTGTCGCGAAGTGTGCCCGGTCGATTGCATTCCGCTGCACCCCGAATTTATTGAAAGCAACGAACAGTTGCTGCAAAAGTATTCCGCTCTTATCAAACTGAAAGTGAAAACCGAATGAAGACCAAGCCCGTATTGACCCTCGACGATGTGAAAAAAATTGCTGCTGGCGCCGAAGCCGAAGCGGTGAAAAACAATTGGGCGGTGACGATTTCTATCGTGGACGACGGCGGGCATTTGCTGTGGTTGCAACGCTTGGACGGCGCGGCACCGGTTTCGTCATGGATCGGGCCGGCAAAAGCGAAAACGGCAGCAGTCGGTCGTCGCGAGTCGGCGGTGTACGAAAAGATGGTGAACGAAGGCCGCGTGTCGTTTCTGTCGGTTGATCCGATCACGCCACTCGAAGGCGGCGTACCGATCATGGTGGACGGCCAGTGCGTCGGCGCGGTCGGCGTGTCCGGCGTGAAATCGACGGAGGATGTGCAAATCGCGAAAGCCGGGATTGCGGCACTCGGACTGTAAGCGCATCTGATAACAGCTTTTACGCCCCAACGACCGACTGGTGGTCGTTAGCGCCCTAAAATTTACTAAGTCAATGTATGTATTTTTGGGGCTGTAACGCCCGCATAGCTGTCGCCGAACCGCAAAAGGTGTTAACCGTATCTCCGAAGTATGTTCGTAGGGCGGGCACTGCTCGCCTGTACCCGAACGCAAGTCTGCAATTTGTCCTTTCATTCCGCGCCTTCACGACGGGCAATACTTAGGCTACGTCGCCACTCCGCCACACTCATCCACGCCAAGGAACGCCACCATGACCATCGCTCTGTTTTGCATCTTGATCGCAGCCGTCATGCCGATTGTGTGTGCGGGCATCTCGAAATCCAGCGCGTGGGGCGTGCCGCGCCGCGAGGGCGGCTACGACAATCGCAATCCGCGTGATTGGGCGGCGAAGCAAGACGGCTTCGCGAAGTGGGCCAACGCCGCGCAGGAAAACTGCTGGGAAGCGCTGCCGTTCTTCGCCGCAGCGGTAATCGTGAGTCACATGCTCGGCGTAGTCGGCACGTTGCCCAACACGCTCGCGGTCATCTTCATCGCGCTACGCATCGTTTACATCGCGCTCTACGTGACGGGCCGCCAGTCGGCACGCTCGCTCGTGTGGGTCGTGGCGTTGGCGGTGAACGTGGCGATCTTCTTGTTGCCGGTATTCAAGTAGCGCTAGTTCTGCCGCCACGGCAGTCCACGGAACCGCCAACCACCACGCGTGCCGCGATGTGCGGTTCCGTCTGGGTCGCCCTCAAAACCTTCTAGGATGTTGTACGCTGCAACGCCCAGTTCGGTCGCCCGCTTGGCCGACGCAATGCTGCGAATACCGGAGCGGCAGAGCAGCAATAGCGGCTTCCCTGCGGCTTGATCAGCTAGCGCACGAATTTCGGCGTCGAAGTCCGGATTCATCGTCATGCCGGGCCATTGCTTCCACGCAACCACCGCTGCACCAGGCACAAAACCCACCCACTCGCGTTCAGCGTTGGTGCGAATGTCTACCAGCACCGCCTTGCCCGCCTGCGACCAGCGCCAGGCCAGTTCAGGCGACACGTCCCCCGCGTAACCAGCGGCAACCTTGGGTGCGTCGCTGTCGTCCGCGCCCGCTTCGTGTTGAATACCGAGCCATAAATTGGCAGGCACGGCCTCGTCGATGCGGCGCGGCTTAGGCAAATGCAGCGCATCCATCAAGGCGATGAATTCGGCGCGCGAGGTGTGCGCGAGGCGACTATTGTGTCTGCGCTCGTGTTCAATCGTGCTGTGCGTTCGGCCTTTATAGTCGTGGCCCGGCCAGACGGTGGTTTCGCTAGGAAGCGTGAATAGGCGCTCCTTCACACTGGTGTAGAGCGCATCAGCCGAACCCGATTGAAAATCCGTGCGACCGCAACCGTCGATCAACAATGTGTCGCCCGTAAACACATGATCGCGCCACAAAAAAGACATGCTGCCCGCCGTGTGGCCGGGCGTGTGAATAGCGGTGAGCAACTCTTGGCCGAAAATGATTTTGTCGCCGTCTTCTAGTTGCCGGCCCGCGGACGCGATGCCGCATCCGGCGGGCGTTGCCGCCTGTGCGCCTGTATGCTCAATGAGCTTACCGGCAGAGGTGATGTGATCAGCATGCGCGTGCGTCTCCACGACCCACGCGAGGCGCACGTCGTGCTCCTTGATCGCCGCTAAATCGCGATCAAGCTGCGCGTCGACCGGATCGATCAGCGTCGCCTGACGCGTCGCTTCGTCGATCAGCAGATAGGTAAACGTACAAGATTCAGGGTCGAAGAGCTGGATGGGTAGCATGTTGTCTATGGTTGCGTTTGGGCCGTTGCAGGTATCGAGCGCAGATGTTGAATTATCGAGCCTCTGCTCACATTATTTTCTTTCTTTGTTTTATATGCATCCCTATCTTCAATCATTCGTCGGCGGGGTACTCGTGGGTACCGCTGTGTGGATTTTGCTAAAAGGCATCGGCCGCGTTGCGGGCATTAGCGGCATTGCGGCGGAAGCGATTTCGTCTCCGCGAACGAGTCTGTGGCGCTTCGCGTTCTTGTTGGGGCTCATCATCGGCGGCGCGTTTTTCGTGAAGTTTTTTTCGATACCGACAGCGAACGTAGCGAGCGGAGGCGCGTTGATTGCCGCTGGCTTGCTGGTCGGCTTCGGCACCGTCGTTGCGGGCGGCTGCACCAGCGGGCACGGCGTGTGTGGGCTCGGGCGGCGCTCGATGCGCTCGTTGGTCGCAACGGCGAGCTTTATGGGCGCGGGCATGGTCACCGTCGCGATTTTGAATGCGTTGAAGGCGGGGGCCTGATGAGCACGAACATCGCTAACGTGACGCGGATGACAAATGCACGCGGCGCAGCCATCGCACTCATCGCAGGCGTGGTGTTCGCGGCCGGTCTCGCGCTGGGCGGCATGATGGACCCGCGCAAGGTGCAGGGGTTTCTCAATGTCGGCGGAATCGCCTCTGGGCAATGGGATCCCAGCCTCGCCTTCGTGATGGGAGGCGCGCTGCTGGTGTCATTCATCACGTTTGCGTTGGTGAAAACGAAGGACGTATCGTGGCTAGGTGGCGCGTTAACGCTCCCTAACAGAAACGATATTGACGTGCGATTGATCGCAGGCTCGGTGTTGTTCGGCATCGGCTGGGGGCTCTCCGGATTCTGTCCCGGACCGGCGATTGCGGGTCTGGTGCAAGGCGGCGCGTCGGTTTTGATGTTTGTCGGCGCAATGCTCGTCGGCATGCTCATTGCCAAGAAAACTTTGGGTTAGGTGGGCCGCATGAAAGCCCCTCCTAGCGCAGCGGAGCGAGACATTGTGATCGTGCAAAGCATGCGCAACACGATCATGGTGGCCAGCGTAATGGCGTCCGCCGCGTTACTCGGCGTGATGGCATTCGTCGGTGCGACACACGGTCTCGGTGCGGACGCGGCGCCGAAGCTTTTGCGATTGATCGTGGGCGTGATGGCACTTCTAGCCGTTGCCTTTTCGGTGCTGGCGCTAGTGCTCCTATCTCGCGCGAGCCGCGACTCTGATGGCGCACAAATTGAGCGCGACTGGCGGCGCGCACATAGCTGTGTGATGATCGCCGGCGCGGCGTTCGTGTTGTTTGCGCTCGGCGCGCTATGGGTGGCCCTCTAGCCGCTTGCGGTTCAGCAGAGAAACGAAAAGCGAACGCCCTTGAGCCGGTCGGGCAGCAGATAGAGATTCCAAGCGACCAGAAGCAGCAACGCCATGCCCAGCGCTCGGCGCATTTGCGGCGTTTGCAGGCGCTGCACAGCGCTCTTGGACAACATACCCAGTGCGAGCAGCACAGGCAATGTGGACACCCCAAACGCCGCCATGACTACCGCACCGCCCAACGGTTGTGCAGCGAGCACCGCAAGGCCAAGTGCGCTGTAAATCATGCCGCACGGGAGTAAACCCCAAATGGCTCCTCGAAGGTAGTCGCCAGTTGCACCGCCGCGTGCGGAAGCCCAACTGCGTACCCCTTCAAGCGTTCGCCACACGCGCTGTCCCGCCTTTTCGATGGGCGCATACGCTTGCTGAAACCCCATCAAATACAACGCTGAAAAAAGCAACAACAAGTTCGGCAGCAGCAACCACGCGGTGTGCAACACCTCATTGCGTAAATAGGTCGTGACGGTGGCGCTAAACGCAGCCACTAGCGCGCCTAGTAGCGCGTACATGCTGATCCGACCAAAGTGCGACATCAGCGGTTGGCGTGGTCGTTCCGGTGTGCGTGTGATGAGCGCGAGTGTGATCGGGCCACACATCGTGGCGCAATGCCCCGCCCCCATCAACCCCATGATGACGGCAGACATGAGCAGCGAAAGCGTCACGCTCGTACGCCCTCAATGCAACGCAAATTCCGCAACCTAAGCGATGCGTGAAAAGGTAATGGTCTGTTCTCGTTTCGCGTTTTTGTACACGTCAAACACCATCGCGATGGCACGCAGAAGCAAGCGTCCGCGCGGTGTGACGACGAGTGCTTTTTCGGTGTGGGTAATGATGTTTGCATCGGCGAATTGTGCCAGTGCGGCTTGTTCATTCGCGAAATAGGTCGATGGTTCGATATGAAATCGAGCGGCAACATCAGCCCAATCCACTTGCCCGGTACACATAATTTCCTCAATCACGGCGGCGCGAACGTGGTCATCGGAATTGAGCGCAATTCCGCGCACGGTAGCTAGCTGGCCGCCGCTGACACGCTCACGGTACACGTCAATCTGTGGGCTATTTTGCGAAAAAACGCCATTGAGATTACTGATGGCCGATACGCCCAACCCGATCAAATCGGCGCTCTGATGCGTGCTGTAGCCTTGGAAATTACGACGCAAACTGCCATCGTCTTGCGCTTTCGCCAATGGGTCTGTGGGTTTGGCGAAATGGTCGAGGCCGATGGCGCGATAACCCGCATCAACGAGGCGTTCGGTGGCGTACAAGAAGAGCTCCGTACGTTTTTCGATTGTAGGTAGCGTGTCGGTAGGAATTCGCCGCTGCGCTTTGAAGCGCTCGGGAATGTGGGCGTAATTAAAGAGCGCAAGGCGATCCGGCTCCAAGGATAGCGCTCGCTCCAGTGTGGCGGCGAAGGTTTCACGCGACTGAATCGGCAGTCCGTACACTAAGTCAAACGAGATCGAATTGATTCCACAATCGCGCGCGGCCTGTACCGCTTGCGCCGTTTGCTCGAAACTCTGAAAGCGGTGGATGAGGGTTTGCACGCGCTCATCGAAATCCTGCACGCCGTAACTGACTCGATTGAAGCCAAGACCCGGCAGCGATTTCACGTATTTTTCGTCTAGAAAGCGAGGGTCAAGCTCGATGCCCTGCTCGCGATCCGAGCGCAGTTCAAAAGCGCTACCGAGCATGCCCATGAGTCGCGTTAACTGCGGAATCGATAGAAAGTTTGGCGTACCACCACCGAAAGCAACCTGCGCAATCGGCAGTGCC
>JAGNQL010000329.1 GCA_017989135.1 Burkholderiales bacterium
GGCCGTCCGGGCGCTTCCACAGCTCGATGTCGCGCTGCATGTTGATCTCTTGCGGCATCCAGTGGTTGGCGCAACCGGCGATGTATTTGTCCCACGCCCAGGTGTACTTGAACGGGACGAGCTGGTTAACGTCGGCGCCGCCGTTGATGACGCGCTTGTCTTCGGCGCGAACGCGGCTGGTGGTGCCGGTGGCGGCTGGCGCGGTTGCGACTGCTTGCGGTTGTTCGTTCATTTGTGCACGATAGCCCGAGACTTGCGCTGAGGTGGGCGATGGCGCAGGCATGCCTGGCGCGGCCGCGGAGGTCGTACTAGCAGCGGCAGGCGCAGCTGGAGCAGGGGTTGGCGTTACAACGTCGTCGTCAAAATTGAGCATTTACATTACCTCTATGCTTTTAGTCTTGGGAGCCCGCTGCGAAATAGCGCGGGCCGCCGGTGTGTTTACTTGGCTAACAGCGCAGGCGCTATTGAACCGATTCCAGTTTCGAATACAAGTACGACGGCGAAATATCGATGCCGCCGCGTTCCCATGAGAGTGTTGCCAGTGATTCATCCAGCGCGAGCTCGGCGAAGGTGCCGGGGTCGCGCAGTGGTTCGAGATCGTCACCCCAAAGGTCATCCGAGAGGTCAACGATGCCAGCACGACCGTCCGCAAACTGAAGCCACATTTGATAGTCGCCCATATGCCGGGCGTTGCTCAAACGGGGGTTTGGCGTGCGCAGTTCGTTGATGTCTCGTTGATCTTGCAAAGCGGTGGCTTCTAGCGGAGTGGGTGATGCTCGTTAGGTTTTTCAGAACGGTCTGCGCGACGCAGACGAGCCGCTCTGAAAAACCGCCGGAGGCGTCTCTTTCTTGCGAAAAAGTGCTCCGGCGGAGAGACTCGCGCGGGTGGGTACCCGTGGGGCGTTATCTGCTTGAGGGTTTAGCTCAAGCGCCGGTGTAGCCGTTAAGCACTGCGTTGTTCTTGCAGTCTTTTTGGGTTACGTAGCCTTGCGACGACGCTCCAATCACATTGCCATTCGACGCAATACGGCGCCAGCGAAATTTGCCAGCCTTATCTTGGTAGAACTCCCACTTGTGTTCTTTTGTTGCCACAGATCACCTCCCTTCCTTAAGGTACACACACTCGGCCCAAAATGGGCAATCGTATGTGCAAAATCGCAGGCCACGCCTCGCGCGAATCGAGAACGTTCCTGCACTCACAGCCTATGTCGCTCTTCCTTCGCTCAGAAGACCACTCGCCCAAACTAGCGCAAGTGACGAAGCGACATCGCTGCGGTCAGGGCTTTGTGTGACTCGGTCGATGTGGATCGACACGGACTTCACGAAACCCTCACCGCAACCCTCTCCAACAAACGCGGAGAGGTCGCGGCTTACACGTACAGGTTAGAGCGGCGGAATGCGCAGCTTTTGACCTGGATAAATCTTGTCGGGATGCGACAACATTGGTTTGTTGGCTTCGAAGATGACCGGGTATTTATTCGGGTCACCGTAGTAAGCCTTGGCGATCTTCGACAGGTTGTCGCCGGAGACTACGTCGTGGTACTGCGCTTCTGGCTCCGACAGGTCGACCGACATGTTGTCGTTGACGTTGTCCACGCCCGCGACGTTACCGGCGCACAGAAGTGCCTTCTCTTTGGTGGCCTGATCTTCCGCCACGCCAAATAGACTGACCGATGAGGACGCGGCATCGTACGTGACGACCAAACCGGTAATGGTCAGGCCTTGCGCTTCGATGTACGTTTGGATCGCATCACCCGCCGCGCGGTTGGTTGCTTCGAGTTTGGCCTTGGCGGCTTCGTCGTCGGCAGCGGCAGCTGCGGCTACGGCTTCAGCGTCTTTGTGGCCGAACAATTTTTCGCCGGCGTCCTTGATAAAACTAAACAAACCCATTTTGAGTCTCCATGTAGTGGTGTGTGAGCAAGCATCAGCGGTTGCTGAAGCCCCCCATAACGCGCATTATTGCCCGATTGGTGGATGCGAATTTTCTGAATACGCGTGCTGCTATTGGCAAGCCTCACAGTCGGGGTTGTCAATCGAACAAAACTTCATGTCAGTTGCTGGCAAATTGGCGTCGCTCGTTGCGGCGGCTCCGCCTGCTGCCATGGCGGCGACCGCTGGATTCACTGGCGCGACAGCTGCGGGTGTCGTGGGCGGAGACGCGCTCGCGCCTACCGGGTGCGATGTGCCGCCGCTGGAAACGGCGTTGAGTTCGCCGCCTTTGCCGGTGGATTTCTCGGCGCTCGTAGCGCCCATTGTGCGCAAGTAGTAAGTGGTTTTGAGGCCACGTTTCCATGCGAGCTTGTAGAGCTCATCGAGCTTTTTGCCCGACGCACCAGCCATGTAAATGTTGAGCGATTGTGCTTGATCGATCCACTTCTGGCGGCGCGATGCAGCTTCAACGAGCCACGCCGGATCCATCTCGAATGCGGTGGCGTAGTTGGCTTTCAGGTCGGCCGGAATGCGGTCGATCTTCGCCAGTGCGCCGTCGAAATACTTGAGGTCGGAAATCATCACGTCGTCCCACAGGCCGCGCGCTTTGAGATCGACCACGAGG
>JAGNQL010000330.1 GCA_017989135.1 Burkholderiales bacterium
TCCTTTTTCATCGCCTTGGTGACGATGGTGTCAAGGTCACTTGATAGGACTCGCGCAAGCCGGTCGCGGGTGAGTGCGCGCATCGCAGCGATAGAGGCGTCGCCTCGGCGCACAGCGTCACTCATGCGCACCGGTTCGGCGGTGAGAATCGCCTCCTCAAGCTCAGCGCGCGTCCCACGTTTCAGCAGATAGGGCTTTTGCCCAGTGAGCAGTTGATAGAGCACCACGCCGAGCGAATACACGTCGCTACCGGTACTGATCGGTTTGCCGCTCAACTGCTCCGGGCTCGCGTAGTCAAGCGTGAGCGAGCGTCCAGCAAGCATCGTCAGTTCCGTTTCGGACGTTTGCCCGAGTGGATCGTGCAGTAATTTGGCAATCCCGAAGTCGAGTAGGTGTACCTGGCCGTCGTCGCTGACCAAAATATTGCTCGGTTTCAAGTCGCGGTGGATCACGAGATTGGCGTGCGCGGACTGGACGGCGGCAATCACCTGCAGAAAGCGGTTGAGTCGTTCACGAACCGATAATTTCAACGCGTCACAGTGCTCTGTAACGGGCTTGCCCTCAACGTACTCTAGCGCTAAGAACGGCTGGCCGTCGTCGGTAATGCCAGCGTCGTAAAGTCGGGCGATGTTCGGATGCGCCAACTGAGCCAAGATGTCCCGCTCGCGCGCGAATCTGTCGGCTAGCGCAAGCGTTCGGTTGAGCATCGGGAGCTTGAGCGCTACGTTCCGTTTCATCGTGCCGTCGGCGCGCGCTGCGAGCCAAACCACCCCCATGCCGCCTTGCCCGATTTCGCGCTGGAGAACATAAGGGCCAACGCGACTTCCCGCCCGGTAAGCTGGCGCGATAGACGCGGCGACACCACCAACGCGCGCCGGACTCACGAGAAACGCGGTGTCCATACGCGCCTGTCGGTCGAGCATTTCGACCAAATGCGGATACAGCGATGAATTTGGCCCAGCAGCTTGCTCTGCGAGCCACTTCGCACGCGCGTCACCGTGCAAATCAAGCGCCTGATCCATCAACTCGGACAACGTTTTCATCGCTTGCAGCGTCAGTTCCACGGCTCTACTTTCGTCATTGAAACGGGTGCGGTGCCACAGCGAAAGTGTAGCCATCCGAGCCAACAGACGGCATGCAATTTCAATTTGCGCCAAATGTCTGAGTTGCGCCGGAAATTACGTGTAGCTGGATGAAGCCTAATTTTCACGCGAGCACGGACTTGTCCCGGCCCACCAACCGCACTGCCGACGAGACACCCCTTATGAGCCGAACGCCCCTTTTACGCCTGTTCAACACATTACTCTGCATTGGCACCTTCGTCGGTTTCGTGCGATGCGTTGAAGCAGCAACCGTCGTGCGCCTTTCAGGAACCATGCGCGCAGACGGCGGTGTTGAACATACGATAGCCGCAACGCGTCCTCAAATTAGCGATTCTGCTCAGCGCGCGGTGTTCGTGTCTAAACGAGACGGGCCGGCCGGTCAATCACGCGAACTGTGGAGTGTGCCGCTCTCGGGCGGCGAGCCGACGCGCTTGAATCAACCGCTTGACTTTGCGCGGCCCGATATTCGTAGTTTCGCAATCACGCCCGATGGTCAAACGGTGCTCTACACAGCCTACGAGGCAAGCCAAGCCAATCGACTGCATCTATGGAGCGTGCCTATTGCGGGCGCGACGCCTAGCGCGCCAATCACGCAACTCTCAAATGCCGCGATGGTGGCAGGTGGCAGTGTGTCGGCATTCGTTATAAGCCCTGACAGCTCGCGCGTCGTATATCGCGCCAATATCGCCAGCGTGACGGTCAACGAACTCTTCAGTGTCGCGCTCGCGCCCAGTACCGTAGCGCCCACGTCAGTCACCCTTTCGGGCAGCATCGCGGCGGGCGGCGAGGTGGACAGCTCAACGACGCTGCCTGGCTTCACGTCTGACGCGATACAAATCTCGCCCGACGGGACGACGGTTTTGTTCATGGCCGATCGCGTCACGCCGGGAACGCACGACTTGTGGAGCGTCCCCATCACCGGACCGACCGCGCCTGCGCCCGTCACCAACCTCTCGCAAATCCAAGTCCTCGGCGGCAATTTGACCGCGTACGAAATGAGCGGCGATGGCCTTCGTGCGGTTTTTACAGCCGATCGCGCCACTGTCAATCTCATTGACTTATGGAGCGCACCGCTCGCACCCAGTCCGACCACGCCCGCGATTGCGCGCCTCTCCCCGGTTTTTTCTGGCGTCACCCAGCGCGTCGCCGGGTTTCACATCAGTCCCGCCGCGCCGCACTCCGTCGTATTTCGTGGCGACGTCATAACCGCCGCTAATGACGAACTCTTTAGCGTACCCATCAACGGCAGCAGTGCAGCCGCAAAGATTTCACAGGGCAGCATGGTCGGTGGCGGCGATGTGTACGACTTCCATCTCAGCCCCGATGGCGCACGTGTGCTGTTTACGGCAGACGCGGAAGTGGACGGCCGATTCGAGCTATGGAGCGTAGCGACGACCGGCGGTGCAATTTCTAAGGTGTCGGGCACGATGGTCAG
>JAGNQL010000331.1 GCA_017989135.1 Burkholderiales bacterium
CCGCGCTCGCTGGCAAATCGCCAAAGTACCCAGAGGTCAAAGGCCAGAGCTTCCGTAATCGCCGCGCCGATACCGACATCGTGATCGTCAAGGAAAAAACGGAGCAAGTGCAAATCAATGTGCCGGGCACGCCAGCTGTAGCCCCGGCCGCTCCGAAAGCACCGGTCGCGGCACCGGCGGTCGCAACATCTGCCCCGATGATCGAACGCAAAGTCGAACGCGTGATCGTGGAAGACGTACCAAACAACTGGATGACGCGCGCGCTGCACAACCCTGCGCAGCACAAAACGAGCGTGGACACCTACAGCTGGGCGGAAGCCACTAGCGAGCAGTCTGTCGGCGTACGTCGCTACCTCAATCGTGGCCCAGCTGCGGTCAATGACGCATACACCGTCGAGTGCAATGCGCCGACCACGTTCAACGTAGTCGCCAACGACAGCGACCTCGACGGCGACACGCTGACCATCACAAGCGTGACCGCGCCGGGCAAGGGCACGGCGGTTATCTCCGGCGGCAGAATCGTTTACACGCCAAACGCAGCAAGCTGCGCCGGTGGCACCGACACGTTCAGCTACAGCATTGCCGACGGCAAAGGCGGCACAGCAACGGCTAACGTGGCGGTAACGATCAACGCCGCAGCTATCGCCAACGACCCACCGGTCGCGGTCAACGACTCGTACATTGTGTCGTGCGTCAACGCTGCGCCGCTCAACGTGCTTGCCAACGACAGTGACAAGAACGGCGACGCGCTCACCATCACTTCGATCACGCAGCCCCGCACGGGCGTCATCAGCATCGCTGCCGACGGCAAATCGTTGTACTACACGCCGGGTAGCTCGTGCTTCCTGCAAGAGGCGTTCACCTACACCATCAGCGACGGCAAAGGCGGCACCGCGACCGCGACCGTCACACTGCAAGACCCTTGATGCAGTTGATCGAACGTCGCGCTTGATTCACGTCGATGCGCGAACGAAAATGGGGCCGCACTACGCGGCCCTTTTTTTATGCCTGACACCCTCAAGAAAATCTTAGTCGTTCACCATTCCACCAGCGGCGGCACGCGAGCGATGGTCGCCGCGTTTTGTGCGGGTGCAAGCGAAACCGATGGCGTTTCCGTCACCACGCGAAGCGCTGCAATTGCGCAGGCGAGCGACGTGCTCGCCGCCGACGCGCTGATCCTCGCCTCGCCAGAAAATTTCGGCTACATGGCGGGCTCACTCAAAGATTTTTTCGACCGTACGTTTTACGCGTGCATGAGCGACACCACCGCGCAGGGCGTTGGCACGCAAAGCCGCGTCGCAGGCCGCCCGTACGCAGTGCTCGTGTGCGCCGGTAACGACGGCAGCGGCGCGATGCAAAGCATCGAGCGCATCATCAGCGGCTGGCGCATGCGCCGAGCCCACCAAGGCATCATCGCCAAGCGCCAAGGCGGCGAGGCCGGATCGTCGCGCGGTGAGTTGCGACACGAGGATTTGGTGGCTTGTCGAGAGTTGGGGAGCTTGTTCGCGGAAGGCTTAGCGATAGGGGCGTTGTAACGCCGCGTGTCGTCACCTGTGGGAGCGGGCTCGCCCTCGATTGCGTTCACGATTCGCAACGACGGTCGCCCACGCAACTGGGTAGGGAGGGCAATGCCGCCCTACGGTTACAACTTTTCGCGAGCAACGACAGTTGCACGGTCGTTTCACGCGCTTTTTGAGTACAGTCGACATCTTGAAAAAAGTCCGTCTATAGACCAGCCCGCGATCGTTGGCTTCGGAAAGCTGTGAAGCCACTCGTTGTCACGAAGGAAACATAGGCTGGGTTGAAAACTCAGCGCCCCCGGCGCGTACGGAACACGCAGTGTCTTCGAAGCGCGTGCAGACCTGCACGTACGACGTCGGTCAAAATTCTTTACCGGTAATAAGCCTCAACCACGCCTTTAAGCTTGATCGTCAACGGCATTCCACGCCGATCGCGCGCTTTGCCTGCGGGCACTTTTACCCAGCCTTCGCTGATGCAGTATTCCTCGACGTCGGTGCGTTCATTGCCGTTGAGGCGGATGCCGATGTCGTGCTCGAAAACGTCGGCGTGGTGATGCTTGCTGCGCGGGTCGGCGCTGAGGTGATCGGGCAGCGCGGGTTTGGCGGCGCTAGTCGTGGAATCGGGAAGAGTTGTGGTGTCAGTCATGGCCTGTAGCGCCCTATTTCCAGTTAATTTTGCTGACCGATTGCATGACGCCGGCGCCGAAGTTCGCGCCCATGCGACGCGCAAATTTGTCGAAGGCGTTTTCCTCGATCGTGTAGTCGACGATGTCTTCCGCTTTCACGATGTCGCGCGCGATGCCTTCGACCGTGCCGAGGCCGTCAACGAGGCCATTTTCAATTGCCTTGTTTCCGCTCCAGATCAAGCCCGTAAACAACCCAGGCGTGGCAGTTTTGAGGCGATCGCCGCGCCCCTCTTTGACGGCTTTGATGAATTGCTGATGCACTTCACCGAGCATGGCTTCGAGGTGCGCCTTGTGCTCGGGCTTCATCGGCGCCATCGGATC
>JAGNQL010000103.1 GCA_017989135.1 Burkholderiales bacterium
GCGAATGCGGCGCGTTTGTCCCACTGTCCGGCGTTTGGCACAAATGGCACGCTCATCGCGGCGAGCTTGTCTTGGGCGCTGGAGACCGTGGGCGGGGCGGCGTGCGCCGTGCTGTTGATGCAGAACCCCGCGAAGGCGGTCAATATCGGAATGTGAAGACGGAGCGATCGAGGGGATTTCATGGAGGGTCGTGATTCGTCGTGGGAAGTGAGCGATGGCGAGGGATGCGAGGCGGCGATGAAATCGCGGAACGCACCTATATGGTTCACCATCCACATATATGAAAGCCAATGCTAACGGCATATCGCCCTTAGATTGCTCAGGTCTTTGGAAATCGGATTTGTCTGAACGGGCCCATTGGTGTCCACATGTCTTTGAGCCCATCGAGCGTTAGCGGATCAAGCGCCGTGCTGCAAGGCGCTGCATTGCGCTAGAAGAGCTGACGGCGTTTGCGCGGGTACCTTGTGCCTTCGACGGGTTATCGGTGTCGTGCGACGCGTACGCGTCTCCCCGCTTCGGGGTTGCCAAGGTTCATGTTGTCGGGAGAGCGCAAGTTCTTGCGAGCAAAAAAAGCGGCCGCGTGGATGAAACTACCCACATTCAGCAGGACCATTGGAGGTGAAAGAACATGACGCCCTCAAAAAACCGAAGTCGAGAGCAACGTGTGTGTCGCAGAAGAGATCGACTCGAAGTCTTTGCTAACGAAGCGGCAGCCACCAAACTTGAGGCCCTGCGCCTCCTTGAAGTCAGTGCAGTAAGGCAATGTTTTCTGAAAGTATTCGCTGCGGTCGCTGGCATAGCAGCAGCCAACCTCTCGCCAGCCGTGGCCGCGTGGATCGCCACGCACCTGTGAGTTCCGCAACGTGTTGTTTTCGGCGCGATCGAAATGGTTAGGCTGATCGCCGTCTAAGTAGCTACAAGCTAGGTACGCGAGCCGTCACGCCAAACGCTCTAGAGTTGCGCACCCTGTCGCCTGCGGCCTGAACGATATTGCTAGACGCCGTGCGCCGCGCGCGCGATGAACAGTCGACTAGCCGCAGAGCGCTCTAATGCAGACTACGCCCACTGTGGCCAGCGCGTGTGTCCGAGACTTACACTGCACTGAACCATTGGGCGCGTTAAGAACACAAACACCGTCCGCACGCCTAATGGGGGGCGGGGCGGACAGGTGATGGACTTTGCGCGCTCAGTGACAGAGGCGATGCGCCCGGTGTAGATCGCACGCTGACGCGCATTGACCGCCTCACCGCGATGCAACACTCGCCGCAGTTTTTGACGAAACTCGGCGTTCACGAAGTAATCGGTCAGAAGTACGGTGCGCAGCAGCTAACCCAGCGCGTCCCCGCTTCGCGGACCAAGTTCCTAGGCGCGGCCGCGCGATGAAGTGGCCAATTGCAATGCCTGACCGAGGCGCAAGCGCCTTTTACGTAGGCATGGCCCCAGCGCAAGGCATTCATGTGCTTGATGGGGCGTTGCTGGAGTCATCAACGCGCGGCATAGCATCCGTGCTGATTTCGTCGAGCGGTGCAAGCGGCGGCAAATCGTCCCATCGAGGTGCAGGCGTATCTAACGCGAGCCGCAGACACTCGGTCACAACAACATGCACCGTCGTTAGCCGTCGCACCGCGTGTTGCTTCAGCGCGTGAACCAGATCCGCGGGAAGGTCGAGCGTGATTTTCATCGGAGTAATTTACTGCATACGTGGTTGCTAGTAAAGCAATCGTGGCGTACCACAGCCGTACTGAACCGAAATCAGCAAATACTGCGTGCAGGGGTGACTCAGTCAACGCTTCGTGTTCCGCATCTATGTAGTGCACTGCCCCGAGAAACGCCGCCTTCATCCCACCAGATGCCGCAGGGTTCCCCGAATGCTCTACCCATTTCCCGTGTGTAGGGCAGCACGTCAATGTGAAGAAACCGAAGTCCACGCGGCATTTCTGGCCGGTGTAAGCAATTATCTAAAACAAGATAATTTTTGATAATTGGCACGTCCACAACGAGCCTGCCTCGTTTGGAAGTAATTCCGGCAGGCCATACCTCCCCACATCGTATTCCAGCGATATTGTTCCTTGGAGCGAAGCGCACAGTAGGCACTCAATTGGTCTGTCCAATCAGCACAGGAGGTCGGTGAAAGCAATCTCCAGGGCGGTGTTGTTCGCATCAGTATGCTCCGTGAATCGGCGAAAGTGGCGGCACAGGGCAGGCGCTCGCGAGTCGTGCAACTTGTGGGCGTCAATGGGTTGTGTTCGCGAAACAATCGCAGTGACAGTTCAGTGGGGCGTACATCATTGACTCTGGCGCTAGGGCATTTGCAACAGCAGAGTTTGTCGCGCGACCGGTAGGACGCGCCGTCCACACCATCGAAGGGGATCCGCAGCGCCTTCGGCAGAGCAACGGATGTGGATTAACCGCGCACGCGATGATGAGGCAACAATCGGTCAACAAGCCGTTGACCCATTGTTGCTTCTGCGGGTCGGTCTCAACGAAGCCGCCGTATATTGGTTTGCCGAATCTCGGCGCTAACGGACCTCTCACCTCTAGCAATCTAGCAAACGACATGGAAGTTGCATGCGGCACCGCCGACTCGGAACTACGGCTGCTTTCACTTTCATCAGATGTGACCACTTGATACTCCTGGATGCTTCGCTCGGCGGAAGGTCAAATTCAAGGCGTGCCTCCTGCGAATACCAAAGTCCACCCGAGTCGATCACGTCGACGAGAAGCGGAACATCTTCCTCGCCGAGTCCGCGTTCAGCGAGATCGCCCCCCCGAGGTCATATGCAGCGTTGAATCGTGGAACGTTTTGTGCGAGCCGTTCCGCGCGTAAATTGGACGAAGCAGACATGTCGGGCGCCCAGATTGCCAATGCCAGCATCATGCCGCGCTCCTTCAACCGCGGCCATCTCAATCGCAGTTTTGCCTCGCACCGACTCGCCAGTGCGTTCCCTACTGAACCTGAATTTCTGGTATGCGGTGCGGACAGTCGTTTGTTGTTTTCAGGTGGCTGTTGCACACGTTGTTGAGAAGGTGTTCTTGTTTCCCGCGACGCGAGCAATTGCGGAGCCCTGCAGTTTATCCACCAAGCTGGTGGACGATGGCTTCGGCGATGCAGGCTTGGGCAATGGGCGCCGGGCCATCCAGGAAACTGCCGGGCGGACGATCTCTCGCAATTCGTGATCTCCGATAACGGTGGGGGTGGGGTGGGCTTGGCAATTGCGCAACATGCCGTTGCGCGAGTGCTAGGCGCGAAAAACGGCGGACACAGTGGACTGACGAATCCGCTCCGCGGGTAATTGCTTGCGCAGACGCAAATTTGAACGTGCACTTGACTGTGCGGAAGTCGCAGCTTCGATGCGCGCGCTGACTACAAAGTTTGGAGCGATATCAGCAATTCCGGCCGCACCGCGCTTGGCCCTCCGCTGTCCCCGACTTTGTTCCTCTCTCAACGAGAAAGCGCACAGTAATTTGCCCACCGCGTGTCCTCGATACTTATTGCCTGAAAGACCGCGCGATATGAAAAATGATCGGCAATCGCCTCAACCTTGCGCAGGAATCGGATGATTTGCTCTTCCGTGTATTTGCATCGACTTGCAAGACTGTATATCTTGACAGTTGTTTATTTATACAGTTACATTCCGTGAGTCTTCTTCATTGCGAACTAAAGTCATGGAACCCTATCGACTAGTTTCACGTGATTACGAACCTCAGCCGGCGCGCCTACTCAAGCGCGGCAGGTATGGCACACACATCGTCCACTTTCCATCGCTCAAAAATGGTCGCGTGATCGTTTGCGAAAGTCGACTCGAAGCGGACTTTGCACTTGGGCTTGAGTTTGATCGCTCTGTCAGTTCGTACCTGCCGCAACCTGAAACCATCAATGTAGCGGTGGGAAGTGCGCTGCACAGTTACACCTGCGACTTTCAGGCGACCCACCTAGCGGAACCGACCAAATACTGGGAAGTCAAGCCCGACGGTGTGCAGGAGAATTTGGGCCTTCAGCGTCTCTTCGACGCAGTCCGTACACATCATGAATCCCTCGGTAACCGGTTTGAAGTGATATGCAACAAGGACATTCGCCGCGAACCTTGCCTCGGCAATATGAAACTGCTTTATGCCAAGGCACACGTCGTCCCGACACGCGCAGTTATGTATCTGCGCGAACGAATTAATGGCTACGATGGACCAATCCGTTGGGGCGACATTCGCGCACGCACGAATCACGTACCGCTGGGAGCGTTGGCCAAGCTGGTGATCTCTGGCGAGGTAAAGATTGACTTCGGCGTGCCATTCGGCGACGACAGCATCATCCAGACTCGGAGTGCTGGATTATGAGCGCGAACGCTAGCGTTCTACCGACGCCCGGCGCGCGATATGGCCTGAACGGCGAGCTTTACGAAGTAACGCGAACCGATGATGGTTTTGTGCATTTTCGTGCCGTGCATATGCAGCGGGAGCGCGTGGTTGCAGCCACCGATTTCGCGAAGCAGTTAAAGAACGGAACGCTAGTTCTGAAAGTCAAAGCGCCGATAGAAATTTCCGTAGCTCCGCTCACGCTGAACATGCCCGCTTGCGTACGCGACGAGTATGAGCGGCGACTAGCCTACGTGCAGCGTTTTTATCGGGAATTTCGGGGTTCGCTTCCTAGAAGGGAGTTCGCGCGCATTGCAAAAATGGTGGCAGCGTCGATCAAAGATGAGCATCCTCCCGCTTACGATACCGTCTATGTTTGGCACCGCCGATTTCTTCAAGCAGGTGGCAATCCTTTGGCGCTCGCACCTGTTGCAGCGCGGCAACAGACGCGCGCACGAAAACTTCCCGAAGAGGCGATCAATGCAATCGCTCGCTACATTAAGGAGGAGTATTTAACAAAAGAGCGACCCAGCGCGCAGGCAGTCTATGACTTGTTGAAGGCCGAGTTGGATGCCAACAACAAGAGCCGCGCGCCAGATCAGCAACAGCTGATTCCCTCGCGGCAAACGTTTTTCAGGGCAGTCTGGGACTTAGACCCTCACGTCGTCGACATGTTGCGCTACGGTCACAAAACGGCCCGAAAACATCACCGCTATGGCAAGGCGATTCATCCTTCCACCCGCATCGGCGAGAGGGTCGAGGCAGACAGTCATCTCCTAGACGTGCTGGTTGTGGATCGGCTCGGCAAAATTATCGGACGCCCGTACCTGTGTGCGCTAATGGACGTCTGCACGCGATGCATCATAGGTTGGGAAATTTCGTTCACGCCCCCTTGTGGCGCAAAGGTGTTGCGCGCGCTCCGACTTGCCATGTCAGACGCGTCGGGGCGACCCTATGCCTGCGCGCCGGAAGAGCTCGTGCTCGACAACGGGTCGGAGTTCCAAAACGTGACCCTGCAGACGGTTGCCGGAACCTATGGCATCACGCTACGTTATGTGCAACCGGCCTCACCGAACGAGAAGCCGCACATCGAGCGTTTTTTTGGCACGGTCAATACGCAACTCGTTCACATGATGCCAGGCACGACGCGGTCAAATCCGACCGATCGGGGCGAATACGATTCTGAGGGCCAGGCAACGTTGACGCTCGAGGAAGTGCGCGACCGTTTCGCGTTCTGGCTAGATCAGGTCCACCACTTTTCGCCGCACGCCGAGTTGAGTCTGCCCCCCTCGGAGATGTGGCGAGTTGCCTCCGAGGCCATCGCGCCGACCACCTGCCCTGAAACGGATCTGGCGTTAAATTGTCGAAGCGTTGTGTTGCGCGCAATTTCTGGCGGTCGCGTCAGCTTCGCCAATCTGGATTGGACAGGGCCAAGCCTGCCTGACGTCGCTCGGCGACTTGCCGCGCGTGGCGGTGACAAGACGCACGTCTATCACGACGAGACCGATCTCGGGGTGGTTTGGGTTCAAGACCCCGATGATCGCGCGCTGCTCTACCAAGCACACGCCGTGCATCCGGAATACCAGAACGGACTTTCTCTCTTTGAGCATCGCCTTTTGCAGCAACAACTTCGCCAGCAGAAGGAGCGCTTTACCACTTACGATCTTCTGCAAGCCAAAGCGGTACTGTATCGGCAACTCAGGGCAGACACGAAAACCGCAAGAAAGCAGCGTGCCCGCGTCGAGTCGCCAGCTCAAACATTGCTGCTGGCAAATCCGAACGGAGTGGCCTCACCGGAAGACATGACAACGCATGTGACCAGTGACGTGCCGTCGCGCTTGGCGTCGAACATGACCGGTACGATCGTGTCAAAGGCGCGGCGCACCAGAACCAGAGCGAAACCAAAGACGTTACCCCCCACGAATGAATCCTCGCCAGATAACGATTTTGATTCGAACGCGAGTCCGGTCAAGATGAGCGCAGAGCCTTCGGCGCTGAACGCGATCGATGGGCCTGAGGATCTTGACGGCTTTGTGCTGCAGTAGCCGTGAAAAGCAACAATATCCAAGAGAACAATTCTCCGTCCCTGAGGAAGTTCTCAAAGTACGTTGTCTCACACCTGATCTACTCACGCGCCGTCGCGACCATCGAACTCGCCATCGAGGCGACCCAGTCCTCGGGTCAGCCGCACTCCGCGATGCTCACGGGCGAGTCCGGCACTGGCAAGACTACCGTCTGCGAATATCTTGTCCATAAGCGGCCAATACGTCGCGACCAAGTCGATGCGAGCGGGATCCGCACGGTCGTGCCCGCCTTTTATTGTTGCGTTTCGGCCCAGGTCACTATTAAAGGTCTCGCCACTGTCATGCTCATGAAGCTGGGCTGCAGCGAACTTACTGGAAGCCAAGTGATTCTCACCAGTCGGCTTTGTGCTCTCATCGAGACGTGCCAGACCGAAGTGATATTTCTAGATGAGTTTCACCACCTGCTTCGGAGCGATGCGAGCAAAGTTCTAGGTGGAGTGCGTGACTGGGTGAAGGACCTCATCAACGAAACCGGGGTGACCGTCGTCCTCGTTGGTTTGCCTAAGTGCGAAGCCATTATCGATGAAGATCCAGAGACGAAACGTAGGTTCCCGCATCGGGCGTCCCTGTCGCACTTTCCATTTTCTACCGAACCATCCTCGCAATACATCAAAGTGTTGAAAGCGCTGAGCAGTGCCATGGTTGCGCATGCGGGTCTTGCTGTAACGCCCGTGCTCACAGACGCGGACAAAGCGGCTGCTTTTTACGTCGCAACGGGCGGCAACATGAATTCGATCCGACTCCTTCTCTTTCAAGTAAGTAATGCGGCATTTAAAGTGCCTGGCCGACGAGTTGTCTGGGAAGATTTCGCCGTGGCGTTCGAAAGCATCACGGTGGATCATTGTTTGATGAGGCACGGGAACCCATTCAGACAGCCAATGCAGCAACTGCACAACATCATTGCCAATGGCGGGAGCAAGTGAAACACCTTCATTTTGTTGCCCTTCCTCAAGCGGACGAGAGCCCTCGTAGCGTGCTGCAACGAACAGCGACAGGAAACGGCGCTAGCTCAATCGAACAACTCGCGCAATGGCTAGGGCTGCGCGCGGAAAACCAACCAGTGGGCCACGTTGCCGGTCATTCGAAGCTTGTTGCAGCGCTGGCAAACGAAGCGGGAGGCCACAGTGACTTTTTTATGGCTGCATTTTTTTCAAAGACGGGCGGATTCACCCAACGGCAGCCGCTGAAAATGATGCTAGCCAGCGTGCCGCCTGCTTGGATCCGCGGCAATGAGCGATCCGTGTGCCCAACTTGCGTGTCGGAAGGTTGGTCCAAGGCGATCCATGACTTGAAGTTTGTAGACGCGTGCCCTTATCACGGCGTCGCGCTGCTGTCGCACTGCCCATCGTGCCAAACCCCTTTGAATTGGGTGGCATCACGCTTTGATCGATGCGCGGAATGCAAATCAAAACTCGAGGCGGCTGAGCTGATTTGGGTCGACAGCCACGGCGCATCCCGCGTTCTCCATTATTTGAGGACGGGCGACAATGCCCGCCTGCAAGCGGTCGTCAAAGCTTTGAGCCTAATGGGACGTGATCGCATCGATGAGAGCGAGGCGCGCAATGCCGCATTAAACCTGGCCGTGCGCGTGGTCGAGTGCGAACCTGAAGCGCTTGCTACGGCACTCCAAGATGGTGCAGCACGATCCCCCGGATTGCCATTGGCCGCGATAGCAACACCTTGGCTTGTAAGCGAACAGGTTTGTCTGCAGCAAAACGTACTGTCGATCCTTGAGTCACTCAAGACCACGTTCTCGCACGGGAATTGCGCGAGTTGTAAATGTAACGATGAGACATTCACTGCCGCACAGGTCATGTCTTTTTTGAAGGTTTCGGCCGCAACCCTGCGAAAACTGGTGTCTGCCCAGCTACTGTCGCGGCGACGGGGTCCCGGGCCGCGCCAATGGGTTTACGACAAGGCCACACTCTGCCGATTGCTCTCCGATTTGGCGCCGACGAAAACGAACCGGCAAGGTGAAAGTCTGATGCAGCGCGGCGTTGGTTCAGGGGCTTTAATTGACCGGATACTGGCGATAAAAGCCGGTCACGTCAAAGTGCTTCACGTCGATTGGTTTAGAGGCCTGTCTGGCGTCGACACTGAGCCTTTTCCGCGAAAGCCGACGGTGAAGCCCCAAAACGCGTTGTCAGTGACCGATGCTGCCGCCCGTCTAGGAACATATGCTGACGCCGTGCGACGCGCCGTTAAGGCGGGAAGGCTATCAGCATTTTCAACCGCGGCGACATCGAATGCCGTATGGATAAGCGAAGCCGCGTTGAACGCGTTCGACCGCAAATTCGTATTTCTAACGACGCTGGCTAAGCAGGTTGGTGCCGGTCGAACAATTCTCTCCACCAAGCTGGAGCACATCGGTGTTCTGCCCGTCTCCGGTCCGCGTGTGGACGCTGGTTTGGTACCGATTTATCGAAGACGTGATTTAGCGAATGTCGATCTTGCGCAGATCGCTGCAATCCAACAGTTTGCTACCCGTACCGGTCGAAAGAAGGGGGACCCGGACTGCTACGCTGCAACGGAATGGATGCCTTCTCAGCAGGTGGCGACGCTCCTAAAGCTCACTGCGCATCAACTTTCGCCGCTAGTCGTAGCAGGATTGCTTGAGGTCGGCATACCACCAGGAAGAGAGGCGGACAATCGGCGCTACTACCGTCACCAGTCCGTCTTATCTACAGTTGAGTGGATCGGTGCCGCGCGCGCAGTACATAGTTTTGTGAAAACAAACGGACTCTCGGAGCGCGAGTTTCACGTGCG